>NZ_JBICMK010000013.1:0-21076 GCF_043106315.1 Pseudomonas sp. FYR_5 | reverse complement strand
GAGTGATCCGCACGGTGAGCAGGACAAGGTCAAACTGGAGCCCTCTGCCCTGGCCGGCGTACCGGGTATGCTACGGGTGCTGCAAGCCGACGAGTACCTGGCCCGCCAACGCTTCACCCCAGCCCGGCTGCAACAGGCCACCCACCTCGTCTGGGGAACGGGGGGCAGCATGGTGCCGGAAGATGAGTTCAACGCCTATCTGGCCAAAGGGCGCAGCGAGCAGGCAAACGTGTAACCGAAGCGCCGGTTCGCAACGCCGTTGCAGTGCCTCAGGCCATCAGCAAGGAATGCCCGCCAGCGGCCACACAGGTGCTGGCGTCGCTTTGACCATATTGCGTTTTCGCGCCCACTGGGTCAGTGCGGCCATCAGGGCAAAGCCAAGCAGGATCATCACCGGATAGGCCAACAGCAACTCGGTCAACGAATACTTCCAGGCCAGTGGCCGACCGACGCCCAGCATCGCTGCATATAACCAGGAAACACCTGACAGTGCACCAGAAAACAGCGCAAACATCCGCACGCCTATATTCAGGTCAAGCAAAGAACCGGCCTTGAGCAAGGCAGGCAATACATAACGATGCAACAACATGCCATTAAAGGTCAGGAGCAAGACAATAATGACTTTTGCGTGAAGTTTGGGATTGGCGAAATAACTCATGCCCTTTTCAAGGTAATCGATACCAATGACCGCGGCACCGGTAAGCCACAAGAATATCAAGGCATTGGCAACGGACGCCTGCAATCGCGCCATGTGCTTACCGTCATGGCTGGCCTGTTGATGCCCCTTCAACAAGTCCCTGACCATCTCGGCATCGCTGGTAAATACCAGGCCGATGGCGATACAACAGGCCAGTAAATGAACATAAATGACCGACAACCGCACCAGTTCCATGGATTCTTTCTGCCCGAACAGGCTAATAATTGTATTAAACTCCACGTCGAATTCTCCACGTAATGCATCAGCGCTAGATGGCCTTGCAACAAGCACGCGTGCGACTTGATCGCACCGGGAAGACCAAATTCATATCGTTAATTGAAACAGCGAATGGTTACTCAATTGCACACAGTGGCTCAACCGTTGAGCCTCGGTTGGGCATGGCGTTACTCCATCGTCAGAGGTAAAAAAGCCCCGTGTGCATCCCTGCGATTCAGATCAAGTTGAACGTCCATTACGTTCTGGGGAGAGGTGCGAAGTGCGCTGTTTGAAGAACACACTTGCTGGCAAATATGAGCGACCCACTGGCAAATCGTTCATTTCTTGAGCAAAAGCACCGACCAGCGGTATTTAAAGCCGTATTAGTTAGTTTACTAACTTCTTGCAAGCTGACCGGATGGTAAGTTTTAAAGACCCGTGGATCCAAACTCCGCGACAGGCCATTTAAGTGCTCTATTTCGCTGAGTGGTGAACGACTACCCAGTCAATGCACCAGAAGCAACTGGCTCAATACCGCCCGCAGTTTCCCGGGTTTCACAGGTTTGTTCAGTAGCGGCGCCCCTAGCTTCTGCAAGCCACGCCGGCACTGATCGCTGCGGTCTGCGGTAATGATCACTGCCGGTATGGCAGTCGCAAAATGCTCACGCAGGTTCCTCACCACCTCGCAACCCACCACGCCATGGTCCAGGTGGTAGTCGGCCAGGATCAGTTCCGGGGCTCGCCCCTGCAACGCCAGCAAGGCGCCCTCCTGGTCGGTAGCCGTAACCACTTCGCACCCCCACTGCCCCAACAGCGCGCCCATGCTCTCGAGTATGCTCACTTCGTTGTCCAGCACCAGCAGGCGGCGGCCCGGTAGCGGATTACCGGCGCTGGGCAGCGGCACAGCCTGATGAACAGCCAGCGGCACTTCTTTGCCAAGAGGTACCTCGATGCTGAACACCGAGCCACGCCCCGGCCACGAGCGCACTTCGATCCGGTAACCGAGAATCTTGGCGATCCGTTCAACGATGGCCAGCCCCAGGCCGACACCCTTGCGATCGGCAGCGCGGCCAACGTCCAGTTGGTTGAACTCGAGAAAAATGGCCTGCAGCCGATCCTGCGCGATGCCTCGCCCGGTATCCCACACCTCCAGCCGCAGCTGGCCGCCGCGGCGCCTCGCCCCGAGCAGGATCCGCCCCTCGTCGGTGTACCGGCAAGCGTTGCTGAGGAAGTTGCGCAGAATGCGCGTCAGCAGCCGCAAGTCAGTGCTGATGGCGTAATCGGCTATGCGTGCACGCAGCTTCAGGCCTGCAGCATCGGCCACCGAGCTGAACTCCGAGACCAGCGGCGCGAACACCTCGTCCAGGCGGTACACAGCCACGTCCGGCCTGACGGCCGCCTGGTCGAGCCGGGAAATGTCCAGCAGGTCGGTCAGCAGGTCTTCCGCGCCCTCCAGGGCCTGGTGGGTACGCTCCACCAGCACATGCTCGGCCTCTGGTAATGGCCGCTCGCGCAAGGTCGAGATCAGCAAGCGCGCGGCGTTCAACGGCTGCAGCAGGTCATGGCTGGCGGCAGCGAGGTATTTGTCCTTGCTGCGGTTGGCGGCTTCGGCGGCATCACGCGCCTCCAGCAATTCATCGGTACGCGCAGCGACCCGTTGCTCCAGTTCGTCATTGAGCTGTTGCAGGCGTTGCTGGGCCAGCTTGCGTTCGGTGATGTCGGCAACGAACCCCTCCACCAGCCCTTCATGGCCGGGTTTTAGCAGCAGGTTCATCAGCACATCGAGATGGCTGCCGTCCTTGCGCCGCAAACGGGTTTCGTAGCCGTGCAGGCTGTGCTCACGGGCGAGCACCGCCGTGATCGCCTGCAACTCCTCGGCACCGCCATCAAACAGGTTGGCGGCCAGGTCCGTCAGGGAAAAAAGCACCGCTTGCGGGTCGTCGTAGCCAAGCATGCGGGCCAGCGCCGGGTTGGCGGCACGCATGCCGTCCTGAAGGCTGGCCTGGAAAATCCCGTGCACGGCGTTTTCGAACAGCCATTTGTAACGGTTGCGCTCGGCTTCCAGTTCGTCCAGGCGGGCAGACAGCTCCGGGTAATGGCTTTTGCGCGCCGAGTGGTCACCCAGCCCCAGCAGCCCGGCCAGCGCCCGCTGCTGCTCGTCAGAGGGCCTCGCCATAGACCACCTCGACATCACGCTGGCTCGACGCACGGGGGTTGGTGAGGATGCACGGATCGTCCATTGCGTGTTGCGACAGGAACGGGATATCGGACGTGCGCACCCCGTGCAGGCCCAAGGTTTCATGGAAGCCAATGGCATGCTTCAGGGCAGTCAAGTGCTCCACCAGGCGCCCACAGATCTGCCGTTGATTGAGACCACGGCAGTCGATCCCGAACACCTCGGCGATCACCTTGAAACGCTCCGGCGCCGAGCTGTAGTTGAACGCCACCACGTGTTCCACCAGCACCGCGTTACACAAGCCATGGGGCAAGTCGAGGAAACCGCCCAGGCTGTGCGACATGGCGTGCACGGCGCCCAGGATCGCATTGGAGAACGCCAGCCCCGCCTGCATGCTGCCGAGCATGATCTTCTCGCGCAGCGCAATATCGGTGGGGTTGGCGATCATCTCCACCAGGTTGCCATTGATCAGGCGCATGGCTTCCAGCGCATGGGGATCGGTCAGCGGCCCGTGGCCGGTAGACACGAAGGCCTCGATGGCATGCACCAACGCATCGATGCCGGTGCAGGCCGACAGGAATGGGTCCATGCTCAGGGTGGTCTGCGGGTCGATCAGCGACACGTCCGGCACCACCGCCTTGCTGACGATGGAGAACTTCATGCGTTCCTGCTGGTTGGAAATGATCACGAACTGCGACACGTCCGCCGAGGTGCCGGCGGTGGTCGGGATCAGGATCAGCGGCGGGCTGGGCACGCGGATCATGTCCACGCCTTCGAATTCGAGGATGCTGCGCCCATGGGCAACCACGATACCGATGGCCTTGCCGCAATCCATCGGGCTGCCGCCACCGACGGCGACGATCACGTCACAGTGGTTCTGCCGATAGATTTCGGCGCCGAGCATCACCTCCTCGACCCGCGGGTTGGGTGACACCGCTGTGTACAGGCAATAGTCGATGCCTTGGGCCTGCAGGCTGGCCTCCACATCCGCCACCCAGCCGGCGGCGATCACGCCAGGGTCGCTGACCACCAGTACCTTGCGCGCACCGAAGGTTTTGGCGTAATTGGCCACGTTGTGCCGGCAGCCGGCACCAAAGATGATTTCAGGCGATACGAACTTGCGAAGGGGGCTGAAACTCTGGCTCATCGGTAAGCCTGTTCTTATTGTTCTGGAAGATAAACGCCAGCGTAAAGCATCCCACCACGAAAGCAACCAGACCAAAGCGGGGCTACCGGTCATTCTATCCAGGATTTGGCGCGGGCCACCTCCAGAAACGCCAGTACGTCCTCTTCGAGCCCCGGTACATCGGGGAAGCGTTGTGCCAGGCGGTCGATGACCGTTGCCACGGTACTGTGGCCGTCCAGCAGCGCCAAGACCCAGCCGGCACTGGCATTGAGCTCGATGATGCCCCCGGCGTACAACAGCACGTGGCAAGCCTTCTGTGGCTCCCAGCCCAGGCGCAAGCCTCGCCCCAAGGCAAGGGCTTGCTGGCGATCAATCAGGTTCACAGGCACATGCTCCAGGAGGATCCGGCCACCATGGCGATGGCCGGGCCGTCATCAACGGTTGGCGAAATACATCGTCACTTCGAAGCCAATGCGCAGGTCGGTGTAGGCGGGTTTAGTCCACATAGGGCAAGTCCTCTTCTTGTGCCGGAGGATTCCGGTAGATGCATTAATGCACGGGGGCGCACTGGACCGAATGCTACTTTGGAACGAGCTTGCGGGGTGCGTTGGTACGGGTAGGCCATGCATGTGCCGGCCCTTTTGCGGGCTCGCCCGCACCCACAGGTTCTTCACCGGTTCTGGAACCAACGGTGAACCTGTGGGCGCGGGCGAGCCCGCGAAGGCCGCGACGCGGTCTAGAAGAAGCCCAGCGGATTGATGTCGTAACTCACCAGCAGGTTCTTGGTCTGCTGATAGTGGTCGAGCATCATCTTGTGGGTCTCGCGGCCAACACCGGACTTCTTGTACCCCCCGAACGCCGCATGCGCCGGGTACAGGTGGTAGCAGTTGGTCCACACTCGCCCGGCCTTGATCCCGCGGCCCATGCGGTAGGCACGGTTGATGTCGCGGGTCCACAGGCCGGCGCCCAGGCCGAATTCACTGTCGTTGGCGATCGCCAGCGCTTCGGCTTCGTCCTTGAAGGTGGTCACGCCCACCACCGGCCCGAAGATTTCTTCCTGGAACACGCGCATCTTGTTGTTGCCCTTGAGCAGGGTTGGCTGAATGTAGTAACCGCTGGCCAGGTCACCCTGCAGCCGCTCGGCACCACCGCCGGTGAGCAGCTGCGCACCCTCCTCCCGGGCAATTTCCAGGTACGAAAGGATCTTGTCGTACTGTTGCTCGGACGCCTGGGCACCCACCATGGTTTCGGTATCCAGCGGGTTGCCGCGGGTGATCTTGGCGATCTTCTTCATCACCTCGGCCATGAACGGTTCGTAGATCGACTCCTGGATCAGCGCCCGTGACGGGCAGGTGCACACCTCGCCCTGGTTGAAGAACGCCAGCACCAGGCCTTCGGCAGCCTTCTCGATGAACGCCGGCTCGGCCTGCATGATGTCTTCGAAGAAAATGTTCGGCGACTTGCCACCCAGTTCGACGGTGGACGGGATGATGTTCTCGGCCGCGCACTTCATGATGTGCGAGCCCACCGGGGTGGACCCGGTGAAAGCGATCTTGGCAATGCGCTTGCTGGTGGCCAGCGCCTCGCCGGCCTCACGGCCAAAGCCCTGGACGATGTTCAGTACGCCTGCCGGCAACAGGTCGGCGATCAGTTCGGCAAAGACGGTAATCGACAGGGGCGTCTGCTCTGCGGGCTTGAGCACCACGCAGTTGCCAGCGGCCAAGGCCGGGGCAAGCTTCCAGGCGGCCATCAGCAGCGGGAAGTTCCACGGGATGATCTGCCCCACCACACCCAGCGGCTCGTGGATGTGATAAGCCACGGTGCCTTCGTTGATCTCGCCTACGCCACCCTCCTGGGCGCGGATGCAACCGGCAAAATAGCGGAAGTGGTCCGCTGCCAGCGGCACGTCGGCATTCAAGGTTTCGCGTATGGCCTTGCCGTTGTCCCAGCTTTCGGTAACCGCCAGCACTTCCAGGTTCTGTTCGATGCGGTCGGCAATTTTCAGCAGTACCCGCGCACGGTCTTGCACCGAGGTCTTGCCCCAGGCTTCGGCGGCGGCATGCGCGGCGTCCAGGGCGCGCTCGACGTCCTGGGCCGTGGAACGCGGGAATTCGGCAATCGGCTGGCCATTGACCGGCGAGCTGTTGGTGAAGTACTGGCCAGCCAACGGCTGCACGAACTCGCCACCGATGAAGTTGCCATAACGGGGTTTGAAGGATACGACGGCGCCTGGAGTTCCGGGTTGTGCGTAGATCATGCTGAGCCTCTGCGGGTCGGTGCCTGTCCCACGACAGGCGATGCACCGATGGTAACAAGCCCGCGTGCCGGGCGAATGCATCGTTGGCAGCGGGGCTCTCGTCATTTGGTAGTAGGCTCTGTACGAAAAGTCTTGAGACGCAGGTCAGGCAAGGCGAAAACAGCCGAGGAACGGCCGGGGTCGCGCCCGACTGTACTGAAGTACATGAGCACTCCGAGGCGGTTTTCAACGCAGCATGAACAAGTATCAAGGCTTTTCGTCAGAGCCTAGGGCCGCTTGCTACCGATCAGCGGCAGCAAGCGGCAGTAGGCAGGCGTTAGGGCTTGGTGCTCGCGGTTTGCTGCAACTGCTTGGGCAACTTGAAGGTCCAGAGCATGCCGCCCTGGTTGAAGTCCTTGACCCGTTTGGCCACTTCGCCACCCCACAGCGGCACCGCACCGCCCCAGCCGGAGACCACCGAAACGTACTGCTCGCCGTCCATTTCCCAGGTGATGGGCGAGCCCAGCACGCCTGACCCGGTCTGGAATTCCCAGACCTTGTCGCCGGTCTTGGCATTGAATGCCTGCAGGAAGCCCTCTGGCGTGCCCGTGAACACCAGGTTGCCCTTGGTGGTCAGCACACCGCCCCACAGCGGCGCGTAGTTCTTGTGGCGCCACACTTCCTTGCCGCTGACCGGGTCGATGGCGCGCAGCACGCCGATGTAGTCTTCATTGAGCGGCTTGATGGTGAAGCCGGCACCGAGGAACGCCGCACCTTTCTTGTAGGCGATGCCTTCGTTCCAGATGTCCATGCCCCACTCGTTGGACGGCACGTAGAACAGCCCTGTGTCCTTGTTGTAGGCCATCGGCATCCAGTTCTTGGCGCCGAGGAAGGCCGGGGCGACGAACACCGAGCTGCCCTTGGCCTCGCTGCCGGGTGCGCCCGGGCGGCTGGCGTCGTTGTAGATCGGCCGGCCGTCCTTGTCCAGGCCCGTGGCCCAGGTGATCTTGTCAACGAACGGGAAGCCGCGGATGAACTTGCCGTTGGTGCGATCGAGCACGTAGAAGAAACCGTTGCGGTCAGCCGTGGCGGCAGCCTTGACCTCCTTGCCGCCGTCCTTGTAGTTGAACGAGATCAACTCGTTGACGCCGTCGAAGTCCCAGCCGTCATGCGGCGTGCTCTGGAAGTGCCACTTGATGGTGCCGTCGTCCGGGTTCAGCGCCAGGCGTGAGGAAGAGTACAGGTTGTCACCGGGGCGAAGGTGCGAATTCCACGGCGCCGGGTTGCCGGTACCGAACAGGATCAGGTTGGTTTCCGGGTCGTAGTAACCGCCCAGCCAAGGCGCTGCGCCGCCGGTCTTCCACAGGTCGCCAGGCCAGGTCTTGCCCGCCTCACCGCCGGAAATGCCGTTCTCGATCGCCTTGCCGTCCTTGTACACATAGCCCATGTGCCCTTCCACGGTGGGACGCATCCACAGCAGTTCGCCGTTCTCCGGGTTGTACGCCTGGATCTTGCCCACCACGCCGAACTCGCCGCCGGCAACGCCTGTGATCAGCTTGCCATTGACGATCATCGGCGCGGCACTGATGGAGTAGCCTTCTTTGTGGTCGGCAACCTTCTTGCTCCAGACCACCTTGCCGGTGTCCTTGTTCAGGGCCACCAGCTTGGCGTCCAGCGTGCCGAAGAACACCAGGTTGCCGTACAGTGCGACGCCGCGGTTGATCACGTCGCAGCAGGGGCGGATGTCATCCGGCAGACGTGCATCGTATTGCCACAGTTTCTTGCCAGTGCGGGCGTCCACGGCGAACACCCGCGAGTAGGAGCCGGTCAGGTACATCACCCCGTCCTTGATCAGCGGCTGGGCCTGCTGGCCGCGCTGCTTCTCCCCGCCGAAGGAGAACGCCCAGACCGGGCGCAGCTCCTTGACATTATTGACGTTGAGCAGGTCCAGCGGGCTGTAGCGCTGGCCCTGCACGCCCAGGCCATTGGTCACGATCTGCTGCGGGTTCTTCGGGTCCTGGAGGATGTCTTCATTGCTGACAGCGGCGTGAGCCGCGCCGGCAAGCAGCATGGCGCTGAGCACCAGGCTCACGGCGAACAAGGGGCGACGTGGGGATCGGGTCATGACGGCTACCTTTGGTTTTTTTGTTGTGCCCGGGAAAATTTCCCGGTGTGTCGGGAATTCTTGGTCCCGACCCGATTGCCAACAATTGCCCGCAGTGCGGAGTTTTCTAGTTCCTTGGTAGGGGTTGGGTTTGCCCGTCCTGTTCAACCAGAAACTGCTTGAGTCAATCTGCCCTGCCTTGGATAACTGCTCCCCCAGGCAAACGCCGTACGCCGCCAAACCACCACACAACTCCCGCTCCAATCACGGTAGTCAGCACTGCAAGCAGCAAGATAACCCCTTGCGCCCCCACCGGCGCCGCCAGTATTCCCACCAGCAAGCCCGCCAACGGTTGCGACAAGTTGTTGAGCAATGTGACCACTCCCACCGTCTTGCCAAAGTCCTGGGTCGGAATTACCCGCTGCCGAACATTGCGCATATAGACATTGAACATCTTGTCGAAACCGACAATCAGCAAAAACCCCAGCACATACCCTGCAAAGTTCGGACTCAAGGCACTGATGAAAGCGCCGGCGGCAATCATCAAGTAGCCCACGCCACCCATTACCCGTAACGGCAGCACCACCCGGGCGAGAAAGAACAGGATCACGATAGTAGTTACTGCGGCAGCCGCCTGCAGCCATGCGTAGGTGTCCTTGCCAGCGCCATGCTCGCCGAGCACCATGGCCGCCGAGGTTGCTAAGGTGACCCCGACGATCAGGTTGACGCCGACGGCCAAGGTGATGATCTTCTTCAGTTCGGCCTGTTCGCCAATATGCCTGAAGGCGATACGCACGGGTTGGAACCAGATATCACGATGCTGCTCGTACACCGGCAGGGTGACCTGGCTGGCGCGCTGCCATGCCCGCATGCTCAGGTCGGCCAGCAGGAACAGTCCAGCAGTCCATAGCACTACCCAGTGCCATGCCATAAACTCCAGCAGCGCAGCTGCCACCAGTGGCCCGAGTACCAGGCCCGTCTGGTCAGCGATCTGAGAATAGGCGAGGGTCTTGGTGTAGTTGTAGTGCTGGAAGATATGCGGCATCACCACCTCGCGGGCCATGATGCCCTGAGTGGTCAGCCCCCCACACAGCGCCGACAGTACCACCAGCCAGGCAAGACCGCCGAACAGGGCATGAAGTCCCATCGCCAACAAGCACAGCAATGCCCGGTAAACTTGGCTAATGTGCAGGATCTTGATGGGTGAGAACTTGTCGCACAGTGCGCCGCATACCGGGAAGGCGAGAAAACGCGGCAGCGACTCGACAAAGAACGCCAGCCCTGCCCAAGCGACGCTGTTGGTGGCCTGGAACACTACCAGCGGCACGATGAACAACAGGATCTGGTCTGCCAGGCGCGAAAGAAACAGCGAAATGAAAAAGGCCAGGTAATCCTTGCGCATGCTGAACTCCTGTAAGAAGCAAGAAAGAGACCTTGCCAAACCTCAATAGGCCGAACCCAAACGGTCGTTGAGGTTGTGTTTCTCGTCACCACGCAACGGTGGGTTGAACACACTGACCAGGATCAAGTCCTGCTCCTTGCCGCCGCGTAGGTAGTGCCGATCATGCTGGTCGAGTACATACACATCACCGGGACGTATCGGGTAGACATTCCCCTGCATGTCCTCGACCTCGCCTTCCCCGGCTATGCAGTAGCACGCCTCCAAATGGTTCCGATAGTGCAACAGCGATTCAGTGCCGGCACGAACCACCGTGTGGCAGAGGGTAAATCCCATGGCATCACGTTCGGTGAGTAGACGATGGCTAGTGCCGGCGCCCCACTCCACGTAGTAGGCGGTTTTCTCCACGTCGGACCTGCTGCGGATGAACATGTGAACCTCTCTGGGTATAAGGAATTGAATGAAGAGTCATGCTTGGTCATGACTACCATTGCGCAAGGTCGCTTCGCCGCAAGCCAGCATCGCGTCGCTCCAGGCCAGATCGCGATGCGCGGCGATGGCCTGGATGTCACACCAATGGCGCTGGAGTGGATGCCCTGCCGCCAACGAAGAGGCACCGAGCCGTCCTACCAGACGTTGCACCGCTTGCACGCACTGCCTCGCCAAATAGGCACGGTCGCGGCGTAACCGCAGCAGTTGACAGGTACTCAGGGCTTGATCGTGAATGCCTGCTTCATGCAACCGCGATATCAACGAGTCATAGAGAAGGCCAGCGCTGTGCAATTGTGCGGCCGAGTGAGCGACCTGCTCGGCAATCCTTGGGTCGCTGGCCAGCGAGTCAGTGAGCGCCGAGACGAACGCATCATGTGCCCCCTCCGCGCAGCCAAACAACGGACCGATGATCGAAGTAGCCAGAAAGGGCGCCAATGGCAAACGGTCGATGTAATCGATCTCCGGTTTGAATGGGCGTTGGGCGAAGATTTCATGCAAGGCGAAAACCCGCTCGTGTGGCACCAGCAACTGGTGAGCCTGAACGTCGTGAGAGCCAGTTGCGGCCATGCCGCAACTGTCCCAGCTGTCGATTCGCTCAATATCCTGCGCGGCGACCAGTACGAGAAAACGTGGAGTGTGCCAGGCAGCCGGGTGGTTCTGACAAGGTGCATTGAGCATCAACCACGTCGCGTCTTCGATCCCTGAGCTGAACCGCCAGCGCCCGTTCACCCTTATGCCGCACGCCTCGTAGCTGAGCTGGCTGTTGGCGCTGGTGGACGCCGAGGCGAACAGCTGCCGGGGGCCGTCAGCGTACATTTGATCCTGGCATGCCGGGGGTAAACGTCGAGCGATGCTGCTGTGCCCACCCACCAAGGCCATCACCCAGCCGGTGGAGGCGCAGGCCCTTGCGGCAATGCGTGCGCTCTCCACCACTGTTGGCCAATGTGAGCTGCGGGTTGCAGGCGCTCGAGGCGACAACAGATCCAGCCACTCACCGGTGAACAGTTCGTTGAATGTATCGCGGCTCAAACGACGGTCTTTCTGCGCTGCTCCCGCTCGCTCGCGCCACCTTGACAGGTGTTGCAGTGCCCGTTGGCAGGGCGCGGGTTGGGCGGCGCGATGCAATACCTGTTGAACGTTTTCAGACATTGGCCGGCACCTCGACTTGGTTACCATGGAGCACCACCGAACCCAGTCGCGAACCTTCAAAGCAGAAGCCCGGTGGTTGCACAACCGGGCCTAGCAGCTTGAGGAATCGTTCAATCCGCTGTTCGTCGTCCGAGGCCACAAACTCGCAGAAATTACTGCTGCTCCACAGCAGGTGGACGTGCTTGAAGCGAGCCGACAGGGCGCCTACCAGTTCTTCCATGGTGACCTGACCGTTTTGCATCTGCACGAGCATCTGCTGGCGTTTCCAACGGATTTCTTCCACTTTGAAGTAGCGGATCTTGAATACTTCGTCCTTTATCTTCTCTCGTCGCAGATACTCTTCTGAATCGGGGTGGTTGAGCTTTTCGAGGAAAAATGCCAGCCCGCTGGGCTTCAGAAAACGCTTGATGTGGGCGATTTGTTGCGCGCGGTTACGGTTATAGAACTGGAATGCGGCCATTTCGTATATGAAATCGAATCCCTGGCTGAACGCTTTATATTCCGGCTTTTGCAGCAGCTTCGTGTTCATTTTGAAGAATGAGTGCGGGTAGAAGTGTGATAAGGCTGGGTCGGCATACTGCTCGAAGGCTATCTGGTTGGCACGGTTGGGCGACGAGGTGAGGCTATGGATCAGGCCTTGGGATTGGCCAGCCAAAGCACGACCATTACTACCATCGAAGGCGTCCACCTCGAATATGCTGTAGCGCTGGCCGGCCCTGGGCGGGTAGGCCGAGACCAGTCGGGACAGCGTCACGCCAATCCTGGAGAGTTCCTCAAGGACGTACGGTACGCTAGCTAGAAAATGCGAAAACAGTGGGCCCGCCCCCGCAAGCAGGCGGTCGTGGTACTCGAGTACCTGAGGGTCGTCGATCTGTGACTTGAGGTGGCTGTCCAGAGACTGCGACGGAACTTGGCTCGCGCCAGTCGCCAGGCTGTGAAAATGCTCGGCCAGTTTCAACATGGCGCTTTGATGGAGGTCGTGGTCAAGACTGGCGTCGTCCAACGATTGCTGCGGAAAAGCGTTCATGTGTCTCTCCTGCTGTCAGATCAGCCCTCTGGCGCTGAATTTGCCTGAATCGGTTTTTGGCAAGGCCTCAAGGAACACGTAATAAGCCGGCACCATGTGCCAGTCCAATTGGGCTATGCAGTGATCACGCAGGGATTGCTCAATGGTCTGTATATGGTCAGTTTCGAGCACAACATAGGCCTTCGGTACGTGCCCGGCCGATTCGTCTGCGACCGGCACCACTAATACCTCGGCAACCGCCGGGTGTGACGCCAAACATTGTTCAATTTCCCGCGGGTTGACCTTCCAGATATTGCGGGAAAACACGTCATCCTTGCGTGCCACGTAGTAGAGATAGCCTTGGGCGTCTCGCTTGAACAGGTCACCTGTGCGAAACAGGCGCGGGTGGCCGAATGCATTGTGTAGGAAGGCCATGGCATTGGCCTCGGGCATGTTCCAATACTCGAGCATCAGGTAGTCGCTGGTTACCAGCAGTTCGCCGACCTCCCCAGGCTGGTCAATGGCCCGCCCTCGCTCGTCCACCAAGTACAAGAGACGCCGGGCAGAGGTTTGCCCACCGAGGCTGGGCGCTGATCGAGCTCCTCAGGAGGCAGGTAACTGACACGTTTGCATTCCGTGAGCCCGTAGTTGGAAAAGATCCGTACCCGAGGCAAAGCTTGCCGAATCTTCTGGATATGACGGGTGTAGAGAGCCTGGCCACTGCTGGATATATAACGCAGGCTGGGCACCCGAGCGTCCCAATGCGGGCCGGTATTGGCCAACAGGAAAAATAATGGAGGAAACACATGCACGGCGGTTACCTCCTCCCGTTCAACCACTGCGAGTATGTCCTCGGCAGTAGTGGCCGGCTGGCTTTCAATCACGCTGGTGGCGCCGATTACCAGCGGCATCATCACGTTGTAGACACCATAATCGGAGGCCAGAGTCGAATAACTGAGGACGCGATCATCTGGGGTGTTCTGCTGGTAGGCGGTGACTTGGCGTGAGGCAGCCAACATGATTCGGTGGTTGACCAGCACGCCCTTCGGATTGAAGGACGATCCGGATGTATAGAATATCGACGTAGACCTTTCGGGGTCTTCAATCAATGGCGGATGCCTCGTAGCAGCCTTTTGCGAAGGTCTGGAGAGGGCATCGGACATTTGAATGACCTGAGGCGGGAGCACAGCGCTCGGGGTCGTGAGCAGCACCCATTCAAGCCCAACGGCCTTGATAAGGCCCGGAAGGTCGTCGGTGCAGTCAGTGATCAGCAACCGAGCGCCTGAATGCTTGAGTTGATGAATCAGCCTGGCACGGCTCAGGGTATGATGGATAGCAGCAGTAACTGCTCCGGCTTGCAGAATGCCCAGATAAGCAGCTACCAGTTGTACGGAAATTGCCGAGTACAGACCCACACGATCGCCTGGAGCAATTCCCAGGGTTGGCAGGATAGATGCGATATCATCCGCTTGTTGTTGCAACACTCGATAGGAAGTTGCTACACCGTCTAAAACGATTGCTGACTTGCTTGGGTATGCATTGGCATTGTCCGCAATGACTTTATGAAACAAAGGCATGGCTCGATATCCTCTCAATCCCTTGCTCGGGTGCTAACGGCGCTTTCTTGCGCTCACAAAAATATAAGTACCTTACAGCTGCAGGCAGAAACTCGAAGGTCGTCGATTTCAGTAAGTTGGCCGTGCGGGTTATCTAAAAATCAATAGCAACTGACATACTCTGTCTTACCGATTTTGGAAAGCGGCACCACTCACTCTGATGATTTCCTTCAAAAGGTGTGCATAGCCTGCAAACAGGTTCAGAATATTTATGCACTCAAGACTTCAGACAGACAGAGAGGAACAGAGACAACCACTACAAATAGTTACAGAGGTATGACAACGAAAAAACATAAAAACACCACTTATATTTGCTTGACACCCACACCACCAACAAAAACCAAACATATCGACAAGCAAAATCCTCCACCACAAAAGTTATCACGTCAAGGCGACTCTAAATAAAGTCAGGTCATTTTTGTCACTATTCAGTGACATTGTTCGCACACCAGGAATTTGAAATATTTTGTTATCAGAAGTATCTGACAGATATTTGGAAGATCCAAGAAAGTTACCCCACCCGTTTGCAACGAGCAGCGTTTAAACGTGGCATGAACGCCCGCCCGAACAATACCTTTACCAGGCCACTGGGAGTCGCGAACTTCTCCGCACCTCTCCAACCTGTAGTGGACAATATGCTACTCGAGAGTGTTCCATGAGCAGCATTCCACCGACCCGACTCGGCTCTCAAGCCACGTGGATCATGGCTGCTGCACGACAGCGCGCCGCCTCGGTGACGGGCGTACTCCATAGAGCAGCGCGTTCCGCCATCAGATTGGGGGCCTGGTATCGATGCGCCGGAGTTGCTGACGCTCATACCGGGGGTACAGGTGGCTGACACTGCGGATCAGCTCATAACGCGTCAGGCTGATCCCGGCAAACCGTTCGGGAATGGGGCTGCGGATCATCTCGGCCATGTCGTCACCGCGCGCCGCGCCATCACGCATCAGGCCATCGAGCCAGCCCAGGTAGTCACGCATCTGCACGAACGGCTGCGCATCACTGGCCACCGGGCCATGCCCGGGTACCAGCTGTTTCCAGGGCAGTGCCTGCAGGGTATCCAGGTCCTTGAGCCACACGTCCAGCCCCGGGCTGTTGGGCGTGGTCAGGGCGCGTTGGTAGAACACCAGGTCGCCGGCGAACAGCACCCCGGTCTTTTCATCGAAAATCGCCAGGTCGGCACCCGTATGCCCGCCCAGCCCCAGCAACCTCAGTCGGTGCCCACCCACCTCATGCACGCCTGGCTGCAGCACCCGGGTCGGCAGCACCACCTCGGTACCGCGCATCCAGTCGCCGACCAGGCGATACATGTTCTCGGCCATGGCATCGCCTTGCTGGCGCAGCAGGTCGCGGGTGCCGGCCAGGGCACCGATCGGCACATCGGCAAAGGCCTGGTTGCCCAGCACATGGTCAGGATGATGATGGGTCAGCAGCACCTCCACTACCGGCTTGTCGGTGAGGGTGGCAATTACCTTGCGCAATGCCTCGCCATAGCCCTTCGACGGCCCGCTGTCGATCACCACCACACCGCTGTCGGTGACGATGAACGCGGTGTTGACCACATTGCCGCCATTGGCCTTGGCGAAATTGTCGGTGCTGCCTTCCAGCAACCAGGTGCCCTCGGCGATCTGCCGGGGTGTGAGCCGGTACGCCAGATCAGCCTGGGCCGGCAGCCCCAGGCACAACAGCAACAACAGGATCCAACGCATGATGGTGCCTCGGGTCAGGGTGAAATCAGACAACGCGCTCAGGGCAGCGCCGCCTCGAACTGGTTGCCGCTGTTGTCCCGCAACAGCAGCCGTGTTGGCCCGGGGCCCTGAATGTCAAAGCCCAGGTTGGGGTTTTCGCTGACCGCCGGATACAGCTCCAGGCTGGCCAGGCGCTGGCCATCTGCACCTTGCAACTCGGCATGGTTGAGAAAGAATTCAGGAATGCCGCTGACCAGGCCGTTATCCATCGGGTGGGCCACCTGCAGGCGCAGGCGGCTGCTATCACCACGCGGGTAGCGCCCGCCCAGCACCTCACCGAGGTGCTCCTCCCAGCCGGGCTGGGTGCGCACCGCGCTGGGTGCGGTACAACCGCCGCCGGCAGCATCGATCAGGGTCGAACCGACGTGCCACAGGCCATCGCGTGTCAGTACGGCGGCGCGCAACGGTGTGGCCTGTTCGATGCGGATGCGGATCGACAACCAGGGCAACACGCGCTCACCGGGCTGAAAGTCGACGATGCGCGGCAGAGGGTTCAGCTCTGCCCAGGCGATAATCCGCACCACCTCGCCCGTGAACGCCCGGGCGTCGATCTCCAGCGGTACCTGCCGTGCATCCTCGGCAAAGGGCGGCGCCAGAAGCTTCACACGGTCATCGAACACGAACGCCGCCTGCCCCAGCAACTGCTTGTGGTAGAAGTCCCACATCACGGAAGGCACCGGGTCTGTGGGGGTGCCTTGTGTCGCAGCCTGGGCGGCCCAGGGCATCCAGCAGGCCAGCAGGAAAGTTGCTCGCCAGTTCATGGCCACTCCTATTGATACATCTCCGGGACCTCGTAACGCAGGCCGTATGCGGCATACATCGCCTTGAGCCGGCCATCGCGAATCATCGCCTCCATGGCCTCCTCCACGGCATAGGCCAGCTGCCGGTTGCTCTCATGCACGGCCATGCCGATTTCCCAAGCCTGTTTACCGAGGTTCGGGTAGGCGTTTTCTGCCAAGGCCAGTTGCGCATCGGCGGCCTGGTGCAGCTGCCAGTCAACCTCGCCGCGCATCGCCATCACTGCGTCCACCTGGCCGGACTGCATCGCAGCAAATGCCTGTTGCACGCTGGGGTAATGGTGGGTCCTGGCGCTAAGCATGCCGTTGAACACCGACGTCAGGTAAAACGACGGCACGCTGTCCACCTCGACCCCGACAGGATGCTGCTGGAATACCGCGACACTGGCCACCGACGGCAGGCGACGGCGATCGTAGGCCACCTGCCAACGCTCCTCCTGATAGGGGCCGAACATCACCACCTGGGCGTTTTCCAGCTCACCCAGCTCGTTGCGCCGCTGCGCGTAGGCGCGATCGTAAGGCACCCGCATCATCAGGTCGGCCAATTGCTGATGACGCAGCGGGCTGCCGCGCCAGATGTAGTCGCGCAGGTCATCGTCGAGCTTTTCTCCGGGTGGCGCCCAGATTAACTGCAGGCGTACCCCCAAGGCCGTGGCCAGGGCCTGCGCCAGTTCCACATCGACACCACGCGGCTGGCCGTGGTCCTGGAAGCTGTAGGGGGCGAAATCCTTGTACACCGCCACCTTGAGCTCGCCGGCAGCGATGATCGCGTCGTAGTTGCGCACCTGCGCCTGGGCCGCCGCGCAACACAGCAGCAGGCCACTCAACAACACCGCCCACAGACGCATGGCCGTCACTCCTCGACGTGCACGCTGTCCAGGTAGGTGCGCACCGCCCACAGGGCTTCCTGACTGAGGTAATCGGCCATCTTCGGCATGTACACGCGGCCGTCGCGAACCGCGCCGTGGCGTACCCGCTCGACGAACCATTCATCGCCAGCATCACCTGCATCGAGCATGCGCAAGTCAGGGGCGATACCACCAGACTTGGCCTCCAGGCCATGGCAGGCGGCGCAGTTCTGGTTGTAGGCCGAGGCGCCGATTTCCACCGCCTTGTCGTGCTCGGGTGAGCTGCGGTAAGGGTTGACCGCCGCCCAGCCGTCGTCGTCCAGGGTCACACCAGCGTCCTTGATCGGGGTCAGGCCCTTGGTCTCCACTGCCTGGGGCACCACGTTGCCATGGGCCCAGGCTGTACCGGTCAGCACGGCTGCGGCCAGCACTCCAGCAGCAAGCAACACATTGCATTTTGTTGTCATTGTTATGCCCTCACCATTGCACACAAAGCCTCAACCACAGAGGCCGTGCCGCCATCTTAGAAACACCCCGCGGGCGACCGAATGCTGCTTTGGTGTCCGGGCCTTAATCCCTTGGTAGTAGGGCTTGTGGCGAAGGGCCAATTGAGGTGCCGTGCGGGAACTTTTCCCGGCAAGGGCGGGACTTTTTCCGTATCCCGCGATAGCCGCTGCGCCCCACCCTGTGCAGGCCAAAACCTCCACTGGGAACTGCAACCATGACAATAAGATCGCTACCCGCCCTTTCCCCGCTGGCCCTGAGCGTGCGCGTCCTGCTGATGGCCGGTAGCCTGGCCCTGGGCAATGTGGCAACAGCGGCCAGCACACCCGCTGCACCTGCCGGCAAGAACGTCACCTGGGAAGACATCGCCAATGACCACCTGACCACCCGGGACGTGCTGCAGTACGGCATGGGGACCAATGCCCAGCGCTGGAGCCCGCTGGCCCAGGTCAATGACAAGAACGTGTTCAAGCTGACCCCGGCCTGGTCCTACTCCTTCGGCGACGAAAAGCAGCGCGGCCAGGAATCCCAGGCCATCGTCAGCGATGGCGTGGTCTACGTCACCGGCTCGTACTCGCGGGTATTCGCCCTCGATGCCAAGACCGGCAAACGCCTGTGGACCTACAGTCACCGCCTGCCCGACAACATTCGCCCCTGCTGCGACGTGGTCAACCGCGGCGCGGCGATTTACGGCGACAAGATCTACTTCGGCACCCTCGACGCGCGGGTCGTCGCCCTCGACAAGCGCACCGGCAAAGTGGTGTGGAACAAGAAATTCGGCGACCACAGCGCCGGCTACACCATGACCGGTGCGCCAGTGCTGATCAAGGACAAGACCAGCGGCAAGGTGCTGCTGATCCACGGCAGCTCCGGCGATGAATTCGGCGTGGTCGGACAGTTGTTCGCACGCGACCCGGACACCGGCGAAGAAGTGTGGATGCGGCCCTTCGTCGAAGGCCACATGGGCCGCCTGAACGGTAAGGACAGCACCCCGACCGGTGACGTCAAGGCGCCTTCCTGGCCAGACGACCCTACCACCGAAACCGGCAAGGTCGAAGCCTGGAGCCACGGCGGCGGTGCCCCTTGGCAAAGCGCCAGCTTCGACCCCGAAACGAACACCATCATTGTTGGCGCTGGCAACCCCGGGCCGTGGAATACCTGGGCGCGCACGTCGAAGGACGGCAACCCGCATGACTTCGACAGCCTGTACACCTCCGGCCAGGTCGGTGTCGACCCGAGTACCGGCGAAGTCAAGTGGTTCTATCAGCACACCCCCAACGATGCCTGGGACTTCTCCGGCAACAACGAGTTGGTGCTGTTCGACTACAAAGGCAAGGACGGCAAGGTGGTCAAGGCCACCGGCCACGCCGACCGCAACGGCTTCTTCTATGTGGTCGACCGCAACAACGGCAAGCTGCAGAACGCCTTCCCCTTCGTCGACAACATCACCTGGGCCAGTCATATCGACCTGAAGACCGGCCGCCCGGTGGAAAACCCCGGCCAACGCCCGGCCAAGCCGCTGCCGGGTGAAACCAAGGGCAAGCCGGTGGAAGTCTCGCCACCGTTCCTGGGCGGCAAGAACTGGAACCCCATGGCCTACAGCCAGGACACCGGGCTGTTCTACATCCCCGGCAACCAGTGGAAAGAGGAGTACTGGACCGAGGAAGTGAACTACAAGAAGGGCTCGGCTTATCTGGGCATGGGCTTCCGTATCAAGCGCATGTACGACGACCACGTCGGCACGTTGCGCGCCATGGACCCGACCACCGGCAAGCTGGTCTGGGAACACAAGGAACACCTGCCGTTATGGGCCGGTGTACTGGCGACCAAGGGCAACCTGGTGTTCACCGGCACGGGCGATGGTTTCTTCAAGGCCTTCGACGCCAAGACGGGCAAAGAGCTGTGGAAGTTCCAGACCGGCAGCGGCATTGTCTCGCCGCCCATCACCTGGGAACAGGACGGCGAGCAGTACATCGGCGTGACCGTCGGCTACGGCGGTGCGGTACCGCTGTGGGGTGGCGACATGGCCGAGCTGACCAAACCGGTGGCTCAGGGGGGCTCGTTCTGGGTGTTCAAGATCCCGAGCTGGGACAACAAGACTGCACAGCGTTGACCTGCAGCGGGGAGCGGCTTGCGCCCCTCCCCGCTTCTGCCCTTCTCCTGCCCAGAGGCTTTCGCCATGAATTACCTGCCCTTTACCTTGCTGCTGGCGCTATCCCCCGCCCTGGCAGTGAACGCCGACGACGCCGGCAACGATGCCCCCTTGACCATCAACGGCTGCGTGATTGCCGAAGCCAGCCAGTGCCCGGGGGCCAACCTGCGCGGCGCCAACCTGGCCAACCAGGACCTGCGCAAGATGAACCTGGCCGGTGCCGACCTGCGCGATGCCGACCTGCGCCATGCCCAGCTGGACCTGGCAAATCTGGAAAAAGCCCGCCTGCAAGGTGCCAACCTGACCCGCGCCAGCTTGCAACAAAGCAATCTGCGCCTGGCCGACCTGAGCAACAGCAAGCTGGTGGCCATTCAGGGCTGGGGCTTGTTCGCCCAGGGCGCACAATTTGAAAAGGCGGACCTGCGCGCAGCCTATCTGCAGTTCGCCAGGCTGTCCGGGGCAAAGCTGCAGCAGGCCAACTTGCAGGCGGCGGACCTGGAGATGGCCTGGTTGAGCAAGGCTGACCTGCAAGAGGCCAACCTGGGCGATGCCAATCTGCAGGAGGCCAAGTTTGGCCAGAGCAACCTGGCACGCGCCGATTTGCGCGGGGCGCGGCAGCATTACGGGAATTTTCAGGAGGCCAACATGGATGGGTGCAAGGGGTGCCCTGAGACCTGGGACAAATGAGGGGCCTGTAGGCGCGGGTTTACCCACGAAAGGGCCGGGCCTGCTGGCCAATTTCCACCTGCCGTTCACTGTTGCGGGCGCTACCGTATTCGCGGGTAAACCCGCTCCTACACACAGATCGGT
>NZ_JBICMK010000132.1:0-6689 GCF_043106315.1 Pseudomonas sp. FYR_5 | reverse complement strand
GATCGCCGGCAGCTGATACGAGTCATCCTCACCGGCAAAGCTGATCGACACACCGCTGGTGCCGGCACGGCCGGTACGGCCAATGCGGTGCACGTAGTCGTCCGGGTCTTCCGGCAGGGTGAAGTTGATCACGTGGCTGATGCCATCGATATGGATCCCGCGCCCGGCCACGTCGGTGGCCACCAGCACGGTGATGCGCCCCTCGCGGAAGCTCTCCAGGGTTCGGATGCGCTTGTGCTGCGGCACGTCGCCCGACAGCTGGGCGGCATTGATGCCGTCGCGTACCAGCTTCTCCTCGATGCGCCGCACTTCGTCCTTGCGGTTGGCGAACACCATCACCCGTTCCCACTTGTTCTGGGTCACCAGGTTGTACAGCAGTTTGTACTTGTCGCTGCCGGCCACCGCATACACGTGCTGCTCGACCGTTTCGCTGGCCACGTTCTCCGGCTCGATCTCGACGATGGCCGGGTTGGTGGTCCACTGCTTGGCCAGGTTCATCACATCGTCGGTGAAGGTGGCGGAGAACAGCAGGGTCTGGCGCTCGCTTTTCGGCGGTGTCTGACGAATGATTTGGCGGACCTGGGGGATGAAGCCCATGTCGAGCATGCGGTCGGCTTCGTCAAGCACCATCACCTCGACCATGTCCAGGTGCACTTCGCCGCGCTGGTTGAAGTCCAGCAGGCGGCCAGGGGTAGCCACCAGGATATCGCAGTGGCGCGCTTCCAGGGCTTTGAGCTGCTTGTCGAAGTCCATGCCACCGACGAAGCTCATCACGTTCAGGCCGGTGTACTTGGTCAGGGCAGCGGCGTCCTTGGCGATCTGCACCACCAGTTCGCGGGTGGGGGCAATGATCAGCGCGCGCGGTTCGCCCATGTAGCGCTCTTTAGGCGGTGGCGTCTGCTGCAACTGGGAAATGATCGAGATCAGGAAGGCGGCCGTCTTGCCGGTACCCGTCTGGGCCCGGCCGATGGCGTCCTGGCCCCGCAGGGTGTAACCCAGGACCTGCGCCTGGATCGGCGTGCAGTACGGGAAGCCCAGGTCGTGGATGGCGTGCATCAGCTCATTGGACAGCTTGAAGTCGTGGAAGCGGGTTTTGCCTTCCTGTGGCTCGACCACGAAGTCTTCGGGCTTCCACAGGCTCGCCTGCGGCTTGGGCTTGCGTTCGCGGCGCGGTTTGTCCTTGGCCGGTTGTTCGGCAGGTGGCGTAGCGGCGGCAGGTGGCTCAGCCTTGGGGGCGGGGGTGGCATGTGGTGCGGCCGGTTTTGCCGCGGGCCGGGCTTCCGGCGTCACGCTGGCAGCAGGAGCGGCGGCTTGCGGCGCGGCCTCTCCCTTGCCGAATATTTTTCTGAGTGCTTTGAGCACGGTCGTCTCATCAACTGATTAAGGAATGTACGCCGGGCAGTGTAATGCAAGATCCGGGCGCGGCGTAGCGGAATACGCCCACAACTACAAGCGAGGCTGCCTATTGCAGCTGCTTGCTCAGCCAGTCGTGGATATCGTTCAGTTCTTCGACCACCACTTCGTGTTCCATCGGGTATTCGTACCAGCGGGCAGCGACGCCCCAGATGTTCAGGTACTCGAAGGCGGTACGGCCCATGGACGGGATTACCACCGGATCATGCACGCCATGCAGGCACAGGGCCGGGGTGCGTTGCTGGCAGGCACTCAACTGGTGCTGCTCATTGAAGGTGGGGGCATAGGTGGACAGGGCGATCACCCCGCCCAGTGCTTCCTGCCACTTTATATAGGCAGTGTGCAGCACCACCGCGCCGCCCTGGGAGAAGCCGGCCAGGAAGATCCGCGACAGGTTGATGCCTTTGGCCTGCTCGGCCTTGATCAGTGCAACCACCTGTTCGGCTGACTCTTCCAGTTGCGCTTCGTCGATGGCGCGGGCCGGGGTCATGGCCTTGATGTCATACCAGCTGGGCATGGCATAGCCGCCATTGATGGTCACGGGCCGGGTCGGTGCCTGGGGCATGATGAAGCGCGTGCTGAGCAAGCGCTCCTGCATGAATTCGGCCACAGGTAGGAAGTCGTAACGGTCGGCCCCCAGACCGTGCAACCAGATCACACAGGCGTCAGCGGTTTTCTGTGGTTCGAGAATCAGCGGGTTGGTCATGACTGCTCCGAAAATGTGCGGGTCTTGTTATGGCGTGCGTGAAAAGTAGGCACCGGGAATGATTGTCGGAAAAAGAATGTCGCAACGATACAACTTTTCCTACTTGACGAGCGCTTAAACGCTACAGCGCGACAATCTGGTACGCGCTTTGCAACTCAACCTGTGATGCAAAGGGCAGGCCGTGACGGTAACACCCTCTGCACGCGAAGGCTGTCACAGAACAGTCCATTGCGCCAATTGACCCAATAACAAGCCAATACGGGTCGGATACGCCTCAAAAGGGTGCGGTGCAATTCCGGCTCGATACAACAAGAGCGATTTGGAGGTTGTGAATGAAGATGTTGAAAACCACCCTGGCAGTCCTGACCGCTGCCGCCGCGCTGGGCGCCGTGAGCAATGCCCAGGCCGGCGCCACCCTCGATGCGGTAAAGAAGAAGGGCTTCGTCCAGTGTGGCGTGAGCGACGGTCTTCCAGGCTTCTCGGTACCTGATGCGAAGGGCAAGATCGTCGGCATCGACGCCGATGTCTGCCGCGCCGTGGCTGCCGCCGTATTCGGCGATGCCACCAAGGTCAAGTTCAGCCAGCTCAACGCCAAGGAACGCTTCACCGCCCTGCAATCGGGCGAGGTCGATGTGCTGTCGCGTAACACCACCTGGACCAGCTCGCGCGATGCCGGCATGGGCCTGGTATTCACGGGTGTCACCTACTATGACGGCGTTGGCTTCCTGGTCAACAAGAAGCTCGGCGTTTCCAGCGCCAAAGAGCTCGATGGCGCGACCATCTGCATCCAGGCCGGTACCACCACCGAGCTGAACGTATCGGACTTCTTCCGCGCCAACGGCCTGAAGTACACCCCGATTACCTTCGACACCTCTGACGAGAGCGCCAAATCGCTGGAGTCTGGCCGTTGCGACGTGCTGACTTCGGACAAATCGCAGCTGTTCGCCCAGCGCTCCAAACTGGCCGCGCCGACCGAATACGTGGTGTTGCCGGAAACCATCTCCAAGGAACCGCTGGGCCCGGTAGTGCGCAAAGGCGACGAGGATTGGTTCAGCATCGTCAAGTGGACCCTGTTCGCCATGCTCAACGCCGAAGAGGCGGGCATCACCTCCAAGAACGTCGAGGCCGAAGCCAAGTCCACCAAGAACCCGGATGTCGCCCGACTGCTGGGTGCGGATGGCGAGTACGGCAAGGACCTCAAGCTGCCCAAAGACTGGGTAGTGCAGATCGTCAAGCAAGTGGGTAACTATGGCGAAGTGTTCGAGAAGAACCTGGGCCAGAGCACTAACCTGAAGATCGACCGTGGCATGAACGCCCTGTGGAACAACGGCGGCATCCAGTACGCGCCTCCAGTGCGCTGATGGCTGCACCCTGCGGCGGCATTCGGCCGCCGCAGGTTGTTCGGAACCCTTCTTTCCGGGGCACTTCATGCAAAATCAAATCGGCGCACAAAAGGGGCTATCCCTGAATGATCCGCGTGTGCGCGCGTGGCTGTTCCAGATTCTCACGATCGTCTTCGTGGTCGGTCTGGGCTGGTACCTGTTCCACAACACGCAGACCAACCTTCAACACCGGGGCATCACCTCGGGCTTCGAGTTCCTCGACCGCAGTGCCGGCTTCGGTATCGCCCAGCACCTGATCCCCTATGTGGAATCCGACAGTTATGCGCGGGTGTTCGTCATCGGCCTGCTCAATACGCTGTTGGTGACCTTCATCGGCATCATTCTGGCGACGATACTGGGCTTCATCATCGGTGTGGCTCGCCTGTCACCGAACTGGATGATCAACAAACTGGCGACCGTGTATGTGGAAACCTTCCGCAACATTCCGCCGTTGTTGCAGATCCTGTTCTGGTACTTCGCCGTGTTCCTGACTCTGCCGGGACCGCGGGGCAGCATCAACTTCGATGACAAGTTCTTCATCAGCAACCGTGGCTTGAACATGCCTGGCGCGTCCATGGCTGATGGCTTCTGGCCATTTGTGGTGGCCTTGGCAATCGCCATTGCCGCTATAGCCGTGATGGTGCGCTACGCCAACAAGCGCTTCAACGAAACTGGCGTGCCGTTCCACAAGTTCTGGGCGGGGCTGCTGCTGTTCATCGCCATTCCGAGCCTGAGCGTGCTGGTGTTCGGCAGCCCGGTAACCTGGGATATGCCGCAGCTCAAGGGCTTCAACTTCGTCGGGGGCTGGGTGCTGATCCCAGAGCTGCTGGCGCTGACCTTGGCGCTGACTATCTATACGGCAGCCTTCATCGCCGAAATCGTGCGTTCCGGCATCCGTTCGGTCAGCCATGGCCAGACCGAAGCGGCTCGCTCGTTGGGCCTGCGCGAGGGCCCGACCCTGCGCAAGGTGATCATCCCCCAGGCACTGCGGGTGATCATTCCGCCGCTGACCAGCCAGTACCTGAACCTGGCGAAGAACTCGTCGCTGGCGGCCGGTATCGGCTATCCGGAGATGGTCTCGCTGTTCGCCGGTACCGTGCTCAACCAGACCGGACAAGCCATCGAGGTGATTGCCATCACCATGAGCGTCTATCTCGCCATCAGCATCAGCATTTCGCTGCTGATGAACTGGTACAACAAGCGCATTGCGCTGATCGAGCGATGAGGATACGCCCGTGAATGCCCATGTTTTCAAACCTGACATGCCGCCACCGGTGAAAACCGTCGGCGTGCTCGCATGGATGCGCGCCAATCTGTTCTCCAACTGGCTCAACACGCTGCTGACCCTGTTCGCGATCTACCTGATATGGCTGATTGTGCCGCCATTGCTACAGTGGGCGTTGCTCGACGCCAACTGGGTCGGCACCACCCGTGCCGATTGCACCAAGGAGGGCGCCTGCTGGGTGTTCGTGCAGCAGCGCTTCGGCCAGTTCATGTACGGCTACTACCCCGCCGAGCTGCGCTGGCGCGTGGACCTGACCGTGTGGCTTGCAGTCATCGGCGCCGCGCCATTGTTCATCAAGCGTTTCCCGCGCAAGGCCATCTACGGCCTGGCCTTCCTGGTGCTGTACCCGGTGTTGGCCTACACCCTGCTGCATGGGGGGTATCTGGGCCTGCAAAACGTACCCACCAGCCAGTGGGGCGGGCTGATGCTGACCCTGGTGATCGCTACCGTGGGCATTGTCGGCGCCTTGCCTTTGGGCATCCTGCTGGCCCTGGGCCGGCGTTCGAGGATGCCGGCCGTGAAGGTGGTGTGTGTGACCTTCATCGAGTTCTGGCGCGGCGTACCGCTGATCACCGTGTTGTTCATGTCGTCGGTGATGTTGCCGTTGTTCCTGCCTGAAGGCATGAGCTTCGACAAGCTGCTGCGGGCGATGATCGGTGTAATCCTGTTCCAGTCGGCGTACATCGCCGAGGTGGTGCGTGGCGGTCTGCAGGCCATCCCCAAGGGCCAGTACGAAGCCGCCGCGGCCATGGGCCTTGGCTACTGGCGCTCGATGGGGCTGGTGATCCTGCCGCAGGCGCTGAAGCTTGTGATTCCCGGCATCGTCAACACCTTCATTGCCCTGTTCAAGGACACCAGCCTGGTGATCATCATCGGCCTGTTCGACCTGCTGAACAGCGTCAAGCAAGCAGCCGCAGACCCGGCCTGGCTGGGCATGGCCACCGAGGGCTACGTGTTCGCCGCCCTGGTGTTCTGGATTTTCTGTTTCGGTATGTCCCGCTACTCCATGCATCTGGAGCGCAAGCTGGACACTGGCCACAAGCGTTAGGAGTTTCGAAATGAGTGAAGCGATCAAGCAGCCTGCTGGCCCCGAAGGCATCATCCAGATGCAGGGTGTGAACAAGTGGTATGGCCAGTTCCATGTGCTCAAGGACATCAACCTGAACGTGCGCCAGGGCGAACGCATCGTGCTGTGCGGGCCATCCGGCTCGGGCAAGTCCACCACCATCCGCTGCCTTAACCGTCTGGAAGAGCACCAGCAAGGGCGTATCGTGGTCGATGGCGTGGAGCTGACCAACGACCTCAAGCAGATCGAGGCCATCCGCCGCGAGGTGGGCATGGTGTTCCAGCACTTCAACCTGTTCCCGCACCTGAGCATTCTGGAGAACTGCACCCTGGCGCCAATGTGGGTGCGCAAGATGCCACGGCGCAAGGCCGAGGAAATTGCCATGCACTACCTGGAGCGCGTGCGGATTCCGGAGCAGGCACACAAGTACCCCGGGCAGTTGTCCGGCGGCCAGCAACAGCGTGTGGCCATTGCCCGCGCGTTGTGCATGAAGCCCAAGATCATGCTGTTCGACGAGCCGACCTCGGCACTGGACCCGGAAATGGTCAAGGAAGTGCTCGATACCATGGTGGGCCTGGCCGAGGATGGCATGACCATGCTCTGTGTGACCCACGAAATGGGCTTTGCCCGTACCGTGGCGAACCGGGTTATCTTCATGGACAAAGGCGAGATTGTGGAGCAGGCATCGCCGGATGACTTCTTCGACCGGCCGCGCAGTGACCGGACCAAGTTGTTCCTCAGCCAGATCCTCCACTGATGCTGTTTGGGCTGCGCGGCAGCCCTTCGCGGGCACGCCCGCTCCCACAGGTTTAGCGCTGGCTTTGGAGCCTGCGTAAA
>NZ_JBICMK010000131.1:0-53258 GCF_043106315.1 Pseudomonas sp. FYR_5 | reverse complement strand
GCAACGGTGAACGGCGGGTGGAAATTGGCCAGCAGGGCCGGCCTCTTCGCGGGTAAACCCGCTCCTACGAAGACCGGCAGATACAAAAAAGCCCGCAGCGAATGCGGGCTTTGTCGTATCTGGCCGTTTGATCAGAACCGATAAACTTCCATATCGGTGCGAATCGGCGAGGCCATCGGGATTTTGGGTTTCTCCGGCCCTTTCTTCACCTGCTTCGGTGCAGCGGACTTTTTCGGTGCCTCTTCGGCAATCGCCGGCTGGTTGGCCAGCGGCTTCACCGCTGTGCTCAACTGTTCGGCCAACTTCTGCAGCAGTTGCCCCTGGGCCTGCACCTGCGACGACTCACTGCCCTCGTGCTGTTGCTCGAGGTGAATGATGCGGTTGTCACGCACATGGCCACGGCGGTCCAGCAAACGCCACTGGGCATCCAGGATGGCCGGCTGGTTCTTGCCCGAGTCCAGGCGAGTGATCGACAACAGCACTTGCACGTCCGGGGTGAAGCCTTCGGTCGCCGGGGCCAGTACTACGCGCTGGCTGTCCAAGCGCCAGGCCAGTTGACGCACCAGCAGTTGGTCGATATCCGATGAAAGGCTACCAGCCCAACGACCGTCGGTCGCCGCGCTCAGGCTGCCATCAGCTTGACGCTGCAGGAACGTCTCACGCTGAAGATAATCGGCCACCGATACCGGGCCGAGTACAACGGCCATACCCGCACTCTGCGAAGGCTGGCCAGGATCACCACTGTCGAGCTGATACAGGGCAACCGGCTGATGCATGGTGCACCCGCCAAGGCCCAGCAGGCCAGTCATCAACAGCGCAAATGGAAGGCGCAGAAATTTCATCATCCCATCCAGGCGGCTGCCACAAGGCACACCGCAGTGATACATGTATATTCAAACGGGCACACGGCTACGCCGGCACCGCAAGGGGCATATCATCCGCGAAATAACCGTACGACTCCAGCGTTTCTGCCCGAAACGGCGTTGAAATTGCCGTTCCAGGCATTACAACCGGTTATGTCGGCACCTCCACCTGCAGCCCATCGACACGCTGGAACCCGCGTGGC
Source organism: Pseudomonas sp. FYR_5 (assembly GCF_043106315.1). NCBI lineage: Bacteria > Pseudomonadati > Pseudomonadota > Gammaproteobacteria > Pseudomonadales > Pseudomonadaceae > Pseudomonas > Pseudomonas sp. FYR_5. The sequence continues at coordinate 52,192 of NZ_JBICMK010000131.1, read as the reverse complement.
AGCTTGCTGCCGCGCCGACCGCGCTCGCCCTTGTAGTGTTCCAGGTCGTCCGCCTTCAAAGACAGGGTACGCTTGCCGGCCTGCAATACAAGGGTCGCACCTTCGGGAATCACGGCTAGATCGGTCACAAATTCTTCACGGCTGGCCACCCGGTCACCCGGCACGCCAATGATCTTGTTGCCCTTGCCTTTACCCAACTGTGGCAAGTCGCTGACCTTGAACACCAGCAGGCGGCCTTCGGTGGTCACCGCCGCCAACCAGTCCTGCTCGCGATCAGCCACTGGGCGCGGGGTCATGACCTTGGCCCCGTTGGGCAAGCTGAGCAAGCCCTTGCCGGCCTTGTTCTTGGCCTGCAGGTCCTCACCCTTGACCACAAAGCCGTAACCGGCATCCGAAGCCACCACGTACAGCGCATCGTCGTCAGGCAACAACACACATTCGAAAGTCGCCCCCGGTGGCGGCGTCAGACGGCCAGTCAGCGGCTCACCCTGGCCACGCGCCGATGGCAGGCTGTGGGCGGCCAGCGAGTAGCTGCGACCGGTGGAATCGATAAGCACGGCAAACTGGTTGGAACGCCCGGCCGCGGCAGCCTTGAAGCCGTCGCCGGCCTTGTAGGAAAGGCCAGTGGCGTCGATATCGTGGCCCTTGGCGCAGCGCACCCAGCCTTTCTCCGACAGCACCACGGTGACGGGCTCAGTCGGCATCAGCTCATTCTCCGACAGCGCTTTGGCTTCGGCACGCGCTACGATCGGCGAACGACGATCATCGCCATAGGTTTCGGCATCCTTGATCAGCTCGCTGCGCACCAGCTTGCGCAGTTTGGCCTCGCTCCCCAGCAGGGCCTGCAGCTTGGCTTGCTCCTTCAGCAACTCATCCTGCTCACCGCGGATCTTCATCTCTTCCAGGCGCGCCAACTGCCGCAAGCGGGTCTCGAGGATGTAGTCGGCCTGGATCTCGGTCAGCTCGAAACGCTCGATCAGGGCCTGCTTGGGGTATTCCTCGGTACGGATGATGTGGATCACTTCATCCAGGTTGAGGAACGCGGTGAGTAAACCGTCCAACAGGTGCAGACGCTTCTCGACCTTATCCAGACGGTGCTGCAGGCGGCGACGAACGGTATTGGTGCGGAACTCCAGCCACTCTACCAATATGGTTCGCAGGTTTTTCAACTGCGGACGGCCGTCCAGGCCGATGATGTTCACGTTGACCCGGTAGGTGCTTTCCAGGTCAGTGGTAGCGAACAGGTGCTGCATCAGCTCGTCGACATCCACGCGGTTGGAACGCGGGATGATGACGATACGGCACGGGTTTTCGTGGTCCGACTCGTCGCGCAGGTCGGCGACCATCGGCAGCTTCTTGGCCTGCATCTGCGCGGCAATCTGCTCCAGCACTTTGGCCCCGGAGACCTGGTGCGGCAGCGCCGTGACGACGATGTCGCCATCTTCGACGCGGTACACGGCGCGCATGCGGATCGAGCCGCGGCCGCTTTCGTACATCTTGAGAATTTCTGCCCGCGGCGTAACGATCTCTGCCTCGGTCGGGTAATCCGGCCCTTGGATGTGCTCGCACAACTGCTCGATGGTCGCCTTGGGCTCATCGAGCAGTCGCACACAGGCACTGGCCACCTCTCGCAGGTTGTGCGGCGGCACATCGGTGGCCATGCCCACGGCGATACCGGTGGTACCGTTGAGCAGGATGTTGGGCAGGCGCGCGGGCAGCACGGCCGGCTCCTGCAACGTGCCGTCGAAGTTCGGCACCCAGTCCACGGTGCCCTGGCCGACTTCGCTGAGCAGCACTTCAGCGTAGCGCGACAGCCGCGCCTCGGTATAGCGCATGGCGGCGAACGACTTCGGATCATCCGGCGCACCCCAGTTACCCTGGCCATCGACCAGGGTGTAGCGGTAGCTGAACGGCTGCGCCATCAGCACCATGGCCTCGTAGCAGGCCGAGTCGCCATGGGGATGGAACTTGCCGAGCACATCACCGACGGTACGCGCCGACTTCTTGTGCTTGGCATCGGCATCGAGCCCCAACTCGCTCATGGCATAGACGATGCGTCGCTGCACCGGCTTCAGGCCGTCGCCGATGTGCGGCAGGGCACGGTCCATGATCACGTACATGGAATAGTTGAGGTAGGCCTGTTCGGTGAAGTCAGCCAGCGAGCGGCGTTCGACGCCGTCCAGGCTGAGTTCCAGTGAGTCGCTCATGCGGGCCTCGTCATTATTTCAGGTTCTGGCGCAGCAGCATGGTGCCACCGCGCTGGGTAAATTCAAGTTGTTGCAGGGCACTCATGCCCAGCAGTACGGTGGGGCCGTCCAGGCCCGGCACCACGATGGCGCGTACGTTCTGCAGGCGGATATCGCCCAGTTGCAGGCTGGCCAAGCGCGTGCGGTAGCCTTCGGTGCGGCCGTTGGCGGTGCTCAGTAGCACGGGGCTACCGCGCTCCAGGCTCAGTTCACGGGCCAACGCCTCCGGGATCGCCACGTCGGTGGCGCCGGTGTCGAGCATGAAATGCACCACCTGCCCGTTGATGGCACCATCCACCACGAAGTGGCCCTGGCCATTACTCAGCAGGCGCACTTCGATATAGCCTGCACCATGCTCGGATTGCACCTGGCTGTTGGGGTTACGCTGGCTGTCTTCCCACTGGCCGAAAAAGCGCGTGGCAAGAAACAGCGCCGCCGCCCAGGCGACGATCATCAGCACCCTGCCCGCGCGCTTGCCCGGCGCCTGGCTCATGGTTTGGCGCTCCAGCCGCCTTGCGGTGCGTCGAAGCGCCAGACGACCGGGCGGGTTTCGCCATCGGCTCGGGCGCTGTTGTTGTTGTCCAGGCCAATCCAGGCACCCTTGGCATCGATCACCAGTGCTTCGGCCAGACCAAACGGCTGCGCGTAACGCCGTGACTCGACCAGCGCATCGGCAGCGAACGACCAGCAACGCTCGACCTTGCCACTGTCGGCATCACGCCGGCACACCCGGTAGGCGTTACGTTCTAGGGTAAACAGCTTGCCCTCGAACCAGGCCAGGTCCGCGAAGTCGCGCGACAGGGCCCGGGCATTGGGCATTTGCGCCGGTTGCATCTCGACCCCGGCCTCGCTCAGCAGCACGCAACTGCGCCCGCAAGTCCATACCGACTGCCGGCGCTCAATGGCCACCAGGCCACGGCGCTCACGCTCGGCGGCCAGCCACAGGCGGTCGCCCGCCGGGTTGATCGCCACACCTTCGAACAGGGCATTGAAGTTCAGCAGCATGCCGCTTGCCCGGGCCTGGCGCACCATGGCCGAGTCGATCCTCAACCAGTCCGGCTCGCCTTCCAGCGGCAATTGCAGCACCGCGGCATGCGCTTCGCTGACCAGATAGAGGTTACCCGCCTGATCACAGGTGATACCTTCGAAATCCAGCTCGCCACCGCGAATGTACGATGCCGCCCAGTTGCGCGACTTCAACCCCCATGGCAGGCCGCTTTCCGGGACAGCCGGCGGGGTGAAGGTAAGCGGCTGCGCGCGCCAGGTGGGGTTCTGCTGATCGAAGCGGTAGATACGGTCGTCGTCACGATCGGACACGCCCCACAACCCGCCCCGGCATTCCACCAGACCCGAAAGGTTGCCACCGCGCATACCGTCGATCGGGTGCTCGGCTCTCATCTTCAGCTCTGGCCAGTTGCCCGCCAGGCAAGGCAGGGCAACCAGCGCCAGGCAAACGGCAAGGACTTGCCGAATCAAACCATGACCTCAGCCAGGTTGCCCTTGGTTTCCAGCCAGCTCTTGCGGTCACCGGCGCGCTTCTTGGCCAGCAGCTTGTCCATCAGCTCGCAGGTAGCTTCTACATCGTCCAGGGTCAGTTGCACCAGGCGCCGGGTGTTCGGGTCCATGGTGGTTTCGCGCAACTGCGGCGGGTTCATCTCGCCCAGGCCCTTGAAGCGTGTTACCTGAGGCTTGCCACGCTTCTTCTCGGCCACCAGGCGGTCGAGGATGCCGTCACGCTCGGCTTCGTCGAGGGCATAGTAGATTTCCTTGCCCAGGTCGATGCGGTACAGGGGCGGCATGGCCACATAAACATGCCCAGCCTCAACCAGTGCCCGGAAGTGTTGAACGAACAGCGCACACAGCAGTGTGGCGATGTGCAGGCCGTCGGAGTCAGCGTCGGCGAGGATGCAGATCTTGCCATAGCGCAGTTGCGCAAGGTCGGTGGCACCCGGATCGACACCAATGGCCACGGCAATGTTGTGCACTTCCTGGCTGGCCAGGACTTCGCCACCGTCCACTTCCCAAGTGTTGAGGATCTTGCCGCGCAGCGGCAGGATGGCCTGGAATTCCTTGTCCCGCGCCTGCTTGGCCGAACCACCGGCCGAGTCACCCTCGACCAGGAACAACTCGGCACGCATCGGGTCCTGGCCCGCACAATCGGCCAGCTTGCCGGGCAATGCCGGGCCCTGTGTGATGCGCTTGCGCTCGACCTTCTTGCTGGCCTTGAGGCGGCGACCGGCGTTGCTGATGGCCAGTTCTGCCAGTTGCATGCCCAGCTCGGGGTGGGCGTTGAGCCACAGGCTGAAAGCATCCTTGACCACGCCGGAGACGAACGCGGCGGCCTCGCGTGATGACAGGCGCTCTTTGGTCTGCCCGGAGAACTGCGGGTCCTGCATCTTCATCGACAGTACGAAGGTGATGCGCTCCCAAATGTCTTCCGGCGCCAGCTTTACCCCGCGCGGCAGCAAGTTGCGGAACTCGCAGAACTCACGCATGGCATCCAGCAGGCCCTGGCGCAGGCCGTTGACGTGGGTGCCGCCCTGGGCAGTGGGGATCAGGTTGACGTAGCTTTCCTGAATGCTGTCACCGCCGTCGGGCAGCCACAGCAAAGCCCAGTCAACCGCTTCCTTGTTACCCGCCAGGCTGCCACAGAACGGCTCGTCGGGCAGGCGCTGGAATTCGTTGACCGAGTCGACCAGGTAGGAGCGCAGGCCATCTTCGTAGTGCCATTCGACCTTTTCGCCGCTGGCCTTGTCCTCGAAGCTGACCAGCAGCCCCGGGCACAATACCGCCTTGGCCTTGAGCACGTGCTTGAGGCGGCTGATGGAAAACTTGGGCGAGTCGAAGTACTTCGGGTCGGGGCTGAAGTACACGCTGGTGCCGGTGTTGCGCTTGCCGACAGAGCCGACCACTTCCAGCTCGCTGGCCTTGAAGCCATCGGCAAAGGTCATCTGGTATTCGTTGCCGTCACGTTTGACGCGCACGCGCACCTGGGTCGACAGGGCGTTGACCACCGAGATGCCCACCCCGTGCAGGCCACCGGAAAACTGATAGTTCTTGTTGGAGAACTTGCCGCCGGCGTGCAGCTTGGTGAGGATCAGCTCGACCCCGGACACGCCCTCTTCCGGATGGATGTCCACCGGCATGCCGCGGCCGTCGTCGCTGACTTCCAGCGAATGGTCGGCATGCAGGATGACCTGCACCGAACGCGCGTGGCCGGCCAGTGCTTCGTCGACACTGTTGTCGATGACTTCCTGGGCCAGGTGGTTGGGGCGGCTGGTATCGGTGTACATGCCCGGCCGCTTGCGGACCGGATCAAGGCCCGAGAGGACTTCGATGGCGTCTGCGTTATAGGCGCTAGCGCTGGGATTGGCCATAGGGTCTCGTCGTCAGTCTGGTGAATGCAAAAAAGTCAAAATACAGAAAAATCGAGCGCCGCATACTGCCCACGGGCAATGCCGGCGAACGCCAGCAGTGCCGGCAGGCGCTCGGCGAAGCCCTGGAAGCTGTGGTCGCCACCGGCCTGGATACGCAGGGCACAAGCACGGTAATAGTGCTCGGCGTGTCGATAGTCCAGGGTTTCATCGGCGGTCTGCAGCCACACTTGATAGCGGTCGGCATCGGCCGGGGCCGCTACTTCCAGCTCGGCCAGGGCCTGCACGTGATCGTGGGTCAGTTCCCAGGTTTCACCGCTGTAATGATTGCGCTGGGTGCCCAGGTAACCGTCGAAATGCTTGTGCGGGGTTACCGCCGGGTTGACCAGCAGGGCCTTGAGGCCATGGCGCTCGGCCAGATGGGTGGCATAGTAGCCGCCGAGCGAACTGCCCACCAGCAGTGGCGCCCCCAGTTCGGCGATGGCCGCTTCGAGCTGGACCATGGCTTGCCGTGGGTGGTGGTGCAGGGCCGGCACTCGCAGCTGGTCGGCCAGGCCGAGCTGCTGCATGACTGCCTCCAGCTGACGCGCCTTGGTCGAAAGCGGCGAACTGTTGAAGCCATGGATATAGAGGATGGAACCCGACATGCTGCCCCCGGAATCTGTGGCTTCGCGCCTGATAATGCGGGCGCAGGGACGCGCAGTGTAGCGCGTTCGCCGGGTTTTGGCGCCGCACAGGGGTTTTAGCAACAAATTCTTCAACAGCTTTGAAAGTGCCGGGGGTGCTTTGCGCCCCTGTCGCGACACAAGGCCGCTCTCACAGGGGTACGCGATCTCCTGTGGGAGCGGCCTTGTGTCGCGATAGGGCTGCGCAGCAGCCCCCAAAATCATCAATAGCCAGGGCTATCGAAGTCGAGCTGCACCTCGAAATCCAGCGCCCGCTCCACCCCGGTCTCCAGCCGCCCATCGGCATGCAGGCGCAACCAGCGGTACCCCGGATGCTCTTCGCTCACCTGGAAGTCTTCGCTGCGCGCCGCGAACTGAATGCAGGTCGACGGCGTGGCCAGCAGGCGCCGCCCCCCTCGGACTTCATCCCATTCCTGATGCACATGCCCCCATAACAAAGCCCGTACCTGTGGATATCCTTCAACGATATCGAACAGCGCCTGGGCATTGCGCAAGCCGATCGGCGCGATCCAGGCGCAGCCGATGTCCACTGGCTGATGGTGGAAGCACACCAGGCAATGCCGCTCGCCGGCCTCTTTCAAGGCGGATTCCAGTACGGCCAGCTGGTCATCTTGCAGAACCCCGTGGGTAGCACCCTGCACGGCGGTGTTGAGCATGACCACCCGCCATGCGCCAATATCGGTCACCGCCTGCACCAGTTCCGGCGCCACCTGCGCCATCACCTGAGCCTCGTCATGGTTGCCCGGCAGCCAGCGAGTGGGTACGGCAAACGGTGCGGTCAGCTCCCGAAACGCTTCATAGGATGCCACGCTGGCATCCTGGGACAGGTCGCCCGTGCACAGCAGCAAGTCGACAAGCGGCTGCTCGCGCCGCACCTGGGCCACCACGTGGCGCAGGCTGTCGCGGGTCTTGAGGCCCAGCATGCTGCCAGCCGGGTCAGCGAACAGGTGGGCATCGGTCAGTTGCACCACGTGCACAGGGCGGGATTGGTCTGGCGGCGACAACGGCCATCTCCTCGAATGGATTCAGCGGGGATTATGGCTGGGCGATGGTGACGAGCAAACACCCGCAACCGACTCACGTCACAATTCAGCGAACACTTGCCAGTTCGTGGCCGCAAGCCAGGCAGTGGCTAAGCCATTCACCCAGGAACAGGTTGAGCTGGGCCTTTTCGTCCGGCTGGTGCATGGCGTCGTTCGGATACGGGTAGATGCTGCGCAGGCGCCGGGTGTGTTCGGCACTGACCACTTCGGCCATGCGCGCATCGTGATACACCTGCACTTCCAGGTGTGGCACTGGCAACCAGGGCAGGCTGTGTTCCTGGCGCACATGCAGGGTGGTGGTGTACGGGCAGGCCAGCACCACGTCGATTACCAGCACGCCGAGCATCTGGTCGCCCTGGGTCATGCCGATGCGGCGCGAGCTCTGGGTGGTGCGCATGTCGGGCAACAAGCGCATCAGCCGGGCGTAGTTGGCCTCGCAGGCTGCCTGCAGCCCGACCAGGTCGACTCGATAGCGCTCGCGCAGCAGGTTCACTTCCACATACCTCTTACTTCGTCACGGTTCAGCGCCAGCCATTGCAGGCCAATGATGGTTGCCGCGTTGCAGATGCGCCCGTCGCGCACCGCCTGCAGGGCATCCTCGAACGCCCATACGCGTACGCGAATGTCTTCGCCCTCCTCTTCCAGGCCATGCAACCCTCCCGCGCCCTCGCTGCTGCAACGGCCGAGGAACAGGTGAACGTATTCGTCACTGCCGCCAGGCGACGGGAAGTAGCGGGTCATCGGCCACAGGGCGCTGAAGGTCAGGCCGGCTTCTTCTTCAGCCTCGCGATGGGCGACTTCCTCGGGCTGCTCGTCTTTGTCGATCAGCCCGGCAACCATCTCGATCAGCCAAGGGTTGGCGACCTTGTCCAGTGCGCCCACGCGGAACTGTTCGATCAGCACCACTTCATCGCGCGCAGGGTCGTACGGCAGCACGCATACCGCATCGTGGCGCACAAACAGCTCGCGACTGATCTCGCGCCCCATGCCACCGGCAAATAGCTCGTGACGCAGGCGTAACTTGTCGAGCTTGTAAAAGCCCTGGAAGCAATTGGCCCGCTCGATGATTTCGAAGCCCTTGGGCACAGCGTTCAACGCGTCTGACATGGAAATCCTCATTACCTCGAATACTGCTTCGCGCCATCCTACTCCGCACGCCTGTTGGTTTCATCCCTTTCCAGCAACCGCTGGCGCACTCGGGACAGCAGCCCTTCACTCTGTTAGCTTAGTGGCGAACTGAAGGCCGCGCAGACGGTCAAAGGCCGACTTTTCCCTGTTCTGCAAGGATCATCATGACACTTGTCAAACTGACTTCCGTGGCCGTGCTGGCACTCGCTCTGGGCGCCTGCCAGAGCCTGTTCACGCCCAACTACCGGGCCCCGCTCGAGGTCAAGCGCGACGCCTGGGAGCATGTCAAACCCGGCTGCAGCGAGAGCGACTGCCCGCTGGTGAACATCGACATGATCCACTTCCCGGCGCTGCCCAAGCTCGACGGCATCGTCGAAAAACGCCTGCTGCAACTGACCGAAGACAATCAGCATGGCACCGCACCAGGCACCCTGCAGGCCTACGAACAGCAATATCTGGCCAGTGCCGACAAACGTAACAGCAGCTACTTGCAAGCCAAGGTACGCGAGCAGCATGACGGGCTGGTGATCATCGAGTTGTCCAGCTACCTGGACAGCGGTGGCGCCCACGGCATGCCCGGGCGCGGCTTCATCAACTATTCACGCAAGCTGGACAAGGTGCTGACCCTGCAGGACATGCTGGTGCCCGGCCAGGAAGACACCTTCTGGAAAACCGTCGAAGAATCGCACCGTGCCTGGCTGATGAGCGTGGGTATGGACAAGGATGCCGAGTTCGTCAAGACCTGGCCGTTCAAGAAATCGCCGCACGTCGCCCTGACGTACGGCGCGGTAGTGGTCAAGTACGAGGTCTATGCCATCGCGCCCTATTCCATGGGCCACGTGGAACTGAAGATCCCCTACCCGCGCCTGAATGGCGTACTCAAGCCTGAACTGTTTCCCGGCCGCGGCTGAGGCTCAGTAACCCATGCAGCACACCTGCCAGCAGCAATGCGGGCAGGGTCGCGCCCAGTTCCGGCGCCTTGGCGGCAATCAGGTGATAGGCTACCGCCCCGGCAAACCAGGCCACCAACGCCTGCCAGTGCAAGCCATTGACCTGGGCTGGCAAACGGCGTCGACGGACCACGTAGTGGTCCATCAGCACCACACCGAACAGCGGTGCGAACACCGAGCCAATCAGCAACAGGAAGTTTTCGTACTGTGCCAGTGGCGCCAACAGGGCGATCAGGGTGCACAACACGCCGATGGCCAACGCCAGGTGCTCGACCTTCAGCGGTAGCAGCACACCGGTGGAAACCGCTGCCGAGTGAATGTCGGCGAAGGCCTTTTCCGACTCGTCCAGCAGAATTAGCAGCAGCGGGATCCCCATGCCGGCGCCCGCCAGGGCCAGCAACAGCGCATTGACTTCGCCACTGGCGGCGAACGCCAGCGTGTAGGCCACGCCCAGGCTCATCAGCCAGGTGTTGCCGATGAAATAGCCAACTACCGTACCGCCGAACACATGCTTGCCATTGCGGGCAAAACGCGAGTAGTCCGCGATCAGCGGCAGCCAGGACAGCGGCATGGCGATGACGATATCGAAGCCAACCGCCAGCGACATCGAACCATCCCCGGCACGGTTCCACAGCTCCGCCAGGTCGGCCTTGGCGAACAGGTTCCAGGTCAGCCAGAGGCAGGCGCCCAGCAACAACCAGATGCCCCAGGCGCGCAGCACCTTGCGCACGAAGGCCAGTGGCCCGCTGACAGCCAGCAGGGTGGCCAGGGCACCGAAGCACAGGGTCCAGAGCATGGGGCTGTTCCAGGCACTTTCCTCACCGAACGCCCGTGCACCCAGCAAGCTGGCAGCATCGCGCATGACGATGATCTCGAAAGCGCCCCAACCCACCAGTTGCAGCAAGTTGAGCAGCGCCGGCAAGCGCGCGCCATGGCTGCCCAGGCTGAGTTTCAGGGTACCCATGGCGGACAGCCCGGTGTCACTGCCGATAACCCCCGCCGCACCCAGCAACAGCACACCGACACCGGTGCCCAGGGCGATGGCCAGCACCGCGCCAGCAAGGCCCAGACCTGGCGCCAGCATGGCACCGACTTGCAGCACCATCAGGCCGATGCCGAGGGAAAACCACAGTGAGAACAGGTCGCGAGCACCGAAGATGCGCTGCTGGATGGGGATTGGATGGTCGGGAGAGAACTGGCTGGGTGATGTCATTGTCATGTCCGCAGGAATGATGGTGAGTGGCATGCACCACCCTGTGGGAGCGGGCTTGCCCGCGAACACCGGCAAAGCCGGTGCCATGCACCGCAGTGCTTGCTTCGCGGGCAAGCCCACTCCCACAGGGTAAGGTGCTGCGGTTTAGACTTTGTGGTACAGCTGGCTGCCTTCCTGGCGGAACCGCTCGGCCTGCTCACGCATGCCTTGCTCGACCGTCACATCCACGGCCTCGATCTTGGCAGCGTACTCACGCACTTCCTGGGTGATCTTCATCGAGCAGAACTTCGGCCCGCACATCGAGCAGAAGTGCGCGACCTTGGCCGATTCCTTGGGCAGGGTCTCGTCGTGGAAAGCACGGGCGGTGTCCGGGTCGAGGCCCAGGTTGAACTGGTCTTCCCAACGGAACTCGAAACGCGCCTTGGACAGGGCGTTGTCGCGGATCTGTGCACCCGGGTGGCCCTTGGCAAGGTCGGCGGCATGCGCGGCGATCTTGTAGGTGATGATGCCGGTCTTGACGTCGTCCTTGTTCGGCAGGCCCAGGTGCTCTTTCGGCGTAACGTAGCAGAGCATGGCGCAACCGAACCAGCCGATCATCGCCGCACCAATGCCCGAGGTGATGTGGTCGTAACCCGGCGCGATGTCGGTGGTCAGTGGGCCGAGGGTGTAGAACGGCGCCTCGTCGCAGCACTCCAGCTGCTTGTCCATGTTCTCTTTGATCAACTGCATCGGCACGTGGCCGGGGCCTTCGATCATGCATTGCACGTCGTGCTTCCAGGCAATCTTGGTCAGCTCGCCGAGGGTTTCAAGCTCACCGAATTGCGCGGCGTCGTTGGCGTCGGCAATCGAGCCAGGGCGCAGGCCGTCGCCCAGCGAGAAGCTGACGTCGTAGGCCTTCATGATTTCGCAGATTTCGTCGAAGTGGGTGTACAGGAAGTTTTCCTTGTGGTGCGCCAGGCACCACTTGGCCATGATCGAGCCACCACGGCTGACGATGCCGGTGACGCGCTTGGCGGTCAGGGGTACATAGCGCAGCAGCACACCGGCGTGAATGGTGAAGTAGTCCACGCCCTGTTCGGCCTGCTCGATCAGGGTGTCGCGGAACAGTTCCCAGGTCAGGTCCTCTGCCACACCGTTGACCTTTTCCAGGGCCTGGTAGATCGGCACGGTACCGATCGGCACCGGCGAGTTGCGAATGATCCACTCGCGGGTTTCGTGGATGTGCTTGCCGGTGGACAGGTCCATGACCGTGTCCGAGCCCCAGCGGATGCCCCAGGTCAGCTTGGCCACCTCTTCCTCGATCGAGGATCCCAGGGCGCTGTTGCCGATGTTGCCGTTGATCTTCACCAGGAAGTTGCGGCCGATGATCATCGGCTCGACTTCCGGGTGGTTGATGTTGGCCGGAATGATCGCGCGGCCACGGGCGATTTCCTGGCGAACGAATTCCGGGGTGATTTCTTTCGGGATGTTGGCACCGAAGCTGTGGCCGGCATGTTGCTCATTCAGCAGGCCGGCGGCGCGGGCCTCCTGTAGCTTCATGTTTTCGCGGATGGCCACGTATTCCATTTCGGCGGTGATGATGCCCTGACGGGCATAGTGCATCTGCGAGACGTTGGCGCCGGCCTTGGCCCGGCGCGGGTTGCGCACATGGGCGAAACGCAGCTTGGCCAGCTCTGCATCGTTCAAGCGCTGCTGGCCGAAGTCGGAGCTCAGACCTTCCAGGCGCTCGGTGTCACCGCGGGCTTCGATCCACGCCGAACGCACATCGGCCAGGCCTTTGCGCACGTCGATGATCACGTCGGGGTCGGTGTACGGGCCAGACGTGTCATACACCAGCACCGGGGCGTTGGCCTCGCCGCCGAAATCGGTCGGAGTGTCATCCAGGCTGATTTCACGCATGGGGACGCGGATGTCCGGGCGCGAGCCTTCGACATACACTTTGCGCGAACGCGGGAACGGTTGTACGGACTGCTGATCGACTTGTGCCGATTCGCTGAGGTTGATCGTTTTTTCTTGTTTGGTCATCACAGGCTCTCCTGACGGCTTCCTAGCAGTGGAATGTCGGGGTGAACCTGAAACGCGCGGACGCACCCTCTTTGGGTGCAGTGCCGGATATGGGGGTGCCTGAAGCTGTATGCAGCTGTGACAATCCCGGACCTGGCACAAGAGGCTCCCCGGGAAGGTGAGCAATCTTGTTCCCTACGCAGGCGCTAACCTGATCAGGTTCAACGGGATCCGCACCTCTGCGATCTCAGCCTTTGCTTCAAGGCACCCCGACAAGAACATGCGCAGTCTAGACTGGAGTGGTCAGCAAAGCCAAGCAGGTAAATGCGCGGATGATGAAAGGCACACCGAGCGATTGTTGCCGGGTGCGCATGGCACTACACTGGCCCATCGCTCGATACTCAACAGTTCAGTAATTAAATTTCGTACAAGGATTGCCTCTATGCTGCGCAAACTCTCACTGGCGATAGCCGTGTCTTGTGCGTCCAACGGAGTGGTCTGGGCAGCGGACGTGCCCTCGACAGTCAAGACCGATCTGGTCAGCGTCTACCAGGAGGCAGTGGACAACAACGCCGACCTGGCTGCCGCACGCGCCGATTACGGTGCGCGCCGCGAAGTGGTGCCGCAGGCCCGCGCCGGGTTGCTGCCAAACCTGTCGGCCGGTGCCGAGATGATGAACACCCGCACCAAGCTGGACGAGCCGTCCATGACGTCCAATCGCAGCGGCAACTCCTGGAGCGCGACCCTGGCTCAACCGATCTTCCGCGCAGATCGCTGGTTCCAGCTGCAAGCCGCCGAAGCAGTCAACGAACAGGCAGCCCTGGAGCTGTCGGCGACCGAGCAAAACCTGATCCTGCAAACCGCGCAAAACTACTTCGCCGTCCTCCGTGCCCAGGACAACCTGGCCGCCACCAAGGCAGAAGAAGCTGCCTTCAAGCGCCAGTTGGATCAGTCCAACGAGCGTTTCGACGTGGGCCTTTCGGACAAGACCGACGTGCTGCAATCCCAAGCCAGTTATGACACTGCACGCGCCAACCGGATCATCGCCGAACGCCAGGTGCAGGATGCCTTCGAGGCCTTGGTGACCCTGACCAACCGTGAGTACACCTCTATCCAGGGCGTGGTGCATAGCCTGCCGGTACAAGTGCCAACGCCCAACGATGCCAAGGCCTGGGTCGAAACCGCCGGGCGCCAGAACCTCAACCTGCTGGCCACCAACTACGCGGTTTCTGCCGCAGAAGAAACCCTGCGTCAGCGCAAGGCCGGGCATGCACCGACCCTGGATGCCGTGGCCAAGTACCAGAAGGGTGACAACGATAGCCTTGGCTTCACCAACCCATCGCAACTGGGGGTGCGCTACAGCGGCGATGTCGAGCAGACCAGCGTTGGCCTGCAACTGAACATACCGATCTACAGCGGCGGCCTGACCAGCTCGCAGGTACGCGAGGCTTACCAGCGCCTGAGCCAGAGCGAGCAACAGCGTGAAAGCCTGCGCCGCCAGGTCGTGGAAAACACCCGCAACCTGCACCGCGCAGTGAACACCGATGTGGAACAGGTGCAGGCGCGCAAGCAGTCGATCATTTCCAACCAGAGCGCGCTGGAAGCCACCGAAATCGGCTACCAGGTCGGTACCCGCAACATCGTCGACGTGCTTGATGCCCAGCGCCAGCTGTACACCTCGGTGCGCGACTACAACAATAGCCGTTACGACTACATCCTCGACAACCTGAGCCTGAAGCAGGCAGCCGGCACCCTGAGCCCGCAAGACCTGCAGGACCTGAAGCGCTACCTGAAACCTGACTACAACCCGGACAAGGACTTCCTGCCGCCGGACCTGGCGGCAGCAGCGGCCAAGAACTTCGAGCGCAGGCCTTGAGATAGGGGCTGGACTCTTCGCGGGCTTGCCCGCTCCCACACGGTGCCAGGCCTGAAGGCATGATGCACCTGTGGGAGCTGGCTCGCTGGAGATAGGCCTCCAAAATCTCCAGCCCTGAACGACAACGCCTAGGCGGCTACGGCAATCGTCGAGTCGATGCGTTGAACCGACATATCACCAATTAGCGCAGGCCCCGCAGGTTCAGGGGCGAACGCAGCCATTGCATCAACAAGATTCCCCAGGTTCGGTAGCGAGTGCTCGACAGCAAACAGCGACGCCCCTGCGGAAAGGGCTGAAACCTCTGGCACGGCAACCGCTTCAGATGTGACCATTGCCGGCTGCGCAAAGATAAAGTCCTCCGCTGTCACCTGCGCAACTTCGAGCGCATCCAGGTACAGCATCTTCACAATACCTTCCTGCCCCGGCACTGCCTGGGTATCAACGGCTACACCGTGGATCTGCGCAAAGTCATTGAGTTTGAAGCGCTGGACTTTGCTGACGTGCAGATCCTCGAAGCGACTGATGCCTACCTGGGTCAGGTCAATCTTGTCGATACCGTGTCGGAACCCCCGAAGGGTGTTCTTGTAATCGCTCACACCTTCTTGTTTTGTCACCAGAAACACGCTGGGCGCAACCGTCGGCGGGGAATATATCGTGCCTGCCAACGAAGCCACCAACTGCCCGGAGGCGTCACTGGCAAGCGACACGCCACCTGCACCACCGGTAAGCAGAACATTCGCGCTGACAGGCGGGGTCGTCTGCTCTTCAGGGCTGCCCTCGAAATAACCTGGTGCAGCGGTGAAAGCGTCAAGGAAACGGAAGTTCGCTGACCGCAGTTCGGCAATCGTAGTGTCCGCAAGCGTCAGCTTCTGCCCACTGCCAAGGTCGAGCACAGTCGAATTGCCGTCCTGTTGCATCTGCAAGTCAGCAAACCCTGAACCACCAAAGCCGACCAGGTCGATCACCTCACGCGAAGTCTCGAACTGCTTGAGTACATCATTACCGCCTGCACGCCTGTGGATGACAAAGCGGTCGGTACCCTCACCCCCCTTGAGGAGATTGTACCCACGGCCACCATCCAGTAATGCCCCGGCGGTCCCGGCAATCAAGGTATCGTCGCCATCACCACTGATAAGGTTTTGCACCGAACCAGGGGCTATGGTGAGCGCCGCACCGGCAATACTGGCGCTGCCGCTGGCCAGATCCACCGAGATACTGCGACTTACTGCAGCCGCGTTCAACGTATTGCGCCCGCCAGCGGTGCCGCTGATGGCATCGTCAAGCTTCGCGCGCCCTGGGTTTTCTGCCACCAGGTTCGCGTAGTCGTCGGTGAAGTAATAGACATCATCGGTGGTGCCGGGGCTGCCGACGAGGCGCAGCGTCCAGCGATCAAGCGTTAGCGGTAAGCCAGCAACAGCATTACGCACCTCAAGCTTCCACTCCCCAGCCGAGCGCTCTGCGCGATGATGGGTCGACATGAACCCATATTTGAACGCCCCTGAACGCGAATCGCCCAGATCGTCATCACCCGAGCCCGGCGCCTTGCCTGTGCGATCGAGCAGTACGCTGCGCGTGCCGCCAGGCGACACCAGCGTGAGCGTCATGTCGCCAAGGCGGCCGACCATCGAGTGGACATCGACCTCCACATGCTCCACCAGCAAATCAGCCGGCAGGGTCAAAGACAAAGTCGCAACCTGCCCCGCCGCAACCTGTTGAGCCACTGGTTCACTGCTGGCTGTCAGCAGCCGTTCATTGGCCTTGGTCGCCCGGCTCCCCCAGGACTCGGCAAGGCGCACCGCGGCGCGGGCGTCGATCATGCCAAAGCCATAGTCGTGGCTGGCGTGCATGCCACCGCCATTCCAATTGCGCCCTGCGTTGTAAGCCCATTGGGTTGATGCGTCATCCACTTTGCGCGCAGACAGTGCGAGGATCTGCTGAACATCCCGGTAACCCAACCCCGGGTTGGCCTGCAACATCAACGCCACCACGCCTGAGACGATCGGCGCGGCGAAGCTGGTGCCCTGAGTCGTGCTGTAGGCGCTGCCGACCGACGCACCGCGCTCCGCTTCAAGGCTGACGCCACTGGATAAAACATGGCTCCCCGGTGCAGCGACCAGCAAGCTGGAACCTGGATTGGAAAAGGGTGCCGTGGCAGCTTGCAGCACCGAGAGGTCTGCCTTTGCATTGATGGCCGCCACTTCAATGGCGTGGCGGTTGTTGTTGGTCAGCGAGCCCTGTGCATTACCGCCTTTATGGCGCTGGTTGCCACCAGAGGCAACGACGATGGTGCCTAGCCCGCCACGGCCGTTGGTGGCGGCAAGCGTAGTGCTGAATGCCAGCGCCAGAGCAGTATCGACTTTTCCTTCTGGAACATTTGTGAGCCCGAAGTCCGTTTTGAAACCCCAACTGTTGTTGGCTATGTCGTAGTTGACCATTTGCCCCAGATTGGTCAGGTCATCGCCTTTGTTGGCCAGGTAGTGCCCGCCGATCTTCGCCTCATATGCGATGCCGATCCCTCCTTGATCATTATTGCGCGCGCCAACCATGACCCCAGCCACTTGAGTGGCATGATTGGACGCCAGAGCGGGCAGCGTGCCATTGGTGCGTTGGGTTTGCAGCCAGATGGGATCGATATTCGGCTTGAGATCGGGGTGCCCGATGTCGAAGATTTCCGGCGCCACGGCAAACTCCCCTCCCGGCTCGAACTGCCCTATCCTCACCCCCTTGCCCGTGAAGTCACGCCATACCGGCGCGACATTGATCTCGTCCAGATACCACTGCCGCCCCGACAGCGGGTCAGCGGGGGATTGTTCATGGCGCAACGTTACCGTTGCCCGCAAGGGTGCTGATGCAGCACTGCCCACCTCGGTCACACTCATGGACGCGTTGCCGGCAGCATCGACCAAGTCGTAGCGGAAACTGACATCACCGTCATGGCCTGGTAACGGCGTGACCTCCACATCACCCTGCTCGTTCAGCCGCACTGTTGCACCCTTGCCAGCGCTGACTGAGGCGATGCGCAATGGCCCGCTGCTGCCAAGTGGCTGATCATTGCCCAGCAGCGCCGTTGCAGGGACTATTAGCGCCGTATCAGTGGTGGCGAATGTAGCCAGTTGCTCAGGCGAGAGCCTGTCGCCGATTGGCATGGCGCCCCCGCCGAGAAGATCGACGGCAGCAATGTCGGCGAAGCTGAGTTTCTGGATGTTGCTCAAACTCAGACGGCCATCTCGTCCCGCCACGGTGTCGGTGATCAGGTGGCCCGATTCGGTACGTGTGATCAGGTACTCGTCGTGAGCACCATGCAAACTGACCAGGTTGGTGCCCGCGCCTCCGTCGATCGTGGCATCGCCGCGTCCGGCCTCGATCACGTCATCGGCAGCACCGCCCGTAATCTGATCAGCGCCACCACCGGCGTAAATGATACTTCCGCCCGCCGAGGCCCGGATGCGATCCCCCTTGGGGCCCGCATAGATCACCGACTTGCCGGTACCACCAATGATGTCGTTACGGCCCGTACCGCCAACCAGCACATCGTTGCCGCCACCGCCAATCAGCAAGCTGTCGCCCGAGCCGCCCTTGATGAAAACTCCGCGTTGACCGCCGCTGGCGATGATGTCCTTACCCCGCCCGCCTTGCGCAATGGTCAGCCCGGCCTTGGCCATGTTCAGCCCAACGCCATGCTCCCCCACGATCAGTGCCGTGTCGCGCCCACCATTGCCCTGCATGTTCGCCCAATCGTCGCTGGCACTGATCACGAATACATCGTCGCCCGCCCCGCCGTGATAGGTGTTGCTGCCACCGCCACCAACCAGCCAACTGCCCTCTGGGGCCGCGGTCAAGACATCATCGCCCGCGCTGCCGTACAGCGTCTGTACGCCGAGCGCTGCGGCGTCCAGCGTGCTGCCTTGAGCACTCTGGCTGATGTAGGCCCTTCGGGAAGTGGGCCCGCTTGACGAAGTCAGTAGAGTGCCACCCTCCTGGGCCTCGATCCGATTACCGACGGTATCGGCGAGAAACCTCACCGCCAGTACTTCCCGGTCCTCACCATTAACAGTGAAAGCGCCTCGGGAAATGACCTCGTTACCCTGACGCACCTCTCCTACCGGCTCGACCTGGCCGAGCTTGATCTGGCTAATGCCATGCTCCTGCAATGCCCTCAGCTCACCGGCATCGGCACGCCCGTCGTGGTTGCCATCGACCCACACCTTCAATTGCGCCCAGACGGCGTCTTCAACATTGATGACGCCATCGGCGTTGGCGTCAACACTTGCCAGGGCGGCGAAGCCATCCTTGAACGGCGTTTCACCAGAGCTGCCATCGCTGCCTGCCTTGCCGCCGTAGTATTCGGAGAACAGCTGGCTGACGTTGCTCACCTGGCCGGTACCGTTGTCATGCACCAGCATGCCGGTCAGCCGGTCTGCCCAGCCGGTGCGGCGCAGTGAACCACTGTTATCGATATCGAACAGTACGCCTTCCTCGATACCCGTCAGACCAACGCCCTTGCCGCTGAGGTCGAGCAAGAGCGGGTCGACAAACGTGTTCACCGTAGTCATTGCTGCCAACCCGTTGAGTACCACGGCATTGCGCAGGCTGAAATCCGGTTGTTCATTGCCATCACGATAGAACTGAGCCAGGTGCTGATTGGGTCGCACGTTGGGGTCGATCTGGAGCTCGCCGGGGCGAACACCACCGGTGGCCAAACTGCCCAACTGAGCGGAGGTGAAGTCGGTGTTGTCGAGGGTGCTGTCGGTGAATGCGATACTGTGGGTCAGGCGACGATCGACGTAGCCGTTGGAGACGTCATTGCGGATATCGTCCTGGCCTTGGAGGTCGCGGCGGGATTCGGTTGTGGGGGTGATTTCGATGTTCAAGGATGGATCTATAGCCCCTGGATTCTCAGAATCTACGAGTTCGGAGATCACACTGGCCAAGCCATTTCCCGCAACTTCTCCTATTGAATAAAGAAAAGATGCAATGGCGGTCGGCGAATCAATACGAGATTTCCAGTACTTGGCCATGCCACGCATATCATCCGGAGCCACTACAGTGCTATTAGCCATTCTACTATCAGTCTGAATGGACAACCAAAACTCACTACCCGGGCTTCCCGCCGCATCCAGTACCTTTTTCCAATATGACTCGCGATACTCCGGATCGGTTAACTCAAACACAGAGTTCAAAGTCCAGGCATCTTTCGACCTACCCAAGCTTTTAAATACGTCACTATGGAAATCCCAAACCTCCATATGATTTGGATCACCATCTAACGTACCATCCATCACCCTGCGCTCTTGAAGCTCCAAATAAGCTTTCCCCATTTCCAATCTTACTTCTTCAACATCTGCCTCGCTCATGGGGCGCCCGGCATCTGCCTCAGTTCGTTTCATGAAATTTATAGCAGCCAACCCTGCTATGGAGTTGCCTTTAGCAACGCCATTGGCAAGCACGGCATATCGATCCCCCTTCATAGCCATATAGTCATACATATCCCCAACACCTTTGGACTCAAAAATTTTACGCGCAACCGCTATATCTTCTTTTGTCAACCCCGACATTTGCCACCTCATCTTCTGCTATTGATTAAAAAATCGACCACTGAGCGCCTCACTTCCAACCACCGCACTAACTTATCAGGGCGCATTATCACCTTGACGAGTACGTCTCCAAACACTACAAATGTCATTCCGCACGAATAGTAATTCGGCACTTTCGGGCGCCAGCTGCAATACCCCACAGCAGCCAAGTCATCGAGCTCACCCTGCCAATAGATAAGCTTCTTGTGATTTTCAAAAATCGTGTCACGCGCCTCTACACGATAGAGGCTGCTTGACTCATCGTACTCAGCAAGCGTTATTGTTTCTGCTGGGCTTTTCCGCAAAAGAAAATCGAGTTGACGCCGTAAATCCCCCTCTCTTGCAGTTATCGGGCCCACTGCGACCAACAGCCCCTCATGCTCCAAGCCCTGCCGGAACACTAGACTGTCATCCGCCGGCTCGAGCTCTGGCCAGGTCATTGACAAAAATACAGATACCAGGTTTGCGTCACAGCCTTTTTTGTTATAAATAAAGCCAGGATCAAAAGAGCTTTTTCCCTCATATTCTGGCCAAAATGGAAAGTACAACCTAGAGAACTTGTACACTTCCCCTGAAATTCTGCCGCACACGAAAGGATCAAACGTTACCTCCCCTGGCTTCCAAGGTTCGCTTTTCCAAGCCACAACTATCATCACCAGCACGGGAGTCAACAAGAGTACAGCGGAGCAAAGCCTCAAAAAATTCCAAGCCCATAGGAAAAACAAACATGGTATTTTTCTCATAATGACTTAGCGCTCCTTCAGCTTTCTCGGACATGCAACCAAAAGAGGGCAGAATCTAACTTTGATCATTTCCCTTCTCCTTGCCTTACACCTCGCCTTGCAATTCTTCAATTCTATTAACCACACACCTCAACTCACCCCGCAAAAAATCAACACTCACAAGAGCCTGCCCTCTTATCACGCTAAGCCTGACGCGCCTCTTCCACATCGGACATTTCCATCCTGATTATTTATCGACCCGATACCTCGCAGCATTCATGAAAAACTCACCCACTGCCAAAGCAATGTTATGCCACTCCCCAAGCCTCTCCCATAAAAATTCCACATTAACAATTGCATCCCCTCCGGGTATCAAAAACTTCAAATAGCAACGCGAGTAATTGGCCTTGGGTTCCACCCAGTTGCAATAACCGATGTATTGCATGCGTCCCTTGGCCTCCAGCCAGAAAAAGCCCTTGCGCCGATTAGGAAATTCACTATCAACACCCTCGAGAAAATTCAGGCCGAGATCTTCGTTCAGCTTGCTAGCCTTAACTAGAGCCGCGGGTGTTTCACGAAGATAATGCTGGAGCTGTTTTCTCAACCCTGCTTCCCCATGCAGCCAAGGCCCAATTGCGACCGATATCCCATCAAAGCGAAAAGACGTCGCCTCACCGTAAGAGACGGGCTGCATCTCCGGCCAACTCATTGCCATATAGAGTGACGCCAAGTTTGCACCACAGCCTTTTTTGATATTTATAAATACCGGCTCCCAAGAACTCTTGCCCTCATCCCCAGACCAATAGATCACATACTTCCTAGGGAGCTCATAAACAACACCCGAGACCTTTCCACACACCATTGGATTAGGGGTCGTCAGCTTCTTCGGCGCCCAAGTCGGGGTAACAACAATGGCGACCAACAACCACGCCACACTTAGCAACAACAACAATTTGCTAAAACCCCACAGCACCAAACCAAATCTTCTACACAGCGCAATTAGCTTTCCGAACAGCACCTTCACAAAGAGAAAGATATACCTGCAACCAATCATCACCCCTCCCTAGAGCCAGTCTGCCCATATCAGCCACTAAGCAAACTTCGCTTCAGACAATGCATGAACTTCTCCAAAATTTCTTTCGCACAACACGGAAATGCTGCTCCCAGCCCCAAACGCATCTGAACCACCGAGACCGACAGCACAGCAACTCGCCATGCCAGCCAATATTATTGGCACTACAGATCCGCATTAAGCTCCAAGCCGCTCTATATACAATGCACGCATTTTTATATTTCATTCATCGCTCCTTCAGACTTTCCTTTGCATGCCGCTGCAGGGGACTCAAGAAGAAACTGATAACCCTGCGCCTATCCACAATCACTTCTGCACGCACAGCCATGCCTGCCGTCAACGGCAAGTCATTATCCCCTACGCGCAAAGCTTCCTTGGCCAACTTGATTCGAGCGCTATACAAAAGACCGTGCCGGTCATCCTCAATGGCATCATCGGAAATACTCTCCACCACCCCCGGTACAACGCCATACCTAGTAAAGGTGAATGTCTCGATCTTCACTTCCACGTGCTGACCCGGAAAAACAAAGCCGATATCTTTGTTCTCGACTTTCACTTCCACTTCCACCGGCTCGCCCGTCGGCACAATGACCATCAGTGTCTGCGCGGGTGTAACCACCCCGCCCTGTGTATGGATCGCCAACTGCTGGACGGTGCCGTCAACGGGGGATGTCAGTACCTTGAGGCGATGCCGCTGCTCGGCCTTGTTCAACTCCTGCTCAAGGGTTGCAATGCGCCGTTGCGCCTCACCGTGAAGGTCGAGCATGGCTCTGCGCAGTTGGGCAATGGCACCGCTACGGCGGTGCTGAGCAGCAAGCCGTGCAGCGTTCAGTTCGTCGATGCGCGAGCGCTGGAGTGCCAGTTCGCGTTCCTGCTCCAGGCGGGCCTGCTCCTTTTCCAGGTAGGTGTGCTTGGCCACGGCCGATTCGCTGAACAACAGCTTGTAATCCGCCGTCAGTTGGCGGGTGATCACCAACAGTTGCCGGAGCGCGTCAGCCCGGCCCTGGGCGGAACGGATTTCGGCAGCGCGTTGACCGATTTCGGCATCGGCCTGTTCCAGCGTGGCCTGCAACTCCAGGTATTGCCCCTCCAGCCAGCGCTGCGCGCCTGCCTGCTGCGCGGCCGTGGCCTGCGGTATCAATGGTGCCAGGGAGGCAGGTGCCACATCGCCGTCCAGCGCACTCAGCAGTGTGCTGGCGCGGGCCTGGTCGATCTGTGCAGCCAGCAGTTCGCTGCCCAGGCGCTTGATATCAGCCTCGGTCAACTGCCCTTCCAGTTCGACCAGCACATCGCCTTTGCGCACCGGCTGGCCATCGACGACGTGGATCGACTGCACCACCGCGACCTCGCTGGCCTGTATCAACTTGCTACTGCCACTGGGCACGATCTTGCCTTCGGCACTGGCGATGACATCGATCTCACCGATGCAAGCCCAGGCAAGCGCCAGCCCGATGAACATCAGCAGGCTCCACTGCAGGTAGCGCGGCAAGGGATGCACTGGCGTTTCCTGCAAGGACAGTGCCGCAGGTAAAAAGGCCAGTTCGTCGGCTTCACGTACGGGGCCGTCCATGCACCGGCGCTTTCGCCATGCCGTCCTCCACGCATCCCGGTAGCGCTCGGCAAGGTCCTTGAACGCCACACTCATACGGCGGCCCCGAGCTGCAGTTGATGCAGGTAGGCATAGGTGCCCTGTGGATAACCCAGCAGCTCATCATGAGTCCCTTGCTCGATGATCTGCCCACGCTCCATGACCACGATGCGGTCGGCATGGCGTACTGCCGAAAGCCGATGGGCAATGATGATGACCGTGCGCTGCGCGCAAATCCGCGCCATGTTCTGCTGGATGATCCGTTCGGACTCATAGTCCAGCGCACTGGTGGCTTCGTCGAAAATGAGGATGCGTGGGTTGCCGAACAGCGCTCGGGCGATGGCTATGCGCTGTCGCTGCCCACCCGACAGGCTGGCGCCGTGCTCACCAATCAGGGTTTCGTAGCCATCCGGTAATTCGAGGATGAACTCGTGAGCACCCGCCAGCGTCGCTGCGGCGATCACTTCTTCAAGCGGTGCTGCTGGGTTGCCGAGGGCAATGTTCTCGCGCACGGTGCGCCGAAAAAGCACGTTGTCCTGCAACACCACGCCGATCTGCCGACGCAGTGACGCCACATCGGCTACCGCCAGGTCAGCACCGTCGAGCAATACCCGCCCCCGCTCAGGTGAGTACAGCCGCTGAATCAAGCGTGTCAGCGTGCTCTTGCCTGACCCCGAGCGACCTACAACGCCTATCACTTCTCCGGCGGCGATCTTCAGGCTGACATCGCGCACCACTTCGCCCCCGTCCGGCCGATAGCGAAAACACACACGATCGAGTTCGATCTGCCCGACAAGTGTGGGCAGCACCGTGCCCTTGCCTTGGTTGACCTCGGTACGGGTGTTGAGAATGTCACCCAGGCGTTGAATCGATACCCCTGTCTGCTGGAAGCTGGTCCAGAGTTGGGCCAGGCGGATGATGGGCTGCGACACGCGCCCTGCGAGCATGTTGAAGGCGATCAGCTCGCCCACCGTGAGTGCGCCTTCGATGACCAGCCGGGCCCCCAGCCACAAGGTGGCTACCGTGACCAGCTTGCCGATCAGGCCGACGCTTTCATTGGCCAGACTGGAAAGGTTCTGGGTCTTGAAACTGGCAGATACATAAGCGGCCAACTGATCATTCCAGCGCCGGGTCACCTGAGGTTCCACGGCCATCGACTTCAGTGTGTCGATGCCGTTGACCGCCTCGACCAAAAAAGCCTGGTTCTCGGCGCCGCGTTGGAAGCTTTGATCAATCAACGCCCGCAGTAGCGGAGTAACGACCAGGGATACGAGAAAGTAGAAAGGCAGCGAGCCAACGACGACCAGCGTCAACCATCCGCTATAGAGGAACATGACAGCGATGAAGACCACCGAGAACAGCACATCCAGCACTAGCGTGATGCTGTTGTTGGTCAGGAAACTTCTGATGTTCTCCAGTTCTCGCACTCGGGCAACCGAGTCACCGACTCGCCTGGCGTGAAAATAGGCGGTTGGAAGATCGATCAAATGCCTGAACAGTTTTGCACCCAGTTCGACATCGATTCTTGACGCTGTATGAGCTGCCACATAGGTACGCAACCCACTCAGCAATGTTTCAAACAGAACGACGACCAATAAACCCAAGGCGATAACATCCAGCGTGGTCAAACCGCGATGCACCAGGACTTTGTCCATTACCACCTGAAAGAACAAAGGCGTCAGCAAAGCCAGTATCTGAATGACCAGGGAAACCACGAGCACTTCGCCCAATAGCCGCCTGTACTTCACCAGAGCAGGAATGAACCAGGTAAAGTCGAAGCGCGACAGCCCTAGGGGCAACTGGGCATCGGAGCGAACCAGAATGAGTTCTCCCGACCAGCGCACCACCAGTTCCGCGAGGGTCAGCGCTTGCGGCGCGCGGGAGTGCGGGTCCTGCACCAGAACCTGCTCGCCCTCCACGCGCGCGATGATGAAGTACTCACCACGCGTATCCACTGCAATAGCGGGCAAAGGCGTATGCTGCAGCCGGGCCGGATCGACGCTGCGGTGTCTGGCCTTGAGGCCAAGTTGCTGAAATGCCCGAAGTAGTGTGCCGGTAGAGAACCGCTCACCCGCTGCTGCATGATCGTGCTGCAACTGCTCGGCAGAGACGGCAACACCATGGTAACGCGCCAGCGTGATAAGACACACCAGCCCACTTTCAATAGTGTTGGCATTGCCATCAGATAAATCAGCCATCACGCCACCTCTTATGAAAACCGGACATGAGGCGATACTAGCCCGAAGCAATAGGACAAACGTCCTACAAGCTTCCGACGCAAGCGTGTGACACTTCTGACTTTTAAAGTCTATTCGTAGGAAGTTTCCTAACGGCGAGAAATCCAGTGTAGGAAGTTATAACTTACGCCGTAGGAATAAATAACCAGAATCAGACATACCCACTCTAGACCGGGTCTTTGAGTGGATATGTCGGTTATCAGCGGATCAAGGCCCCCAGACCCTCGAGCAATCGCTGCAAAGCCCCCTGATTGGCCCGCATCACCGCCTTGCCCGCCTCGCCCATGCGCTGGGCGTCCTGCGGCAGTTCCACCAGACGGCGCACCGCGCCGGCCAGCCCGTCAGCATCATCCACCTGCTGCAACGCACCCGCCTCGCGCAGCATCGCGCTGATTTCGAGGAAGTTGAACACGTGCGGCCCCATGAGCACCGGCAAGGCCAGCGCCGCAGGCTCCAACGGATTGTGCCCACCGGTCGGCACCAGGCTGCCACCGACGAAGGCAATGTCGGCCAGGGCATACAGGAACAGCAGTTCGCCCATGGTGTCGCCCAGCAATACCTGCGTTTGCGCATCGACCAGCGTGCCGGCAGAGCGGCGCACGGTGGTGAACTGCTCGCTGCACAGCGCATGCACTGCATTGAAGCGCTCGGGATGGCGCGGTACCAGGATCAGCAAGGCATCGCCATGCACCTGCAACAACTGCCGATGCGCCTGCAGGATCAAGGCATCTTCACCTTCGTGGGTGCTGGCGGCGATCCACACAGGACGCTGGCCGCCCCCCCACTGTTCACGCAATGCCCTGGCGCGCGGCAGCAGCTGTTCGTCGATGGTCAGGTCGAACTTGATCGAGCCGGTGACTTGCACGCGCTCAGGGCGTGCACCCAGGTCACGGAAGCGCTGGGCCTCGGTTTCGGTCTGCACGGCGATCAGGCTCATCTCGGCCAGCATCGGCCGGGTCAGCCTGGCAAAGCGCCCATAGCCACGGGCCGAGCGCTCAGACAAGCGCGCATTGGCCAGCGCCACCGGAATGCCGCGCCTGGCACACTGGTGAATGTGGTTGGGCCAAAGCTCGGTTTCCATGATGATGCCCAGCTTGGGCTGCACATGATCGAGAAAACGCCCCGCCGCCCAAGGCAGGTCGTAGGGCAGGTAGCAATGCTGCACGCGCGGTTCGTCGGCGAACATGGCGCGAATGCGCTCGGAGCCGGTAGGGGTCATGCAGGTCAGTGTGATCGGCAGCTCCGGGTAAGCCTTTAGCAAGGCACGCACCATGGGTGCGGCCGCAATGCTCTCGCCCACCGATACTGCGTGTACCCAGATACCACCCTGGCGCATGGCCGGCAGCTTGAAAGCAAAGCGCTCGCCGATACGCTGGCCGTAGGCCGGTGCCTTGCGCGCGCGCAGATACAGGCGCAGCGCAACCAGCGGCAGGCCCAGGTGAAACAGCAAGGTATAGAGAGTTCTGTTCATGGCGGCTAAGTCTACCCGATCGCGCGAAGGTGCACTGCAAAGCGCTCGGCCAGCCACTGCGCAGCCGGGCCCAGAGGTTCATCGCGGCGCCAGGCCAGCTCTGCCACCAAGGCCGGCGGCCGCCAGTCGCTATCAAGTTCGACCATGTGCGCCTGGTAGGTCGGGTACTGCACCACATGCCGGGGTAACCAGGCCCAGCCCAGGCCGCGCATCAGTAGTTCGGCCATGGCGTAGAAGCTGTCGGCACGCCAGACCTGCGGGCTGATCGCTTCGCCGCCGGGGTAACCGCTTTGTTGTGGCGTGATCAGCAACTGCCGGTGGCGGGCCAATTGTTGCCGGGTAACCCGGCCTTCGCCCGCCAGCGGGTGGCCGACCGCGCACACCGTGACCATCTCCACGCTGCCCAAGGCACGGCGTTCCAAGGAAGCCGGGATGCTTTCGTGGAGGAAAAACAGGCCCAGATCGGCGCGGCGCTCCACCAGCTTGCGCGCCACATCGCCCTGGGCTCCGCTGGCCAGTTGCACCTCCAGGAACGGGTAGCGGCTAGCCAGTTCGTCAAGGCTGTCGATCACCGGCTGATATGGCATGGCTTCGTCCTGAGCGACCCGCAGCAAGGCCTCCTGCCCGCGCATCAGGGCCAGGGCGCGGCCATCCAGGCGTTCGCACTGGCGTAACAATTCGCGGGCGTCTTCCAGCAAGGCGCTGCCGTTTTCGGTCAGTTTCGGTTGCCGGCCGCTGCTGCGCTCGAACAGGGTGACCCCTAGGTCTGTTTCGAGCAGCGCGATGGCGCTGCTGATCGCCGACTGGGCTTTGTGCTGCTCACGTGCCACCGCGGAGAACGAGCGCAGTTCTGCAACGCGCAGAAAGGTACGCAATTGTTCAAGGTTCCATTGCTCGGCCATCAACCTATCTCCCCAATTGATAGGTAATGACTTTACCCCATCCAGGCAACGTCTAGAATGCCCGCTCAGTAACGGAGGATCCCGCCATGAATGCCTATACCTACCTCGCCATTGCCATCTGCGCCGAAGTCGTCGCTACCGCCTCGATGAAGGCGGTTAAAGGCCTGAGCACGCCGTTGCCACTGCTGCTGATGGTGGTTGGCTATGGCATTGCGTTCTGGATGCTGACGCTGGTGGTACGCAGCATTCCGGTGGGGATTGCCTATGCCATCTGGTCGGGGCTGGGGATTGTGCTGATCAGTGTGGCGGCGCTGGTGATCTATGGGCAGAAGCTGGATATGCCGGCGATGCTTGGCATGGCCATGATCGTGGGTGGCGTGGTGGTGATTCAGCTGTTTTCGAAGACCGCTGGGCATTGAGAGCCCGTGTGCGGGGCTCGCCGACGATAGGGCCCTCACAGGTATAGCCTGTATACTTGCCAGCTGTCCCAGTCTTCGAGGTACCGCCATGCCATCTGCCATTTCCACTGACGTGCTGATCGTCGGCGCCGGGGTCGCAGGCCTCTGGCTCAATGCCCGCCTGCGCCGCCTGGGCTACTCGACAGTACTGGTGGAGCGCGCCAGCCTTGGCGGCGAGCAGACCATCAAGTCGCAGGGCATCATCCATGGCGGCACCAAATACGCCCTGCACGGCGCCCTGACCGGCGCCTCGGAAGCCATCGCCGACATGCCGCGCCGCTGGCGCGAGGCCTTGGCCGGCAACGGTGAACTCGACCTCGGGCGTACCCGCCTGCTCTCCGATGCCCACTACCTGTGGTCGCCGGGCACCTTGGCCGGCAACCTCACAAGCTTCTTCGCCAGCAAAGCCGTGCGCGGTCGGGTCGACCAGGTCAAGGGTGACCAGTTGCCACCGGCACTGCAGGACCGCGCGTTCAAGGGCAAGGTGTACCGCCTGGCGGAACTGGTGGTCGATGTCCCCAGCCTGCTGGCCAACCTGGCCGAGCTGGCCGGCGAGTCCTTGCTGGCAGGTGAACGCATCGAACCCTTGCGTGAAGCTGATGCGTTGGTCGGCCTGCGTGTGGACGACCGGGAAATCCGTGCCCAGCGCATCGTGTTGAGCGCCGGAGCCGGCACCGAAGGCTTGCTGCAGGCGCTGGGCCTGGATCAGCCGGCCATGCAAACCCGCCCGCTGCACATGGTCATGGCCAAGGGCCCGAACCTCAAACCTTTGTACGCCCACTGCCTCGGCGGCGGGCCCAAGCCGCGGGTAACGGTGACCACCCATCCGGCAGCCGATGGCCAGTGGGTCTGGTACCTCGGTGGGGACCTGGCCGAAGCCGATGGCGTGGCGCGCGAGCCTGCAGCGCAGATTGCTGCAGCGCAGAAGGAAATCGCCAGCCTGCTGCCATGGGTCGACCAGAGCCTGGTGCGCTGGGCCACACTGCGCGTCGACCGCGCTGAGCCGGCACAATCTGGCCTGGTACGCCCGGACAACGCCTTCCTTGCCGACCAGCAGCGTCTGCTGGTGGGCTGGCCGACCAAGCTGGCACTGGCACCGGACTTCAGCGACCGGGTGATCAGCCACCTGGAGCGCGACGGCATTCGTCCACAAGCACAGGCCGACCTGACCGACCTGCCACGCCCTCCGCTGGGCGTACCGGCCTGGGAGCAACTGCTGCCATGAGCCTGCCAACCCTGCACGAATTCCATCGCCCGCTGGGCAGCACCGGCCTCAAGGTCTCGCCACTGGGCCTCGGCACGGTCAAGCTGGGCCGCGATCAGGGCGTGAAGTACCCCACGGGCTTCACGATCCCCGGCGATGAAGACGCCCGCCTGTTACTGGCCCAGGCCCGCGAGCTTGGCATCAACCTGATCGACACCGCCCCGGCCTATGGCCACAGCGAAGAACGCCTGGGCCCGCTGCTGCGCGGCCAACGTGATGAATGGGTAATCGTCAGCAAGGTCGGTGAAGAGTTCGAGGAGGGCCTGTCGCATTTTGACTTCAGCGCCGCCCACACCCGCCGCTCGGTGGAGCGCAGCCTGCGCCGGCTCGAAACCGACCGCATCGAACTGGTGCTGGTGCATTCCGATGGCAACGACCTGGCCATCCTCGAACAGCAGGAGGTCTACCAGACCTTGGCCGAACTCAAGCAGGAGGGCAAGATCCTCGGTTTCGGGCTGTCCGGCAAGACCGTCGCCGGCGGCCTGAAGGCGCTGGAGCAAGGCGACTGCGCCATGGTCACCTACAACCTAAATGAACAGGCAGAACGCCCGGTGCTGGACTACGCTGCCGAACACGGCAAGGCCATCCTGGTAAAGAAGGCCTTGGCGAGCGGGCACATCTGCCTGGCCCCGGGCGTCGACCCGGTGCAGGCCAGCTTCGAGCTGCTGTTCGCCCACCCGGGCGTCAGCAGTGCTATTGTCGGCACCATCAACCCGTTGCACCTGGCCCACAACGTGGCCACCGTCGCCCGCATCCTGGGCCAGCATTGAGTTACCTCAGGCCTCCGACTCAGGGCCTGGAGACGGACCCGACGCAAGGAGGAGCCTCGTGGCGCGAACGCTGATCCGCAAGAACCCGAGCAACTTCAAGACACTGCCACTGCATGTCGAGGCCACGCCCGAAGGCTTGATCTACCAAAGCATCGGCATGCCGCTGAACTTTGCCCAGACCCAGCAACGGCGCAAGGCCATCCAGTTACCCGACGCGCAACATTTCGTGGTCGAACTGGCCAACCTGGGCGTGTCAGTGCGCCTCACGCTGCATTGGCAGAACCGCGATTACTGGGTACTGGTGCGCCAGCGCCGCCAAGACCGTGGCGATGTGGTGCTGAAACTGATTTCCGGTTATGTACCGGCACAGGAGCTGAACCTGCCGCTGCACACGGCTGTACAGGAAGTGGCCGAGGAGTGTCTGCTGGAAACCCCGGAAGGTTGGCTGGGCGGGCGCTTCAACGACACCTGGCTGCCCGTACCCTACGCCGCCGCCCTGCACTACCGCGAAACACCCCACTTCGTGCTGGCACCTCAGTCTGGTGCCGCACGCCCGGTGCATTGCGGCAAGCTGATGCTACTGGAGCGCCCACGGGCCTATGTGCACCTGCCCACCGCTTCGCTACAGCTGATCTATGACATGCGCCTGCAAGTGCCCCGGGACGCCAAGAAACTCAGCTTGTTCCACGTTGACGAGCGGCTGGAGGGCGACCAACTGGTGGCGCGACTCAACCGCAAACGGCCCGACCTGTACCTGATGCCATTGAAGGACGGCCAGCCACTGGCAGAGCTGTACACGCTGAAAAAGGATGAACTGGTGCCGGCGAGTACGCGTGGGCTGTACCTGGCAGAAAGTTTTGCCCGGCAGGAAGGCTGGGTGGTGGCAGATGAACGGGTACGCTGGAAGGATTGGGTGAAGCAGCAGGGTTTGGTGGAAAGCAAGCCCGCACGTGCGTCGCACTTGCAACGGTTTGGCGACAAGGCGCGAGCGCTGCTGGAGCGGGCGCGGACCTCGCTGAACAAGTGAGGTCCCGGGAACTTACACCTGCTTGCTGGAGCGGGTAAACCCGCCCCTGCAGAGGGCCGCCGCAGCGGCCCCAAGGTCAGATCAATTCTTGCGAATTTTCTCGACAATCGCCGTGGTCGAGCTGTTCTCGACCAGCCCCAGCACCTTCACGGTGCCGCCATAACCCTTGACGATATCAGCGCCCACCACCTGGTCGATGCCATAGTCGCCACCCTTCACCAGCACATCCGGCTTGACCTGGCTCAGCAGGTTTTCCGGGGTGCCTTCCGGGAAACTGATCACCCAGTCCACCGCGCCCAGACCGGCCAGCACGGCCATACGCCGGTCAACGCTGTTGATCGGCCGGCCCGGCCCCTTCAGGCGGCTTACCGAGGCATCGTCGTTTACCGCAACGATCAGGCGATCACCCTGGGCACGCGCCTGCTCCAGGTAGGTGACATGCCCGGCATGCAGGATGTCGAAGCAGCCATTGGTAAAGACGATCTTCTCGTTGTGCGCCCGCGCGTCATCAATGGCCAGCAGCAGTTGCTCAAGGCCGAGCACGCCGCGCTCGGAGCCTTCCTCACGCTGGATGGCCCGGCGCAGTTCAGGGGCGCTGATGGCAGCCGTACCCAGCTTGCCGACCACGATGCCCGCCGCCAGATTGGCCAGGGCCACCGCATGGGGCAGGTCCTCACCCGCAGCAATGGCCGCGGCAAGGGTGGAAATAACAGTATCGCCGGCACCGGTCACATCGAAC
Organism: Pseudomonas sp. FYR_5; assembly: GCF_043106315.1. Lineage (NCBI taxonomy): Bacteria > Pseudomonadati > Pseudomonadota > Gammaproteobacteria > Pseudomonadales > Pseudomonadaceae > Pseudomonas > Pseudomonas sp. FYR_5. The sequence goes on along the minus strand of NZ_JBICMK010000131.1, from coordinate 19,849 downwards.
ACTTCGCGTGCCCGCGCTGGCAGGTGCAACGCCGGCTGACCAACACGCAACAGGGTCATGCCATGCTCACCGCGGGTGACCAGCAAGGCGCCCAGATCCAGGTCCTGCAGCAACTGCAAGCCCTTGGCGACCAGCTCGGCCTCATCGACGCAACGGCCAACGATGGTCTCAAACTCGCTGAGGTTCGGGGTAATCAGGCTGGCGCCACGGTAGATGGAAAAGTCCTTGCCCTTGGGGTCGGCCAGCACCGGAATACGCTTGGCGCGCGCCGCCTGGATCAGGTCTTGGTGATTCTTCAATGCACCTTTGCCGTAGTCGGACAGCACCAGCACCTTGACGCCTTCGAGCAGGCCATCGACCTCCGCGCCCAGCGACAGCGGGTCGGTGGCGAACGGCTCTTCGAAATCGATACGCAGCAGTTGCTGGTGACGGCTCATGACCCGCAGCTTGACGATAGTCGGCTGGTGCGCGATGCGCTGGAATACCGAACGGACACCGGCAGCCTGCAGACTGTTGGCCAGGCTGTCGGCAGCTTCATCCTGGCCGGTAACACCGATCAGCGAAGCCGGCGCGCCCAGCGCAGCAATGTTCAAGGCAACGTTGGCCGCACCGCCGGGGCGATCCTCGATCTGATCGACCTTGACCACCGGGACTGGCGCTTCGGGCGAAATACGCGAAGTACCGCCATGCCAGTAGCGGTCGAGCATGACATCGCCGACCACCAGTACCGGGGCTTGATCGAAACGCGGCATGGACAACTTCATGGGCAACCCATATGGAAATAATGAACAGGGGCAGGATATTAGCACAGGGTAGTCAATGGCTTTATGGCCAGATCATCCCTGGAAAATTCCCGTGACAATCGGGGCCATGACGGCCCCGATCAAGGAGGGTTCAGGTGATATCGGCCTTGGCCGGCTCATCCAGCCCCATGGCATGCAGGCGGGCATAATGGCCATTAGCCGCAAGCAGCTCGGCGTGAGTACCGCGCTCGACCAGGCGGCCCTGGTCCATGACCAGGATCTGGTCGGCCTTCTCGATGGTCGACAGGCGATGAGCAATCACCAACGTGGTACGGCCTTGCATCACATGGTCCAGAGCGGCCTGGATATGCCGCTCGGACTCGGTATCCAACGCCGAAGTGGCTTCGTCGAGGATCAGCAACGGCGCGTTTTTAAGCAGCGCACGGGCAATAGCCAGGCGCTGGCGCTGGCCACCAGAAAGCAGTACACCGTTCTCACCCACTTCAGTATCGAAGCCCTTTGGCAGCCGGTCGACGAATTCCTTGGCATAGGCATCGGCCGCGGCGGCCTCGATGTCTGCGCGCGGCGCGCCAGCCAGGTCACCATAGGCGATGTTGTTGGCCACGGTGTCGTTGAACAGGGTGACATGCTGGGTGACCTGCGAAACATGGCGGCGCAGGTTGCGCAGGCGATAGTTCTCGATCTCCACGCCATCGAGCAGGATCTGCCCCTTGTCGTGGTGATAGAAACGCGGGATCAGGGCCGCCAGGGTAGACTTGCCACTGCCAGAGCGGCCGACCAGGGCGATCATCTGCCCGGGCTCGGCGACAAAACTGATGTCGCTCAGCACTTCACGCTCGGTACCCGGGTAAGTGAAGCTCAGGTTACGCACTTCCAGGCGCCCTTCCACGCGTTCCTTCTCGACAGTACCGGTGTCCACTTCGGGTGCTTCGTCCAGTTGCTCGAAGATGCTCTCGGCACCTGCCAGGCCCTTCTGGATGGTCGAGCTGACTTCCGACAACTGGCGAATAGGCTTGGGCAGCAGGCCGGCAGCGGTGATATAAGCCACCAGGTCACCGGCAGTAGAATCCCCGCGCAGGAACAGTACCAGGAACATCAGCGCAGCCATGGCGCTATAGATCACCAGCTGAAGCATCGGTGTGTACAGCGCGCCGGTCTTGGTCATGCGCAGTTGCTTGTCGGTGTTGCTCTGGCTGGCCTGGTCGAATCGCCGCTCCTCATAAGCCTCGCCACCGAAGCTACGGACCACGCGGTACCCCTGGATGGTTTCCGAGGCAACGTGGGTGACGTCGCCCATGGCTACCTGGATCTTCTTGCTCTGCTTGCGGAATTTCTTGCTGGCGATGCTGACCATTACCGCGATCACCGGCAGGATGGCGACCATCACCAAGGTCAGGTGCCAGTTCATCCAGAGCAGATAGGCAAACAGGAACACCACGGTCAGGCCTTCGCGGATCACTACCTTGATGGCGTCGGTAGCGGCGCCGGTGACCATGGTCACATTGAAGGTAATGCGCGAAATCAGGTGCCCGGAGTTGTGGTTGTCGAAGTAGCGGTTGGGCAACACCAGCAGCTTGTTGAACAAAGCCACCCGCAGGTCATGCACCAGGCTCAGAGAGACCTTCGCCAGGAAGTAGTTGCCGAGGAACGAGCCCAGGCCCTGCCACGCAGCGATCAGGATGATCAGCAGCGGCACCGCCTGCAGCAATTGCAGGTCACGCAGGTAGGGGACGTTGGGGAACAATACCGCTTCGGGGTTGCTCAGCCCATCGACGAAGTACTTGAGAATGCCGGCCAGCATTGGCTGGGTCGAGGCAAAGATCACGAAACCGACAATGCTCAGCAGGAAAATGCCGACATAGGGTTTCACATAGCTCAACAGCCGGAAGTAGATCTTCAGGCTGGAGGTGTGCTCCGCTGGTCGCGGTGTTTCGGCCATTATCGAGCTCGCTGTTCAGGTTGAACCGGCAATTTTACCACAGGCGTCATTTTCGGCACGCCCCCATGGCAGCAACATGGCAAGGCCCACCGGCAGCCAGCTGATGAACCATTCGGCACGTGGCGTACCGGTGAGGCTGGCGGCATCGAACTGCATGGCCAGGGTCGAGTACACCCAGAAGCCCAGCAGAACCTTGCCCAGCAGGGTACCGCGTGCGCGCACGATTTCGCCCAGCGTGAACAGCCATACCATTACCCACAGCAACATGCCGGGCAAGCCCACTTCAACGGCAACATGGGTGAACATGTTGTGGGTGTGATCGAAGTGCATGCCGACGGCGCTCACTTTGTAATCAGCCCCCAGGCCAAGACCAGCCCAAGGGTGCGCGGCAATCATCTCGACCACGGCATGGAAAATTTCCGGCCGGAAGGACGAGCCCCGCTGGGCGATAAGGTCGTACACGGCCAAAAAGGCCAGGCCGGTGGCAAGCAGCGCCAGAACAGAAAACACCCGGCTGTGGCGGTCACGGAACCACAGCGGCGCCATCACCACGGTAATCACCAGTGCCAGAATAGCGCCACGGCTCTGGCTAAGTATGGCGAAAGCCCCCAGGCAAGCCAGTGCCGCCAGCCATAACAACTGCAAGCCACGTTGCCGAGGTGGCTCGTAGAGCATCAAGAGTACGGCCGAACCAATGACATACGCCCCCAGGATAGGGTGGGATATCTCGCCGATACCCGCCAGCCTGACCAGCAGCGGCGTACGCTGCAACCCATAGAAATTGATGATGGAGAGCAACGCAGCGATGGCGAGCAGCACGCTACCAAGCTGCAATAGCTGACGAATGCGGGCCTGGCCAAACTGGGCCAACAGCGGAAACGCCAGCAGGAACACCAGAATGTAGAGCAAGCGTTTGAGCTCGCGTCCGGGTTCCTCGGCGGGCGACCATGCCAGGCTCAGGCCGCTCCAGGCCAGCAGGAGCAGCACACTCCCCCACAGCGCCGGTTGGCGCCTCCAGGCTTGCACCAGCACTCCTCGGGCTGACCAGGCCAATACCAGCGTTGGCAGCCACAAGAACAACACCAGACCTTGCTGATAAACCTTGTTGCTGGGTGCCAGGGCAATCGCCGCCAGGAACCAGACCAGGCCCAAACCTAACCAGGCCTGTGCCCAGTTTTTTTGATACAACATCCTTTCCCCCGATGAATCAAAAACACCATCCATGGTGCTACAGCATTATTTTCGGCATTATTGCCGGTCATTTTGCTCGCCAGACGACAAGGCTCTATTCATGCAATGCTCCCGGCTCACCCAGGTCGACTTCGATCAGCTGACACTCGGCGCACAGGTGCTTGAGGCAGACAGCCATGGCGCCAAAGTCTACCTGCTCACAGATGGAAATTTCCTCAAGGTTTTTCGTAGGAAGCGGCTGATTTCGTCTGCACTGCTACGTCCTTACTCGCAGCGCTTCGTCGATAACGCCGCGCGCCTGGCGCAACTGGGCATCCCCACCCTCGAAGTGATCAGCCAGCACAAGCTCGACCTGCCAGGCCGCACTGCGGTGCTGTATCGCCCACTACCAGGACGGACGCTGCTGCAGATGTCGCGCGATGACGGCTTCAGCTGGGACATTTACCTGCCACGCCTGATCGAACTGATCCGTCAGTTGCACCGCAGCGGCGTTTACTTCCGTTCGCTGCACCTGGGCAATGTGGTGGTCACCCCCGACCAGCATCTGGGCTTGATCGACGTGGCCGACATGCGCTTTCTGCGCCCGCCACTGTCGGCCCGCATGATTCGACGCAATGTGCAGCACATGGTGCGCTATATCGAGCGGGAGAACCTGGGCGATCGGTTCCCCCTAGCCGCCTTCGAGTCAGCCTTGCTGACACGCTGAGCGTCAACTGCGCAACAGGCTCTGCGAGCCGTTGCAGAACGCCTGCCAGGCCTGCTCCGGTGCCAGTGCCTGGCGCTGCTTCGCGGCTATCATCGATGCACTGAGCGCCGTACAGCGCTCGATCGCCTCAGCCCAGGCGCTTTCGTCGGCAACCGGCAGGTAGCCACCGGTGTCGCGCAGCTGTTCGCGGAACACCTCCAGGTCGCTGCACACCACCGGTACATCGGCCATCACCGCCTCTTGCACCACCAGCCCCAGACCCTCGGAACGCGAAGGCACCAATAGCCAGTCGAATGCCCGATACAGCTGCTGCAGGTCTTCGCGGTGACCGCGCAGATGAACACGCTCAGCCAGGCCCAGCGCGTTGATACGCTGCTGCAGCATGGCATGCTGCGGCCCCTCGCCAATGATCGCCAACTGCAAGCCCGGCTGCCGTGCACTGGCCTTGGCGAATGCTCCAATCAGCATTTCGAAGCCTTTACTCTCTACCAACCGCCCTACCGCACCCAGCATCACTCCAGCACCCTGAGGCAACCGCAGCGCCTGCCTGGCCTGGTCCCGGCTCAACAAAGGCTCGACGAATGCAAGCGGGTCAAGCGCCATGCGCAGCGTTTGCACCGGCCTGCCCAGGTCACACGCCAGCGACTCGGCCAAGGTCTGTGATACCGCTGCAATACTCAGACGCTCAGACGGAAACATCTGCAACAAGCGGATATCGCTGGCATGCAGACGCGTCTTGCCATGGAACAGTACCTTTGCACGCACGTGCGGAATGCGCTGTAACAACGGCAGCACCAACCGGGCGACACCAATACCATCGAGCAGCACGATTTCTGCCCCGGCCTCGGCCAGTGCCTTGCGCAAGCGCATGCGCAGCCACGGGCGCAGCAAGCGCCACAAGTGCCGCCCTTTGAGCGCACGTGACGGCATATGCCATTCCCGGGTCGAACCGAGCCCACAACAGAGCCCGCTTCCCAGCAACAGCCAGTTACTGATCCGGGCATCGGCACCCGCGTTCGACAAGACCTGCCGATGCACCTTGTGGATGGACATGTACGGCGTTCCACCCGCCCACATCATATTGACGATGTTCATGGGCCCTCTCCCGCTCAAGTCAGGTGGGACAGCGACTTCATTGAACAAAAATGGTGATTCCCATGCCGATCAAGGCACCCGCTAACAGCGTCAATGCCAGCTTCATCCGATCACGTTGACGACGCTTGGCCTTACGCTCCACCTCAATGGGCAAGGTCACGTGATTGCCAAAACCAGTGTGCAATACTGCATCACCCTCCAAGGTGACCGCTGTCAGATTTAACTCAGCGTAGCGACGGGAAAGCGCCTTTTCTCCAGCATAGGCGGCAAATGGCGCACAGCGCTGGTAATCGCTCAATCGGCGCAGCCCTGGGTTGAGCGAAAACGCCTGCCACTCGGCCTTGTCGGACAGCAGCGGATAACACGGCACCCCGGCGATCACCTGGCGATCGCCCAAGTGGATGTACGGGCTGTGGATAGCCAAGTCGTGGGCATGGCTGCGCAGCCACACTTGCAGCAGGTTGGGGCTGACATCCAGGATGGCCTGCGAGTCTTCGACAAAGCCTTGCCGGTAGAATTGCCAGTCGTCTTCGCAGTGAAAAATGTACGGTGTCTTGACGTGGCTGTAGGCCAGGTCGATAGACGGCAACTGGCCAAGTTTGGGCCGATTGACGAAAACCTTGCAATGCGGCTTCCAGTGTCCCGGTACAGCGGCATGCACAGCATCGTCGCCAGAGTCTTCGGTGATGAATACCTCGCGAATGGGCGCGGTGTTGTAGCGATCGAAACTCTCAAGGGTGTCTTTGAGCAGATCGAACCGCCCACAACTGGTCACGACGAGCGTGACATCACTCTCATTTGAAAAGCGCACCGGATTCCCTCCGCATTACGACTATCGGCCTTCAACGACCCGCTCCTGGGCGTGAAAGCTCTTGTTTAGATGCCCAGCTTCAGACGCAGCCGCTGCCATGCAGACAATGGCGGATGGGGCCTGAGCGCCGGGCGCATGTGGTCGACGATGCTACGTCCAACTGCGCCGAAACTAAAACGGGAAACCGCCAGATGGCGGCCATTTTCTGCAATCTGCCGGGCTAGCTCGGGGTCCGCGCGCAAACGACGGAGCTTCTCCTGAAGGGTCGGGATGTTGTCATAGAACACCACGTTGTGCATGTCTTGCAGGCCCAGCGCACGGTTCTCTTCCTCGCCCTGGTCGTATGCCAGCAACACACAGCCACAGGCCATGGCTTCGAAGTTCTTGATCATGTATTCGCCCATCCCGACATCGGCACTGACGAAGAAACGAATACGGTTGAGCGTGTTGCAGTAGTCCTCGCCCGACTTGGTGCGGGTTACCAACAGGTTCTCGACCTGCCCCAACTCGTCCAGCAGTGCCTTGCGGCCGCTATAGGCCACACTGTTGACGCTGCCGACAAAGGCCAGTTCGATATCACGTTCACGCCCTTGGTCGGTCAGCAACTGCTCGTCGTAGCCCTTGGGCACGAACACCGCGTCAAAACCTTCCTGGCGCAGGCGCTCGCTGACCATGTAGCCGGAGCTGATCACCCGCGCCCATGGCAACTGGCGGTAATGAGCACTGAACTTGCCGGTGTACTTGCACGGGATGTAGTTCTGGTAGGCGTCGTGCTCGAGAATCACCAGGTTCGGCACAGTGCGGATAAAGGCCACCTGACGGATCTCCTGCTTGAAACGCAGGAAGAACACGATGCGGTCATAGCGCTCGACTTGCACCTCACGCTTGAAGTAACGGCGCAAGTTGCGCTGATCCTGGCTGGTCAGCCAGCGCAGGTCGCACTCGCAGTTGGCCGCGACGCCATCGTACAGGCGGTCAAGAATGGCCCGCTGTTCCTTCTGCACCAGAAATAGGACTTTCATTGCTTTCCTTGGGCGCTCTGCGCCTTCGCGGTCAACCATGGGGTGTGCTTACAGCTCACGCCGCCAGAACAGTTCGTGTCGGCGCACGGCCTTGCGGAAGAATTCGTTCTCCCCATAAGGCGATGGCTGTCGCCCGGCAAGCCAGCGTTGCAGCACGCGGCGCAGGCGGCGCTTGAACGGTGCCGGCGGCTGCAGGTCGTGCATCATGCCCAAGGCCATGGCCTTGTCGCGCTGGGTCGCGCAATCCAGCACCAGGCTGCAGGGTGCCCAGGCCTGGGCAGCGCTCAATTGCGGCGGCAAGGCCACGCCATCGCCACTGTCGCCCATCGGCCAGCGGTCGTTATCGTGCAGGTGGTTCGCGTAACACAGCAAGGTTTTTGGCTGCCAGGCCATACCTTGCAAGGCTTCCAGCACTGCCGCCTGAGCGCAGATATGGTCCGGGTGGGGGTCTAGCTGCGGGTGGGGCATCACCAGCACCTCTGGCCTGGCCAGCTCCAGCAAGGCTCGCAGGTCGGCCAGCAGGTTGTGCCAGGTGGGTGCGCCATCACGGTCGCCCGGTAACGGGAACGGGTTGAACTGGCGGAACACGCGGATATCGGCCAGGTCGGCTTCACGTGAGGCCGCCGGCTGGTCGGGTGCGGCCTGCATGGCAGGCAGCTGCAGGCAGAAGTAACCCAGCTGTATGCAACGCGACTCCGGCACACCGGCCCAACGCGGCACGACGATGCTGTCCCAGGCACGCAGGCGCCCCTTCAGGCGCGCGGCCTCGGCCTTTGCCAAGCCCATCTGCTGATAGTGCTCGGCCTCTATCTCACCGGCGGTCAGAGTCACCACCCAGCTTTCATCCGCCTGGCTGTACAAACCATACGCGGCCAATTCGGCGTCGTCGGCATGTGGCGCGATCACCATCACCCGACGCCGCTGCAACTCGACCGAAGGGGTTATCCACAGGCGCAACTGCCCCTGCAGCCGGCAATTCCGGCCGCGCAGTCGCAACGTACCGGCCTGCAGTGGTGCAGCAAGACCGGTCACGTTAAGGAAGCGCACGCCATCGACGCCACGCTCGAACGTTTGCCGATCGGTCTGCTCACCGGCCAGCAGCTCGACCCGAGGGTCGAGAAAGCGCCCCAACCAGCTGCTTTTGAGCCGCAGTTCAAGCACCAGCGTTTCGTCACCTTGCAACGTGCACTCGGCCTTGAGCCAGCCATCGAGCAGGCTGGCAGGAACCTGCTGCGCCTGATCGCCGAAGTCGTATGCGTAGTCCTCGCCCGGCGCATAGAACAGATGGTCGGCAAACCAGGCCTCATGCGCAGCCCAGAGCAGCGGCAACAGCAGCAGTGGCAGCCACCACCAACTGAATACCCCGAGGGCGACCAGCGCAACCAGGCCCGCCAGCAGCCCCAGGCGTTTGTTGCGCCGGTGGCGCTTGAGCAACTGCTGCTTGCGGCTCACGCTTGATACACCGGCACAGGGTTACACCAGCGGTCCTTGTACTCACGGTCAGCACGGCCGAACGAAAACCGCAGCGGCTTGTTGCGCGCCCGGGCGTCTTCCCAGGCGGCCTGGGTATTGAGGAAGCTCAGCACGCTGCCTGGGCTGAAGGCCTTGGTTTCAGGGTCGACGCCGCCATTGATGTACTCGACGCTGATCCACTCCGGCGCTTCGACCCGGTACACCAGCTGGATGGCAATCGACTTACCGTCCAGCAGCAACACCGAGCCGATCAGCAGCTCACGCAGGCGCTCCAGCACATCGGCCATACGCTCGGCACCGGTGGCAGGGAAGCCCCAGCGGCGCAGGAACAGGTCGCAGTACATGCTGGCGATTTCCTGAGCACTGAAGTCGCTGATCGGGCGCACCACACCACCCGCCTCTTCCAGCAGGCGCAGTTCACGGCGCTGGTTGTAGCGGAACTTCTTCGACAGGTCTTCAGGCGCCCGGGCCATGGCCAACTGCTCCTTCTGCGCCTTGAGACCGCTGAAGCGGCCTTGGTTCAGCTCGGACAGGTAACGCACGGTATGGCGCAACGGCGCAGCGGCATCAGACGCCGCCGGCAGAATGATCTCGGCATTACCGAGGTCGAACAGGGCTTTCTTGCCAGCACGCTTCAGCACGTCCTTGGACAGCGCCAGGTGACGCCCCCAGGCCGGGATCGCGGCTTTCAGCTCGCCAGCCTGGTGCCAGCCCAGATAGCGCACCGGGATCTGCGCCAGATCCGCCAGTTGCTCGACCACCAGCGGATGGGTGGCGACACTGCCGCCAAAGCGCGCCCATGCCTCGGCATAAGCCTTGGCATCAATAGCTTGCCAACCGCGTTCGCGGAAGGCCTGGATACGATTGAGCATCAGGCCTGCCCCACCAACGCGCGCACCTGCGGGAGGTGCCAGAAGGCCTCGCGCACCGCCTGGTCAGAGAAACGCTCACGCAGGCGCTGCAGCATGTGGCTGGCACAGGCCTGGCGCTGCTCAGCCTCCAGTACGGCCATGTGCTTCAGGCCTTGGGCCAGCTGCGCGGCATCGCCCAGCGGGAACAGAACGCCAACGCCCTCGACCACTTCGCGGGCACCGCCACAGGCCGTGGCCAGCACCGGCACACCGGCAACCATCGCTTCGAGCAGGACCATGCCGAACGGTTCGTGATCGGAACTCAAAGCGAACACGTCGAACGCCTGGAAGTAACGGCGCGCATCCGGTACCTGGCCAAGAAAGTCGACTTGCCCGGCAATGCCAAGCTCGGCGGCCAACGCCTTGAGGCTGGCCTCCAGACGCCCCTTGCCGAGGATCGCCAGGCGGGCGCCGGCAGGCAGCCCCGGCAGTGCCTGGGCAAAACCGCGCAACAGGGTAGCCTGGTCCTTGTCCGGGTGCAGGCGCCCAACATTGCCGACGATCCACGCCTGAGGATCCAGGCCCAGGGCCTGGCGTGCATCAGCGCGCGGCACCAGCGCTGCTTGCAGGGCGTCGATGTCGATGCGGTTGTACAGGGTCTGGATGCGCTCGGCCGGCCACTGCGGCAAGCAACGGCGCATATCGTCACGTACCGCGTCCGAAACCCCCAACAGGCTCAGACGCTTGCTGAACAGGTTCGCGAACAGGCGGCGGCCTTTGCGCTGGTAGTCGCCAAAGGCATGGTGCACACCAATCACCGGCAGGCCGGTCCCCAGCAGGGCAACGTAGATCGGCTTGAAGCGATGGGCGATGCAGAAGGCGAAATTGCGCTCGGCCGCAATGCGCCGCAATGCGCGGATGGCGCCAAGTTTCAGGCCACGCACGGCCTTGGAACTGAACTCAAGGAACAGCACCTCGTCCGACGCACAGCCAGCCGCTACCTGCGCGTCGGCGGCGCCGGTGAGGAACACCGTGGTGACCTGATACCCACGCCCTTGAAACAGGCTGGCGTACTGACGGGCGCAGTCCAGGAACGGCCCGTCATAGCCATGGCAGAACTGCAGGATGCGCGGTTCAGAGCGGCTGGTCATACGGGGCCGCGCCGTCCTTTACAACCAGGATGTCTTCCATGATCAGGTACTGCAGGTCCGAGCCGAAGAACATGTTCAACGCATCGGTCGGCGAGCAGATCATCGGTTCACCACGACGGTTCAGCGAGGTGTTCAGCGACACGCCGTTGCCAGTCAGGTCTTCCAGTGCCTTCATCATGTCGTAGTAGCGCGGGTTGTACTCGCGCTTGAGCACCTGGGCACGCGAAGTGCCGTCCTCATGTACCACTTCCGGCACGCGGGTCTTCCACTCTTCAGCCACTTCGAAGGTGAAGGTCATGAACGGCGCGGGATGGTCGACCTTGATCATCTGTGGGGCGACAGTGTCGAGCATCGACGGGCAGAAAGGTCTCCAGCGTTCGCGGAACTTGATCTGGTGGTTGATGCGGTCAGCCACGCCTTCCACGCTCGGGCAACCGATGATCGAGCGGCCACCCAGGGCACGCGGCCCGAACTCCATGCGGCCCTGGAACCAGGCTACCGGGTTGCCATCGACCATGATCTGGGCGATTTGCTGCGGCATGTTCTCGAGTTTGCGCCACTTTGGCTGGTTCGGGTGACGGGCGCAGGCAGCGATCACGTCTTCGTTGGAGTACGACGGGCCGAGGTAGACGTGCTCCATCTTCTCGACCGGAACGCCACGGGCGTGAGAAACATAGGCAGCGGCGCCAACGGCAGTCCCGGCGTCGCCGGAGGCCGGCTGGACGAACAGTTCCTTTACGTCCGGACGGGCGATGATCTTCTGGTTGAGCTTGACGTTCAGCGCGCAGCCGCCGGCGAAGGCCAGCTTGCCGGTTTCACGCAGGGTGTCACCCAGATAATGGTCGATCATCTGCAACGCCAGCTTCTCGAACAGCGCCTGCATGCTGGCGGCGTAATGGATGTACGGCTCGTCGGCGATGTCGCCTTCGCGCTTGGGGCCCAGCCATTCGATCAGCTTCGGCGAGAAGTAGAAGCCCTTGCCCTTCTCTTTATAGCGGCGCAGGCCGATAACGTTGGCGTACTCGGTGTTGATGACCAACTCGCCGTTTTCGAAGCTGGCCAGACGCGAGAAATCATACTTGCTGGCGTCGCCATACGGCGCCATGCCCATGACCTTGAACTCGCCATCGAGCATTTCGAAGCCAAGGAACTCGGTGATAGCACCGTACAGGCCACCCAGCGAGTCCGGGTCGAAGAATTCCTTGATCTTGTGGATCTTGCCGTTTTCGCCGTAGCCAAAGAAGGTAGTGGCGTACTCGCCCTTGCCGTCGATGCCCAGGATTGCGGTTTTTTCCTTGAAGCCCGAGCAGTGATAAGCACTGGAAGCGTGGGCCAGGTGGTGCTCGACGGGCTCGATCTTGACCTTTTTCGGGTCAAAGCCCAGTTGTTCCAGGCACCAGACGATCTTCTTGCGATAGCGCTTGTAGCGACGGTTGCCCATCAGGATGGCATCGAGTGCACGATCCGGGGCGTACCAATAGCGCTTGGCATAGTGCCACCGCGCCTTGCCGAACAGGCTGATCGGGGCGAACGGGATGGCTACCACGTCGACGTCGGACGGCTTGATGCCTGCCTGTTCCAGGCAGAACTTCGCCGACTCGTAGGGCATGCGGTTCTTCGCATGCTTGTCACGCACGAAGCGCTCTTCTTCGGCGGCGGCAATCAGCTTGCCGTCAATGTACAAGGCCGCGGAAGGGTCATGGCTAAGGGCGCCGGACAGGCCAAGAATCGTCAATGCCAAGGGATTAGCCTCTTCATTCGGTAAAAATGCGCCATCGGCCGCTTGGGCGGATGGCGGCTAAAGGGCGGGATTATAACGCAAACATCGGGGGCACACCGCCCCCTTGTAGGAGCGGGTTCACCCGCGAAGCAGGCAACGCGGTGGATGGCACCGGCGTCGCCGGCGTTCGCGGGTAAAACCGCGCCTACAGGTCTACTCGGCGATCAGCCAGTCCATGCGGTAGCTACCAGCAGTCTGTGCCAGCTCTTTGGCCAGCCATGGCAACAGCTCCTTGAGCTCATCCTCCAGCCCCCACGGCGGGTTGGCGATGGCCAGGCCCGAACCATTCAGGCCCTGCGGGCTGTCCTGGTGGTGTACATACAGCTCGACCCGCAGCAGCTTCGGCGCGCCGGTGCTGGTCAGGTCCTGGTAATAGCGGGCCAGCGAACGCTGGTCCTTGATCGGGTACCAGATGGCCACAACCGTCTGGCGCATGCGGCCAATCGCCTCTTTCATGGCAGTGGTGCAGCGCTTGAGCTCATCGGCCTGCTCGAACGGCGGGTCGATCAGCATGATCGCGCGCTTTTCCTGCACCGGCAGCAAGGCCCGCGGCACATGCCAGCCTTCACCCAGGTGCACGGTCACGCGCGGGTCTTTTTTCATGTTTTCTTTGAGGAGCGGCCCGTCTTCGGGGTGTTTCTCGTTGAGCAGGGCGCGGTCCTGCTGGCGCATCAGGCGACGAGCCAGTTCGGGCGAACCCGGGTAGTAGCGCAGCTCGCCATCGGCGTTCAGGCGCTTGATGATGCGCAGGTAGTCGTCGGCCATGGCCGGCAGGTCATCGCGATTCCACAGGCGGGCTACGCCTTCCAGGTATTCGCCGGTACGGCTTGCCTGGTCACCCTGCAGGTCGTACAGGCCGAGCCCTGCGTGGGTATCGATATAGGCGAACGGCTGCTCCTTGCGCGACATCAGGGCAATGAGGCGGGTCAGCACAATGTGCTTGAGGACGTCGGCGTGGTTGCCGGCGTGGAAGGCGTGACGATAGTTCATGGCAACTCCTGCGGGGGTGGCAAGTTTACCTTGCCTTGCAGGCGGAGTCAGGCCTGGCTGCTGATTGGCGGCACCCGCAAAGCAGGCGCCGCCAATTCAACGGGTGTTACTTGTCGGCGTGATACGCCGCATCAGCAGCTTCGAAGCGCTTGACCATCGCCTGCGAAGGGCTGCCCAGCTTGCTCACCAGAACAATGGCGATGCTGGCGAACAGGAAGCCTGGGATGATCTCGTACAGCCCGAGGGTGTCGAAGTTCTTCCACAGGATCACCGTCAGCGCACCCACCACGATACCGGCCAGCGCACCGTTACGGGTCATGCCTTTCCACAGCACCGAGATCAGCACCACCGGACCGAAGGCAGCACCGAAGCCAGCCCAGGCATAGGCCACCAGACCCAGTACGCGGTTTTCCGGATTGGCAGCCATGGCGATGGCGATCAGGGCCACGGCCAACACCATCAGACGGCCGACCCACACCAGCTCGACCTGCGAAGCATTCTTGCGCAGGAAGGCCTTGTAGAAGTCTTCGGTCAAGGCACTGGAGCACACCAGCAACTGGCAGCTCAGGGTACTCATGACCGCGGCCAGGATAGCCGACAGCAGGACACCTGCGATCCATGGGTTGAACAGGATCTTGGCCAGTTCGATGAACACACGTTCGTGGTTCTCGCTTACCGGGCCTGCCAGCTCAGGATGGGCCGAGAAGTAGGCGATACCGAAGAAGCCTACAGCGCAGGTACCCGCCAGGCACAGGATCATCCAGGTCATGGAAATGCGGCGCGCCTTGGCGATCGACTTTACCGAATCAGCGGCCATGAAGCGCGCCAGGATATGCGGCTGGCCGAAGTAACCCAGGCCCCAGCCCATCAGCGAGATGATGCCGATGAAGGTAGCGCCCTTGAGCAGGTCGAAGTGTGCCGGGTTCACCGCCTCGATAGCGGCGAAGGTCTGGTCGAAGCCACCGGTGGCGATCAGCACGAACACCGGGGTGAGGATGAGCGCGAAGATCATCAGCGTGGCCTGCACGGTATCGGTCCAGCTCACAGCCAGGAAACCACCGATGAATGTGTAGGCGATGGTCGCCGCTGCACCCGCCCACAGCGCGGTTTCGTACGACATGCCGAAGGTGCTCTCGAACAGACGGGCACCGGCAACGATGCCGGAGGCGCAATAGATGGTGAAGAACACCAGGATCACGATGGCGGAAATGATGCGCAGCAGGCCACTATTGTCTTCGAAACGGCTGGAGAAATAGTCCGGCAGGGTCAGCGCGTCACCGTTGTGCTCGGTCTGCACACGCAGCCGGCCGGCCACGAACAGCCAGTTCAGGTAGGCACCAACCGTCAGGCCGACGGCGATCCAGACCTCGGACAGGCCCGCGAAGTAGATGGCACCAGGCAGGCCCATCAGCAGCCAGCCACTCATGTCGGAGGCACCGGCAGACAGCGCGGTGACCACGCTACCCAGGCTGCGACCGCCCAGAATGTAATCGGAAAGGTTCTTGGTGGCGCGATAGGCGGCGAAGCCGATCAGCACCATTGCTGCGATGTAGATCACGAAGGTGATCGTTAGTGGATTGCCCATGCGTGTGCCCTGGCGTTTGTTTTTATCATGCACAACCGCAACGATGGCGGTTGCACCCAGGCGGCGAATGCTATGCAACAACGCAAAGAAGGTGCAACCATTTTTCTTTTGCAAGTTGCACCTGCCCGTGCATTTTCCGACAAAGCCCATTTTTTGCTCCTTTTGGGAGTAAAAAACCGGTTTTTCAGAATAAATCGCACCGATAACGCCCCTTTTCAGGGTGAGGGAATGGCTATCGGACGAGTTGCACCTTCTACGAGAAAAATTCAGGTTGCACCTAGTTGCACCCGAATTGTCCTACAGCTACTCTTGATGCCAGCTTAGGCCACAACCGTGGCAATAACGAGGATAAGAAATGGCGACTACCACCCTTGGGGTCAAACTCGACGACCCGACCCGTGAGCGACTCAAAGCAGCTGCGCAGTCCATCGACCGCACGCCTCACTGGTTGATCAAGCAAGCGATCTTCAATTACCTGGAGAAGCTCGAGGGTGGTGCCACCCTGACCGAACTCAACGGTCATGCCAGCAACCCGGCCGACGATGCCGGTGAAGTCCAGGCCGACCACAGCCACCAGTGCTTCCTCGAATTTGCCGAGAGCATCTTGCCGCAGTCGGTACTGCGCTCGGCGATCACCGCTGCCTACCGCCGCCCCGAGCAGGAAGTGGTGCCAATGCTGCTGGAGCAGGCGCGCCTGAGCGCACCGCTGGCCGAAGCCACCAACAAACTGGCCGCAAGCATTGCCGAAAAACTGCGCAATCAGAAAAGCGCCGGCGGCCGTGCCGGTGTCGTCCAGGGCCTGCTGCAGGAATTCTCGCTGTCGTCTCAGGAAGGCGTGGCGCTGATGTGCCTGGCCGAAGCCTTGCTGCGCATCCCCGACAAAGGCACCCGCGATGCGCTGATCCGCGACAAGATCAGTACCGGCAACTGGCAGCCGCACCTGGGCAACAGCCCGTCACTGTTCGTCAACGCCGCCACCTGGGGGCTGCTGCTGACCGGCAAGCTGGTCAGCACCCACAACGAAACTGGCCTCACCTCCTCGCTCACTCGCATCATCGGCAAGAGCGGCGAGCCGATGATCCGCAAGGGCGTCGACATGGCCATGCGCCTGATGGGTGAGCAGTTCGTCACCGGCGAGACCATTGCCGAAGCACTGGCCAACGCCAGCCGCTTCGAGTCCAAAGGCTTCCGCTACTCCTACGACATGCTCGGCGAAGCCGCACTGACCGAGCAGGACGCGCAGAAGTACCTGGCGTCCTACGAGCAGGCCATTCACTCGATTGGCAAGGCCTCGCATGGCCGTGGCATCTACGAAGGCCCAGGCATCTCGATCAAGCTGTCGGCACTGCACCCGCGCTACAGCCGCGCCCAGTACGAGCGCGTGATGGAAGAGCTGTACCCGCGCCTGCTGTCGCTGACGCTGCTGGCCAAGCAGTACGACATCGGCCTGAACATCGACGCCGAAGAAGCCGACCGCCTGGAGCTTTCGCTGGACCTGCTCGAGCGCCTGTGCTTCGAGCCATCCCTGGCTGGCTGGAACGGCATCGGTTTCGTTATCCAGGCTTACCAAAAGCGCTGCCCGTACGTGATCGACTATGTCATCGATCTGGCCAAGCGCAGCCGCCACCGCCTGATGATCCGCCTGGTAAAAGGCGCCTACTGGGACAGCGAGGTCAAGCGTGCCCAGGTCGAAGGCCTGGAAGGCTACCCGGTCTATACCCGCAAGGTGTACACCGACGTGTCCTACGTGGCCTGCGCCCGCAAGTTGCTGGCCGTGCCAGAAGCCATCTACCCGCAGTTCGCCACCCACAACGCTCACACCCTGTCGGCCATTTACCACATTGCCGGGCAGAACTACTACCCGGGTCAATACGAGTTCCAGTGCCTGCACGGCATGGGCGAGCCGCTGTACGAGCAAGTGGTCGGCAAGATTGCCGATGGCAAGCTGAACCGCCCGTGCCGCGTGTACGCACCGGTCGGCACCCATGAAACGCTGCTGGCATACCTGGTGCGCCGTTTGCTGGAAAACGGCGCCAACACCTCGTTCGTCAACCGCATCGCCGACCACTCGATCTCCATCCAGGAACTGGTCGCCGACCCGGTGGTCAGCATCGAGCGCATGGGTACTCAGGAAGGCAGTATCGGCCTGCCACACCCGCGTATCCCGCTGCCGCGCGATCTGTATGGCACTGAACGGGCCAACTCGGCCGGCATCGACATGGCCAACGAACACCGCCTGGCATCGCTGTCCTGCGCCATGCTGGCCACCGCTCACAACGACTGGAAGGCTGCCCCGCTGCTGGCCTGCACCGCCAGCGAGAGCGCTGCCGCACCGGTACTGAACCCGGCGGACCACCGCGATGTGGTGGGCCACGTGCAAGAAGCCACCGTTGTTGACGTGGACAACGCCATCCAGTGCGCACTGAACGCCGCGCCGATCTGGCAGGCCACTCCGCCAGCCGAGCGCGCTGCCATTCTGGAACGCACCGCCGACCTGATGGAGGCAGAAATCCAGCCGCTGATGGGGCTGCTCATCCGCGAGGCCGGCAAGACTTTCGCCAACGCCATCGCCGAAGTGCGTGAAGCCGTGGACTTCCTGCGCTACTACGCGGTGCAGGCACGTAACGACTTCAGCAACGACGCCCACCGCCCACTGGGTCCGGTGGTGTGCATCAGCCCATGGAACTTCCCGCTGGCGATCTTCACCGGCCAGGTGGCCGCAGCCCTGGCTGCCGGCAACCCGGTATTGGCCAAGCCTGCCGAGCAAACCCCGCTGATCGCCGCCCAGGCCGTGCGCCTGCTGCTGGAAGCGGGCATCCCCGAAGGTGTGTTGCAGCTGCTGCCAGGCCGCGGTGAAACCGTCGGTGCCGGCCTGGTCGGAGACGAGCGCGTCAAAGGCGTGATGTTCACCGGTTCCACCGAAGTAGCCCGCCTGCTGCAGCGCAACGTCGCTGGCCGTCTGGACAACCAGGGCCGCCCGATCCCGCTGATCGCCGAAACCGGCGGCCAGAACGCGATGATCGTCGACTCCTCGGCACTGACCGAACAGGTCGTGATCGACGTGGTGTCCTCGGCCTTCGACAGTGCCGGCCAGCGTTGCTCGGCCCTGCGCGTGCTGTGCCTGCAGGAAGACTCCGCCGACCGCGTGATCGAAATGCTCAAGGGCGCCATGGCTGAAAGCCGCCTGGGCTGCCCGGACCGCCTGGCCGTGGACATCGGCCCGGTGATCGACGCCGAAGCCAAGGCCGGCATCGAGAAGCACATTCAGGGCATGCGCGAGAAAGGCCGCTCGGTCTACCAAGTCGCCATTGCCGATGCTGCCGAGATCAAGCGCGGCACCTTCGTCATGCCAACCCTGATCGAGCTGGACAGCTTCGACGAGCTGAAGCGCGAAATTTTCGGCCCCGTACTGCACGTTGTGCGCTACAACCGCCGCAATCTGGACCAACTGATCGAGCAGATCAACAACTCCGGCTACGGCCTGACCTTGGGCGTGCACACCCGCATCGACGAGACCATTGCCAAAGTGGTGGAAACCGCCAATGCCGGCAACATGTACGTCAACCGCAACATTGTGGGTGCAGTGGTGGGCGTGCAGCCGTTCGGTGGTGAAGGCCTGTCCGGCACCGGCCCGAAAGCCGGCGGCCCGCTGTACCTGTACCGCCTGCTGTCGACCCGCCCGGCCGACGCCATTGGCCGCCACTTCCAGCAGCAGGACGGCGAAGGCACGCCGGACCGCACCCTGCACGAACAGCTGGTAAAGCCGCTGCACGGCCTGAAGGCTTGGGCCGAGAACAACCAGCTGGCCGACCTGGCCGCGCTGTGCAGCCAGTTCGCCAGCCAGTCGCAGAGCGGCATCGCCCGCCTGCTGCCAGGCCCGACCGGCGAGCGCAACAGCTACACCATCCTGCCGCGTGAGCACGTACTGTGCCTGGCCGACAACGAAACCGACCTGCTGGCGCAGTTCGCCGCAGTCCTGGCCGTTGGCAGCTCGGCGGTGTGGGTTGACGGTGAACCGGGCAAGGCCCTGCGCGCCCGCCTGCCGCGTGAGCTGCAGGCCAAGGTGAAGCTGGTCGCGGACTGGAACAAGGATGAAGTGGCGTTCGACGCCGTGATCCACCATGGCGACTCGGACCAGCTGCGCGGCGTATGCCAGCAGGTAGCCAAGCGTGCCGGGGCGATCGTTGGGGTGCACGGGCTGTCCAGCGGTGATCACCAGATTGCGCTGGAACGCCTGGTCATCGAGCGCGCGGTGAGTGTGAACACTGCAGCGGCAGGCGGTAACGCCAGCCTGATGACCATTGGCTAATGGCTGAGGGTTGTTGAAAAAAAGGAGAGCCTCGGTTCTCCTTTTTTTATGGGTGCATGTCCCGAAGCAGGGGCTGGACACAGGCCGTCGTAGGAGCGGGTTTACCCGCGAAAGGGCCGGGGCTGCTGGCCAATCTCCACCTGCCGCTCACCGTTGCCGCCGCTACCGTATTCGCGGGTAAA
>NZ_JBICMK010000130.1:0-593 GCF_043106315.1 Pseudomonas sp. FYR_5 | reverse complement strand
GGCCCTCTTCGCGGATCTTCACCCGCAGCGCATCGAAGAAAATGACCGGGTACATCGGCTCCAGTGGCCGCTGTTGCCACGCGCCAATCTCTTCCATGACCTCGTCTGTCACAGAGCTGATGAAATCGGGTGAAACGTCGGTTCCATACTGCTCGGACAAAAAGGCTCGGATCTCTCTGACCGTCATTCCACGGGCGTACATGGCGATGATCTTGTCATCGAAACCGGTATACCGCCGCTCATGCTTGGGGATCAGAATAGGCGCAAAACTGCCGTCTCGATCACGAGGAATTTCCAGCCGCAGCGGGCCATCGCCGGTCAAAACCGTCTTGCCACTCTTGCCGTTACGCTGGTTGGTTTCATCCTCTGGGCGCTGCGCGCCCGGCGGATAGCCCAAGTGGTGGCCAAGCTCGGCACTCAGGGCGCGCTCGATCAGGGCCTTCTTGAACGCCGCAGATGCATCCTCGATAGCTTCTGCGGTCATCAGGCCCTCACCGAACTGCTCCAGCAGCTCTTTGGGGATTTTGGGCAGGTCACGCAAGGGTTTCTTTTTGGTTGGCATACATGCACCTCTTACTCATGTTATGCCCGAA
>NZ_JBICMK010000012.1:0-18688 GCF_043106315.1 Pseudomonas sp. FYR_5 | reverse complement strand
CCGCGAATACGGTGGCGGCGGCAACGGTGAAAGGCGGGTGGGGATTGGCCAGCAGGGTCGGCCCTTTCGCGGGTGAACCCGCTCCTACAAGCTGGACAGCCCCCCGATGCCTACACCGACTCGTCCGCCGACCGCGCACCTTCCTGCACCAGCACCATGCTCTGCGGCGAAGACAGTGGAATGCCTTCATCACGCAACCGGCCAAGAATGGTGAACAGAAGGTCGCTGCGGGTGCCCGACACCTGTCGCGGCCCGGCCACGTAGCCACTCACACCGATCACCATACCGCTGGCCGTCAGGTCCTTGAATGATACCGAGGCAGCGGGCGCGTCCAGAATCGCCTCATGCTCATGGTAAGCCGCCAGCAACAGCTCCCGCACACGGTTGGCATCAGTCTCCAGCGGCAGTGTCAGGGTAATGCTGACCACACCCAGCGCATTGCCCATGGTCACGTTGCGCACGTTCTGCGAGATGAACTGCGAGTTGGGCACGATCACCGTGGAACGGTCAGACATCTGGATCTCGGTGGCGCGTACATTGATGCGGCGGATATCGCCCTCGACACCCGCCAGGCTGACCCAGTCGCCTACCTTGACCGGGCGCTCGGTCAGCAGGATCAGGCCGGAAATGAAGTTCTGCACGATCTGCTGCAAACCGAAACCGATACCGACCGACAGGGCACTGACCACCCAGGTCAGGCTGGTGAGGTTGATGCGCAGGGTCGACATCACCAGCATGGCCAGGAACAGGAAACCCAGGTAACCCACCAGGGTTACCAACGAGGCGCGCATGCCGGCGTCCATGTCGGTTTCCGGCAGCAGGCGATCGCTTAGCCAGCGCTTGACCACACGGATGGCGAACAGGCCGCCGAGGAAGATCGCCAGGGCCAGCAGGATGTCCTGCGGCACGATGTTAAGGTTGCCGAGTAGCTTGCCCCCGGTCCCATCCCAGTCGCCAAGGCTCAGCAGCAATTCGCTGGGGCTGGTGCCTGACGGCATCAACACCAGCAACAGCGCCAGGAACAGCACGATGGTGCGGCCGACACCGGCCAGTATGGTGCTGACCTGCGCCTGGTGACGAGGCGCCAGGCCCAGGGTCGAGGCCAGTGCCAGGCCACCGGGCTGGCGGGGCGACAGCAGGGTTTCGCACAGGTCGCCGAGGAAGGTGGTCAGCAAGTAGGCACAGGTGATCACCAGGCTGACCCACAACAGCTTGGCGGTGAGGAAATAGGCGAGTGTCAGGTAGCCAGTGAACAGTGCCAGCAGGATCAACGTCAGCCAGATGACCATCACGAACGGGATCAGCCCGGCCAGGCCCGTCGGGCGCTGCAGGTCATGCTTGCGCAGGGTGCGGCGGTAACACAGCAGCGCGCCGGCAAAGGTGGACGCCACCACCAGTGCGGTCAGCCCGTTGACGGCCACCGTCAGCGCCA
This sequence comes from Pseudomonas sp. FYR_5, assembly GCF_043106315.1. Classification (NCBI taxonomy): domain Bacteria; kingdom Pseudomonadati; phylum Pseudomonadota; class Gammaproteobacteria; order Pseudomonadales; family Pseudomonadaceae; genus Pseudomonas; species Pseudomonas sp. FYR_5. Next base: position 17,256 of record NZ_JBICMK010000012.1, on the reverse strand, counting down.
GACTGACGCCGATCACGCTGTTCATGCGCTCCATGGTCATCATGAACATCAGTGCCAATGCCAGCACCTTCGGGAACCAGCCCAACGCACTGGCGACTTGGTCGTGGATCGCCGGCAGCCGCCAGGACGGGCGCTGCAACATCAGCATGGCGCGGCCCAGGCCGGTGATGAAGGCACTGAACACTACCAGAGTGAGAATGTGGTTGGTCAGGCTGGCGATGTCCGAACCCAATTGCGCATTGCTTTCCAGCCCCCAGCGCAGCAACGAAACCGAGCCGGCGATGGTGCCCAGGGTTGCCAGGCTAACGCCCAGAGCCAAGGCGCTGCGGCGCAGGCGGCCGTCGGGCAACCAGCGGACCATGGCACTGGCCAGCATGCGTTCAAGCACGCGCCGCACCAACGTCCACACCAGAATCGCTGCCACCAGGCTGGCAACGAACTGCCAGCGGTTTTCGGCGCTGAAGGCGCTGCCGATGGCATCGGCCGCCTCGCCGCGCAGGTCACGCAGGCGCGCCACGTCGTCCTGGGTGGGGCGGATGATGCTCTGCCAGAACGCCGGGCTCAGCGGCGAGGCAGCACGGCTGGTGATTTGCGAGTTGAACTGGCTGCGGCGCAGGTTGACGATTTGCGTGGACAGGTCGCGGGCCGACTGGGTCAGCTTGGTGGCCTGATCCTGCTGGGCTACCAGCGCCTTTTTCTCGGCCTCCAGCGCTTTGCGCTGCTGCGTCAGGGTAGCGGCCTCGTCCGGCTGGGCCGGGCCGATGACCTTCAGTTGGTCGTCGAGCTTTCCCACATCGGCAGTGCGCTGCGCACTCAATGCATCAGCTTGACGCTGAACCTGCATCGCAGCCAGCCGCAGTTGCGACAGCACGTCGTCGTTGGCCTCGCTGGTGACGCCCTGGCGGATGAGGTCCAAGCGGTCGCTCAGCTGTTCGAGGCTGGCGTTTTCGTCCAGTGCTGGCGCTTCGGCAGCCGCCAGGTTGGACAATGGCGTGGCCGGGGCCGACCAGGCCGGGCTGGCAAGTACCAGCATCAGGGCCAGCAGGACAAGCAGACCCGGGCAATAACGGTCAAGGCTGACACGCCTCATCGAATATTCCTCTTAGCAATTCGATTTGGCGGGGGATTCTACGCGGCTTGGGGCAGTCAGGAGAGTGCCGTTTCTCGCTTCAGCAATTGCTGTTTGCGCTCCACGCCCCAGCGGTAGCCGCTGATGTCGCCATCCCGGCGCACCACGCGGTGGCAAGGGATGGCCACGGCAATAGGGTTGGCCGCGCAGGCCATGGCTACCGCCCGCACAGCCTTGGGGGCGCCAATGCGCTCGGCGATGTCGGTGTAGCTGACCCGGCTGCCGGCCGGCACCTCACGCAGCGCCTGCCACACCCGCTCCTGAAACGCGGTGCCTTGCACATCCAGCGGCAAGGCCAGGCCCAAGGCCGGCGCTTCGACGAAACCGATCACTTCGGCGACCAGCTGTTCGTAGGCGCTGTCACCGCCAATCAGGTGGGCCTTTGGGAACTGGTCCTGCAGGTCGTGCAACAAGGCCTCGGGGTCGTCGCCCAGCAGAATCGCGCAGATGCCCTTGTCGCTCTGGGCTACCAGTATTGCACCCAGCGAGCACTGCCCAAGAGCGAAGTGAATGGTTGCCCCGGCGCCGCCGGCGCGGTATTGCCGGGGGCGCATGCCCAGGCGCTGGTCGGCGCTTTCGTAGAAGCGGCTGTTGGAGTTGTAGCCGGCGTCGTAGATAGCATCGGTGACCGAACGCTGGCCGTCTTCCAGGTGCGCACGCAGCCGCCGGGCACGGAAGGCCGTGGCGTAGGCTTTGGGGGTGACCCCGGTTTCAGCCTTGAACAGCCGATGCAGGTGGAAAGGGCTGACGGCCAGCCATGCACCGAGTTGGTCGAGGCTTGGCGCGGGGTCGCTGGCTTCGATCAAGCGGCAGGCGTGGGTGACAAGCTGGCTATGTCGGGTGGTACTGGCCTTGCTGATACAGCGTTTGCAGGCACGGTAGCCGGCAGCCTCGGCGGCCGCAGCGGAGTCGTAGAACTCGACGTTCATGCGCTTGGCCTGGCGTGATTTGCAGCCGGGGTGGCAGTAGACGCCGGTGGTACGTACGGCGTAGACAAAGTGGCCTGTGGCGGCAGTGTCGCGGCTCTCTACGGCTTGCCAGCGTTGGTCGGGGGTGGTGTAGAGATTCATCTTTGTTTCCCGGATATGTTGTTGCCTGTACGGGCGATGCAAAAACCTCAGGCCCGCCACAGGTACCAGGCCGCCACGGTACGAAACGGCCGCCAGGCGCCGCCCAGCGAACGCATTTGCGCCGGTGTCGGCGCCGTCTCCAGCCCTTTGAGCCGCCGATACCCCTCGCGCACGCCAAAATCGTCCACCGGCAGAATGTCAGAACGCCCCAGGCTATAGATCAGCAGCATCTCCACCGTCCACCGCCCTACCCCGCGCAGCGCCACCAGGCGTTCGATCAACGCCTCGTCAGTCATGGTTAACGCCTGCTCCCGCGTCGGTACCAGGCCCTCCAGGGTGGCTTGAGCAATGCCCTGGACCGTCACCAGCTTGCTCGCCGAAAAGCCGCAGGCACGCAGGGTTTCCGGGGTTACCGCCAGCAACTGCTCTGGCTGCGGAAAATCATCCGCCGGGAACAGCGCCAGCAACCGCCCGAGGATCGCCTCGGCGGCACGGGCGTGCAACTGCTGGTAGGCAATCGCCCGCACCAACGCCTCATAAGGCTCACGTCCCGGCGTAGCCTGATGCAGGCAGGGCCCGATCGCTGCGATATGCCGCGACCAATCCGGGTCAAGTGCAGCCAGGTGTTGCGTGGCCTCGCGATAGGCCTCAGGCGAAAGGTCGGCCAGCATCATGGCACCTCCATCAAGTCGAGTGCAGGCCCAGCTTAGCGCAGCCGTTCATCGGGCAAACGCCGGTTCTTGCGCAGCTAATCTTTGGCATGCCATTGCTCCGCGCCATCTTCCCCGCATAGAATTGAGAACTATTCACAATCGCACATATCACTGAACTGGGCCTTCTCTACGATGCAGATCAACGACACGCTCAAGCCCACCGACGTCGCTCTGCTCTACCAGTCTCACCACGCCTGGTTGCGTGGCTGGTTACGCAGCCGGGTCGGTTGCAGTGAACATGCCGCAGACCTGGCCCAGGATACCTTCGTGCGGTTGCTGCGCGCCCGCCAGGTGTCGCCGCTTAAAGAACCGCGCGCCTACCTCAGCAGCATCGCCCGTGGCTTGATGATCGACCAGTTTCGCCGCCGCGCGCTGGAGCGGGCCTACCAGGAAAGCCTGGCTCACCTGCCCGAAGCAGAAGTGCCCAGCGAAGAGCATAAGCTTGTCATCCTCGATAGCCTGGAACGCCTCGACCGCGCCTTGCAGCAGTTGAAACCGCGCGTCCGCCAAGCGTTCCTGCTGGCCCAGTTAGACGGTTTGAGCATCGTACAGGTTGCCCAACGTCTGGAGGTGTCCAGGGCCACCGTTGAGCGCGACCTGGCCAAAGCCCTGGGCGCCTGCTACCGGTTGCGCTATGCCGATGCCTGAGGGTACACCCGCACAGGTGCAGGTCGATCAGGCCATCGACTGGCTGGTGAAGCTGCGTTTCGACAGCCCCAGCCCGCGCACCGAGCAGCAGTTCCAGCACTGGCTGGCCAGCCACCCACACAACCGCCTGGCCTGGCAGCGGGTCAGTAATCTGGGCGATGAACTGGCCGGGCTGCCCAAGGACCTGAGCCGACGCACCCTGGACGCTAGCCAGCGCCCAAAAGCCAGCCGCAGGGACCACCTGAAATTGCTGGGGCTGTTGGCCGTGGGCGGCAGCCTGGGCTGGGCCGCGCGCGAACCGCTAGGCCTGCCACAGCTGCTGGCCGACACCAGCACCGCCACAGGCGAACGGCGCCAATGGCAAGGCAGTGACGGCAGCCGTCTCCAGCTCAACACCGCCAGTGCCATCGATTTGCGCTACAGCGCGGTGCAACGCCAGCTGAAACTGATCCATGGCGAAGTCAGCCTGGACAGCAACCCCAACGACAACCGCCCGTTCCACGTCGCCACCCATGTCGGCCCGCTGACCACCTTCGATGGTCAGCTGTTGCTACGCGATAACAGCCAGGGACTGCTGCTGTCGGTGCGTCGTGGTGAAGTCACGCTGTTCCCTGCCTCGGCCTCAGCGAGGCAAGTGCTGCCGGGTGAAACCCTGCAAGTCGGAACCAACGGCAGCATTCAGGCCAGAACGCTGCACAACGACCCCTGGGGCTGGACCGAAGGTGTACTCAGCGTGCAGCAGATGCCACTTGCCGAGTTTGTCAGCGAACTCGGCCGCTACCGACCGGGGCTGTTGCGCTGCGCTCCAGAAGTGGCGGGCTTGAAGGTTTCAGGCACCTATCAGCTGGCTGACACCGGGCAAATCCTGCAACTGCTCACCCGCAGCCTGCCCGTACGGGTCGAGTACAGGACGCGCTACTGGGTAAGCATCGGCGCGGCGTAAAGGAATACTACTGCGCCACAGCCCGTATCCGCCCACGGCGCCGGTATGACTGCCTGGCAAAGGACACGAACAGCCCGGCCATCAGTGCCAGCGCCATGGGCAAACCATGCGGCGCGACATTCATGGCCGCCCCACTGATCAGCGGCCCGACCAGGCTGCCCACGCCCCACAGCAAGCCCACACTGGCATTGGCAGTGACCAGGTCCTGGCCCTTGAAGCGCTGCCCGATAAGCACCAGCGCCAGGGTATAGATGCCCCCCGCCACCGCGCCCAGCACCACCAGCAATGGCCACAGCAGCCAGGTAAGATTCAACAGCCAGGGCAAACCGATGCCGATCACCATCGCCACCAGCCCGCACGCCAGGTGCAGCCCTGTGCGCTCAACCCGGTCGGCCAACCAGCCCAGCGGCAGCTGGAACAGCATGTCACCGGCAAACACCACCGTCACCATCAACGCCGCCACGCCAACGGCAAAGCCATGGCTGGTGGCGTACACCGGCAGCAGCGACAGCACCACGGCATCGAAGAACGAGAAGAACAGCACCGCCATGCACAACGCCGGTGCCACCCGGAAGAACCCGGCCAAACCGAAGCTTTTTTCGCCCTCTTCGTGCGCGACATGGTCGTTGGGCACGGTCAGCACGATGCACAGCAGCGCCAGCCCATAACAGACCGTGACGACACCCGTGATCCACGGGCTGTCGGCGCCCAGCACTGCCAGCATGGCCGGGCCGAGCACCTGAAAGCCCGTAAAGCTGGTGGCGTACAGGGCCATGATCTTGCCGCGGTTATGTTCGGGGCACAGTTCGTTGACCCACGACTCGCCGAGGATGATGGCGATCCCCATGCCAAGCCCCAGGCCCAAGCGCAGCAGCGCCAGCAGCCACAACGAGCCGAACGCCGACTCGAGCAAGGCGATGCTGACCGTGCACAGGCTGAAACACAGCAGATAGATGGTACGCCGGGTGAGATGGCGGCAGCAGACGTCGACCAGAAAAGCCGAGAGCATCATGCCGGCGGCAGGGATGGCCGAGATGATGCCGATTTCGAGTGTGCTCGCCCCCGCCTCATGCAGACGCAACGACACCAGCGGCAAGCTGGCCCCCAAACTGAAACCCACGACAGAAACGGCGAACAACAAGCCCGCCAATAAACGCATGTTCATGTACCACTCCTGGCAAACCGAAAAGACGTGCAGAAACAGGCGCGCACGCCAGAATGGCGAGCGACGCGAAAGCGCAGATCAGTTCAGGCGAGGTGTGGCGAGAAGGTGAAGGCAAACAGCACGCTGCGGCGGCGCTTGAGCACCGTGTCACTCGGCCATGCACGACGCAGTGCCTGGAAGGCAGGCTGACGGGTGTGTGGGAGGGACTGGGTACGGCGCATTGCTTTGGCTACTACGCAGGTGATTGAAAAAGAGGCGGCACTCTAGCCACCTCCAGGGGGCTCGTCAATTGCCCAGGGGCCTCTGCCAGGCCCCCGGTGCATTCAGCGTTTACCTGTACTTGGCAGGAACACCGCCAACAATCCGAACAATGGCAGGAACGAGCACAACCCGTATACATATTCGATACCCCGCAGGTCCGCTACGTACCCCAGCAGCGCAGCGCCAATGCCACCAAAACCGAACATCAGGCCAAAGAAGATACCGGCAATCATGCCCACGCTGCCCGGCACCAGTTCTTGCGCATACACCACGATCGCGGAAAACGCCGAAGCCAGGATAAAGCCGATCACCACGCTCAGTACTGTGGTCCAGAACAAATCGGCATACGGCAGCGCCAGCGTGAACGGCGTCACGCCCAGTATCGAAAACCAGATCACAGCCTTGCGCCCGATACGGTCACCGATAGGCCCGCCAAAGAAGGTGCCCGCCGCCACCGCGCCGAGGAACAGGAACAGGTGCAGCTGCGAGCTGGCCACCGACACACCGAACTTCTCGATCAGATAGAAGGTAAAGTAGCTGGTGAAGCTGGCCATGTAGAAGTACTTGGAAAACACCAGCAGGCCCAGCACGATCAACGCCGCAATTACCCGATTGCGCGAAATGCCGTGGGTAGCCTGAACCGCCTTGCGCGCCTTGGCCTGATTGAGGTGCTCCTTGTACCAGCCGCGCAGCATCAGGGTGACGCCGAGGAAGAACAGCCCGGCCACACCGAACCACGCCACATGGGTCTGGCCGAACGGAATGACGATGGCCGCTGCCAGTAGCGGGCCCAGAGCGGAGCCGGTGTTGCCACCGACCTGAAAGGTCGATTGGGCCAGGCCGAAGCGCCCGCCCGACGCCAGCCTTGCAATGCGCGAGGTTTCCGGGTGGAAGGTCGACGAGCCGATGCCCACCAGCGCCGACGCCAGCAGGATCATCGGGAAGCTGCCAACGAAGGCCAGCATCACGATCCCGACCAACGTGCACAGGGTGCCTAGCGGCAGCAGATCTGGCGTTGGCCGGCGGTCGGTAAAGAAGCCGACCCAAGGCTGCAACAGCGAGGCGGTGATCTGGAACGTCAGGGTGATCATGCCGATCTGGGCGAAGCTCAGGTCGTAGTTGGCCTTGAGCATCGGGTAGATTGCCGGCAGCACCGCCTGGATCAGGTCGTTGATCAAGTGCGCCAAGGCGCAGAAGCCGATGATACGCATCACCAACGGCGTGGCTTGGCTTGCCGCTGCCGGGGGGGATGCGGTGGAGGCACTACTGGTGGCCATTTGCCTAAATCTCCGTCCTCAGGTTTGGGATCCGATTATCGGGAAACAAATAGATACATAGCTACCTTTTTTATCCCCCTGCCACCACGCACTTGAAAATGGTTCTCAATATAATTAGCATCCTCTGCTAAACACTCCTGTCATCGTTGGGCGAAACGGCCCCTGTCGTGAGCAGACTTAACCCATGAGCCCGATGCCCGCCAAGCAGCTGCAGCCCGACCCACAGCAGGACGCGCTGGAGTGGTTTTCGTTGCTGCGCCAACCCGGTTGCGACGAAACACAGCGCCAAGCATTCGCGGCCTGGTGCCAGGTACAAGAGAACGCCCACGCCTACGCCGAGCTCGAGACGTTCTGGCAACAGCTGCAACCAGCACCTGCCCGCCCTCGCCCACGGCATGTCACTGTCCGTCGCAGTCACCTGGGTAAATGGTTGGCGCTTGCGTTCTTGCTAGGGTTGGGTGCTGCTGCTTACCTGTACTGGCCGCTGATGCAGCGTCTGACCAGCGAGCTGCACACCGATGAGGGAGAACGCCGCAGCATACGCTTGGCAGATGGCACGACCTTGAACCTGGACAGCGCCAGCGCGATGAACATCGACCTGCGCGGCCGCACCCGCCAACTGCACCTGGTGCAGGGCCAGGTGCATATGGAAGTGATGCTCGACGGGCGGGCCATGGAAGTGGAAGTTGGCAACGCACGCATCCAGGTATACGGCACGCGCTTGCAGATAGCCCGCCATGCAGGGCGTGACGAACTCGTGGTATTCAGTGGCAAGGCCATGGTCACCCAGGGGGGGGATCAGCGAATGGTCTCGGCAGGTGAGCGGGTAACCTTCGATGACACACGCATCGGCCGGGTGCAGAAGGCTGATCTGAAAACCGCTGACAGTTGGCGCAATGGCCGCCTGAAAGCCACAGACATGCCATTGAGGCAGGTGCTGGAGCGCCTCGCCGGTTACCAAGGGCAGCGCCTGTGGATGATGGATGAACAAGTGGCCCATCGCCGTGTGAGCGGCGACTTCAACCTGGACCGGCCTGGCCAAAGCCTGCAATCCCTGGCTGCAGCCCAGCAGTTGCAGTTGCTGGACGTGCTCGGGTACTGGCTTGTGGTGCGCTGAAACCGGGGCTGGCCGCTAAGTTTTTGAAAGCGTGCAAATTTTTTTTGAATTGAGTGTTGACAGGGGGGGCGTTCAAGAGAATAATGCGCGCCATCGGCTACATAGCTCAGTTGGTTAGAGCATAGCATTCATAATGCTGGGGTCCGGGGTTCAAGTCCCTGTGTAGCCACCAAACAAGACGAAGGGCTTACCGCAAGGTAAGCCCTTTTTCTTTGCCTGCGAAAAAGTTACTGATGCCCGCGCCAACCAATCCAGCAGCAGCCGGGCGCCGAATCACAGGTTTCGGCGCTGCTATCGTCGCCTCAACGTATTCCGGTCACTGCCACAGCCAGGCCAAGCCCGATCAATGCCAGACCAATGGCTCGGTCCACCAGCACTTGCCGCTCGATCATCGCCCTGCGCAATGCCGTACTGGAGAAAAATACCGCCACCAGGCTAAACCACAGCCAATGGGCAACGGACATGAACGCACCGTAGGCGAAGTTCAGCGCCAGCGAGCTACCAGGCTGAACCACTTGGGTGAAGGCGCTGATGACAAACAACATGGTCTTGGGGTTGAGGGCGTTGGTCAAAAAGCCGGTGCGCAGCGCTTGCAGTAGGCTGGCAGCAGACTGGCCAACTCCGTCCAGGCTGATACGTTGCGTGTTGGTCAATGACTTGTACCCGAGGTAGATCAGGTAGCCCGCACCCAGCACCTTCATGACGAAGAACAGCGTCGGGCTCTGGATGATGATCACGGCAATGCCCAACACCGTGTACAACACATGCACCTGCACCCCCAGGGCGATACCTATGGCGGCAGCCAGCCCGGCCTTGCGGCCCTGCGCATAGCTGCTGCGGGTGACCATGGCGAAGTCTGCGCCGGGGCTGATGACGGCGAGCAGGGTGAACAGGGCGACGGCGATGAGTTCGGTCATGCTGAGGGCTCTCGATAGGCGATGGAAATGCACAGACCGCCGATTATCGAGCGCTTACAGATGCGGAAAAATCGATTTATGCTGAGATGAATCTGATAGTTTTATTCACAGATATGTACAGCCTGCCTTGGCCTCTTCGCGGGTAAACCCGCTCCTACAGGGAAATATGTGGCCATGTAGGAGCGGGTTTACCCGCGAAGAGCCCGACACAGCTGCACAGGGATATCATGAAACTGCCGCCACTCAACGCCTTCCGCTACTTCGACATTGCCGCCCAGACCGAGAGCTTCGTGCGTGCCGCCGAGCACTTGCATGTCACTCACGGCGCGATCAGCCGCCAAGTTCGCCTGCTTGAAGAAAGCCTTGGCGTGGAACTGTTCGAGCGCCGAAACCGGGCCATTTTCCTCACCCCCGCCGGCCGTGCCCTGCAAGGCACCACCCAGGCGATCTTCGAACAACTCGAAGGCGCCGTGCAGCGCCTGCAGCAACAAGCTCGCGACAATGTGCTGGTGCTGTCTTGCGAGCCGACCATCGCCATGCGCTGGCTGATCCCGCGCTTACCGCGATTCCATGCTGCCCACCCCGACCTTCAGTTACACTTGGTCGCCGCAGGCGGCCCGCTGGATTTCGCGCGCAGCGGTGTCGACCTGGCAATTCGCCGCGACGACTTCCACTGGGACAACCAGCTGTACAGCCAGAAAATCTGTGATGAATGGATCGGCCCGGTGTGCCACTCCGCCGCCAGCGCCATACTCGATGGCCAACGGCTGCTGCACAGCACCACACGCCCTGCTGCCTGGCCCACTTGGCTGCGCCTGAGCGGCCAGCAGGCGCGGCACTGCGAACGCAGCGACTACGAACATTTCTACCTGTCGATTCAGGCCGCCAGCGCCGGACTGGGCCTGGCCATTGCCTCAGCCCTGATGGTGCACGACGAACTCGACAGCGGGCAGTTGCAGGCGCCGTTCGGTTTTGTGCGCGATGGCTCGGCCTACCACCTGCTCAGCCCGCAGCCTCTGGCCGACAGCGGCAAGCGCCAGCGCTTCGCCGAGTGGATAATGGACGAATGCCGGAAGTGCCTGGCTCATTTGGGGTTGATACAGAACGACGCCCCTGCGCTGCCATCGCCACCCCAGGTGCGATAGCCGGCGGTATCCAAATGGATACGGCCTGATGGGTAGCGGCCCAGCCCCATGTTCCAGGTTTGCCCATGCTGCTGCCAGAAACGGCACAGCGGATTGGGATCGGCCCAGGCCGGCAGCAGTATATCGACGGCGAAAGCGCGGGTATGCGCACTGTTGGCCGCCCCGCCCGCACAGGCGTTCAGGCGCGGCTCACGGTAAGCCGAAACCACCTCGAACTGGCGCAGGATGCCTTGATCGTCAAGGGCCTTGATCAACGCGAGGGTCGAGCGTACAGCCGCCCAATTGCCGGGGGGCGGCACGGCGAAAGGCGATGCATGGCACAACTTCCAGTCCGATGCCGAGCGCAGCAACTGGTGGATTGGCACTACACCGTAAAGCCGGGCATCTACCAGCATTTCACGGAAGGGGCGGGTTTGATGATCACCCGCCCACTGGGCGAACATCCACACGTCGCGCTCGTCCGCGTGGGCAGCGCTTGCGATACACAGGCCCGCTGCCAAAAGCAGTTGTCTCATTCTTTATCCGTCCCTGCCGAGAACAAAGCCTGCGCGCCCAGGTACGCCCCTGCAAGATCAGTCTTCGAACAGGGTACAGGCCATTACCAGAGCGTCTTCACGGCCGCCGGCGATCGGGTAATAGTCGCGGCGACGGCCAATTTCGTTGAAACCGTAACGTTCGTATAAACGATAGGCCGACTGGTTGCTGGCGCGTACTTCCAGAAAACACTCGCGGCCATTGAGCTGATAGGCCCGGGCCATCAGGTGCTCGAGCAGGCGCAGGCCCAGGCCGCACCCTTGGTTTTCCGGTTTTACGGTGATGTTGAGCAGGTGCGCTTCATCGATGATCACGTTGATCACGCCATGGCCCACTTGCTGCTGGCCGTCGAACATCAGCCAGACTTCGTACGATTTGAGCGCATCCTGAAAAATTCCACGTGTCCAGGGATGACTGAATGCGGCATATTCGATCTTGAGTACGGCATCCAGATCCGCCTCGGTCATCGGGCGGAAGCTGATCGAGTCACTCATTCAACGCTCTTCCAGCGCGCCATCAGCTGGCGCATGGCTTTCCAGACGTCCGCCTTGCGTTGCGGCTCGTCCATCAACAGTTCAAGGCCCGGCAATGCCCAGGCGTCGCCCAGGCCGTCGAGCGTCAGGGTTTGGTAATAGGCGTCGGCATCGGCATTGGCGGCAAAACGCAGTGCCGGCAGGCCGACCAGCCACAGACAGGTACACGGGGCGTCTTCCAGGCGCGCCTGAACGAAGCCCTGGACGAAATCGCGCGCAGCCTCCGGTCCCTGGTCCATGTTGCCGCGCACCAGCAGTGGCCAGCGCACCGGCTCGCCGATGATCTGCGGGGCGTCGGACAGGCCGGCAGCGCGCAGCATGTCCTTAAGCAGCAGATAGGAGGGATCGCGGCTCTGGAACGGCTGACCGGTGGCCAGTTCCACCAACAGCAGGCAACTGCCGGCGCGCAACAACTGCAGCGAAAAGCGCGGTGGCGGCACCGGCGCCGGGCGCGGAGCAGCGGGCTGCTCTTGTGCCTCGGCGGGCTTGACGGCGGGTTTTGCCACACTGCCCGGGCGCGGAATCTCGATTTTAGGCCGCTCGCCGGAGCGGGCCTGGGGGATGACGGGCGTTTCGTTGGTTGCCGATGCCGGCCTGACCTCGAAATCGATGTCCTCGACCGGCACAACCGGCAGCAGCAGCTCGGGCCGCGACGGTGCGGCGAACGGCAGTTCGGCACGCGGCAGCCAGTGCACCACTTGCATGGCGGAAAGGTAGGCGCGGCGACGGGGTTCGGTCAGCAAGGGGCGGATATCCGAGGGCGTGAAGGCAATTGGGCATTCTAACGTGTACGCCGTGGTTTTTGCAGCGCCTATCAGACCGAGCGCCACCGCATCAACAACGCCCTACACCTACACATCCCATGGTTATCTCTCATTACAGACCAAGGGGTAAAAACCACCCCCGCGAATGCAGTACAATCGCCCCCTTTTTCTTGGCAACGAGTCGAAGCCAATGATCGAACCCAAGCGCGTCCTGCGCGCCCTAGCCGAACACTGGGCCCTGATCGAGCCGCTGTGCGAGCGTTTCGACCAGGGCACCCTGAGCCTGGTCGAACTGCGCCAGCATGTGGCCCGCCAGCAGCTCGAAAGCACCCCGCAGGACATCACCCAGCTACTCGACGTGTGGATCCGCCTGGATATCCTGGTCCCGGTGGCCAAAAGCCCGAACCGTTTCGAGCTCAACGCGCAGATCCACGATTTCCTCGCCTACCTGCGCCGCGAACACCGGCTGGGCCTGTGCCTGGAGATCGAAGCCTACTTGCGTCACCTGGAGCGCCTGGCCGGGCACATCCAGGATGCCTTCGACAACCGCGACAGCGACGACCTGGCACGCCAGCTGCGCCTGCTCGACATGCGTGTGCGCGATGTGCTGAAGAAGCTCGACAACGACGAGCAGGCGCTGGTGGCCGTGGCCGAACGGGCCAAGACCAGCAACCGCCAGATTCCGCTGCGCCAGCGTTATGCCGAAGTACTGGCCACCTGGGACGAATACGTCGAGCCGATGATTCAGCTGGTCAACGCCGACGGCGCCTTCGAGCAGGGCGTACGCAAGGTCGAGACCGTGCTGCTGAAACTGTTGGGCGAACAAGCGCGCCTGGGCCACCTGGTCGACGACGACATGCTGCTGCGCACCCACGCGCGCATCCTTGAAATGCAGACCAGCGCCCAGTTGACCCTGCGCCACGCCCGCGAACTGCTGCTGCCGCTGCGCGAAGAAGCCCGCCGGCACAACGCCGTGACTCGCGGCGCCGCACTGGCCCTGTCGGTGATCCGGCGCAAGGGCATCGACGCCGTGCCGCAAGCGGCCATGCCGATGTTCACCCGCCCGCAAAGCACCTTCCTTGGCAGTGCCAGCCAGGTCGAGGCCTACGTTTACGCCCTGGCCCGCTTCGAGCCCAAACCGGCGCGCTTCCCCAAAGCCCACAAGACCCAGTCCGGCGCCCTGCCCCGTGCCCCGCGCACGGTCAAGGAAATGGCCGAACGCTGCGAACAGGCCCTGCCATTGCCCGACCTGATGGTCTGGCTACTGGAGCAGGAGCCCGAAGGCGCCACCGACGAGCTGCTGTACTGGTTCTCGCGCCTGTCGCGGGAAAAGCGCTTCAAGCGCGAACGCCTCGACCGCCGCGAATACACCACTCAGGAACATTTGGTCAGCCTGCATTCGTTCGCCCTGACCTCCAGCCGCGAAGACGCCCCCAGCGCGCCTACCGAACCCAACGCGAGCCCAGCCCATGCATCTTGATCTTTCCGAACTGTCCCAGCTCGCGCCGATCTTCCGCGAGCTGTTCAAAGGCTTCCACGTCAGCCGGCGCGACCCTGAGCTGTACGCCCAGCTGTCGAACTTCCAGGACCAGTACCGCACCCTGTTCAAGGCCCTGGGCTTCGAACTGGTATGCGACACCCGTGGTTTCTACTACTTCGTCCCGGACATGACCGCCGCGCAGGTCAACAAGACCGCGCAGCGCCTGTCGCTGTTCACCTTCATCCTGGTCGAGCACCTTGCTGACCAGGGCCGCGACCCGATGGCCGTGCTAGATGGCGGCAGCATCGGCCGCGACGAACTGCCCTCGCTGCTGGACAAGTACCGCGACCTGTTCCTGCAGGCCGAAGTGCAGACCGTGGACGAGCTGGAAGAAAAAATCCTGCGCCGCATGACCCAGCTCGGCTTCGCCCATGAAGAAGGCGGCATCTACCGCTTCCTGCCGCCCATGCACCGCTTCCTCGATGTGTGCCTTTCGGTGCAGCAGGACCGCGACCTGGCCGCCACCCTGCACAGCGCCCTGCCGCTGCCGACCCCAGTACTGGTCGAGGAAGAAAGCGCCGAAGAACTCAACCGTACCGACGACCCGCTCGACCTCACGCCTTTCCAGGGCGAGGAAAGCGAAGAGGACGCGCTGGCCCGGGCCATCCGCGAAGAGCAACAGGAGATTGACGCATGAGCCAGGAACGCTACGGCATCCGCCGCTTCGCATTGCTCAACACCGCCGGCTACAGCCTTGGCCTGTTCCCGCTGGAGCACCCGCTGTCGGTATACGGTGCCAACAACCTGGGTAAATCGGCGTCGATCAACGCCCTGCAGTTCCCGATCCTGGCACGCATGTCGGACATGAGCTTCGGCAAGTACAGCCTTGAGCAGTCGCGCCGCTTCTACTTCGCCAGCGATACCTCGTACATTCTCTGCGAACTGAGCCTGCCTCACGGCCCGCACGTGATCGGCGTGGTCGGGCGCGGCCCGGGTGGCGGTTTCGGCCACCAGTTCTTCGCCTACAAGGGCGAACTGGACCTGGCCCACTACCAGAAGAACGACACCTGCCTGCGTCAGAAAGAGCTGTTCACCAACCTTGAGCGCTTGGGGATCAAGGCTTACGAACTGAAGCCGGACGAACTGCGCCGACTACTGGTGGGCGGGCATACCTCGGTGCCGCTGGACCTGACCATGATCCCGCTGCGCTCCACCAGCGAGCAAAGCCTGAAAACTTTCCGCGCGCTGTTCATCAACCTGCTGCACATGCGTGAGATCACCGCCGCCAAACTCAAGCAGCTGTTCCTCGACGCCTTCGAGCACAGCCTGCGCTCGGGCAGCGTCGACTACATCGCTGCATGCGAGGAAGCCTTCCGCGACGTACGCCGCATGGAGCAAGACTACAACGCCCTGGTCGCTGCCGGTCCGCTGGTCGAGGCCCTGGCCGGTGGCGTGGCCCAGCGCGACATCCTGCGTGGCAAGCTGCACCGCATTTCGCCTGTGCTCGACACCCTGCTGGGCACCTGGCAGGAATACGCCATGGCGCGCAAGGAAGAGCTGGTCATCCAGTCCGAGCATTACCGTGGCGAGCAGGACCGTCTGCAGAACGACCAGCGCGGCGGCACACAGGAGCTGATGCGCCTGGAGCGTGAAATTACCGGTATCCAGCGCTGGCTAGGCGAGCTGTCGGTGCTCAAGCACCGCTTTGCGCTGGTCGATGACGTCAAGGTGCTGGAACAGCAACTGCTGGCGGCCAAGGACGCCCACGACGAGTTGGCCGGCGCGCTGGCCCAGTCACGCCAGTTCAGTGCCGAAGACCTCGACGAGCGCGTACGCGACCTGGAAAAACGCCTGAAGCAGGTCAAGCAGCAGCTGGATCACGCTGACAACAATAGCTATGCCCGCCTGCGCGAAGAGTTCTCGCAGCAGGACGTCGACCGCCTGATGCGCCTGTTCAACGGCGCGCTGTTCAGCCTGCCGCTGGGCGATCGCGGTATCGAGCTGGACGACAGCGACCTGTGGGTAAAATCGCTGGAAGCGGTGCTCGACGGCTTCAAGGGCGAACGCTTCGAGGCCCCGGGCCTGGCCATTGACCTGACCCACATCGACCCGCCGGCACTGCAGGCCCTGGCCGACCGCGCCGCCCTGCGCGACCAGAAAGAGCGCCTGGAAAAAGAGCTCAAGCAGCTCAAGACCCAGCAGGCCGTGGCCGCCGACCGCTCCGCCTCCAAAGCGCAGACCGAAACCCTGTACCAGGAAGTGCTGGACGCGCAGAAGGCGCTGGAAGACTTCCGCCGTAGCCAGACCCTCGCCGCCGAAGAGCCCGAGAAACTGGAACAGCTTTCGCAACTGGAAGCGGCCCAGGACGAACTCAAGCGCTCCAGCGACGCCTTCACCGAGCGCGTCCAGCAGCTGTCAGCCAAGTTGCAACTGGTCGGCCGCCAGCTCGGCGACCTCGAGTCCAAGCAGCGCACCCTGGAAGACGCCCTGCGCCGCCGCCAGCTGCTGCCGGCCGACCTGCCCTACGGCACGCCATACATGGAAGCCATTGACGACTCGATGGACAACCTGCTGCCGCTGCTCAATGACTACCAGGACAGCTGGCAAAGCCTGCAGCGAGTGGACAACCAGATCGAGGCGCTGTACGCCCAGGTGCGCCTGAAAGGCGTTGCCAAGTTCGACAGCGAAGACGACATGGAGCGCCGCCTGCAACTGCTGGTGAACGCCTACGCGCACCGTACCGACGAAGCCCTGACCTTGGCCAAGGCACGCCGCGCCGCGGTCACCGATATCGCCCGAACCCTGCGCAACATCCGCAGCGACTACGACAGCCTCGAGCACCAGCTGGCCCTGTTCAACCGCGAGATCAACAAGCGCCAGGTGTCCAACCTGGAAAGCTTCCGCGTGGTACTGGCGCCGAACAAGGAAGCGCTCAAGCACATCGACCAGATTATCCACAGTGCCGGCCAGTACGAAGAAGGCGAAACCCTGTCGGTCTTCGACCTGACCCAAAGCGCGGACCAGGACAACAAGAACGAAGAGGCCAAGGAGTACCTGGCACGGCTGGTGGCGGCCAACCACAACCAGCTGGGCCTGAAGGACCTGTTCGAGCTGGCGTTCGAGATCACCAAGGTCAATGGCCAGCCGATCATCCACGCCGACATTGACGGCGCGGCGTCCAACGGCACCACCATGACGATCAAGGCGCTGACCAACATGTACCTGTTGCTGCACCTGATGGACCGAGACCTGGCCGGGCGCATTCGCCTGCCGTACTACCTGGACGAAGCGGCAGACATCGACGAACGCAACCAGGCGGCACTGCTGGAGACCAGCCAGCAACTGGGCTTCGTGCCGATCCTGGCGAGTGTGAAACCACAGGTCTCGGCGCACGTTGCGATCGACCTGGAAGGTGGCAGCGGGCCGAACGGCATCTACATCGACGAGGCGGACTGGAAGTTCATCAGCCGGCTGGATGAAGTGAAAGCGGTTGTGCGTGAGGATCAGACCGAGGAACTGGCCTGAGATAGCCGGGGCCGCGTTGCGGCCCATTCGCGGGT
>NZ_JBICMK010000129.1:0-411 GCF_043106315.1 Pseudomonas sp. FYR_5 | reverse complement strand
AAAATTCGGATATGTGATAGATATAGACTGAACACCAGTTTCACTGCTGGTGGATCAGGCTAAGGTAAAATTTGTGAGTTCTGCTCGAAAGAGCAACGTACGAATTTTCGGCGAATGTCGTCTTCACAGTATAACCAGATTGCTTGGGGTTATATGGTCAAGTGAAGAAGCGCATACGGTGGATGCCTTGGCAGTCAGAGGCGATGAAAGACGTGGTAGCCTGCGATAAGCTTTGGGGAGTCGGCAAACAGACTGTGATCCAGAGATCTCTGAATGGGGGAACCCACTCAGCATAAGCTGAGTATCTTGTACTGAATACATAGGTGCAAGAGGCGAACCAGGGGAACTGAAACATCTAAGTACCCTGAGGAAAAGAAATCAACCGAGATTCCCTTAGTAGTGGCGAGCGAA
>NZ_JBICMK010000128.1:0-15722 GCF_043106315.1 Pseudomonas sp. FYR_5 | reverse complement strand
CAAGATCAACGGCAACAGCAACAGCAGGCGGATGGGCACTGCCAGAATCACAGTTTACTACTGGCCCTTCAGCTGAGCTGGGGTGCCGACCGGCGGATTGTGAGCAGTGGAAGCAAATTCGCACCCATTTGCAGTTGCTCCACGCGGCGTGGCGCCTTAGACTGCCGCCCCCTGTAAAAGAGTGCCGGTTGGCGCTTGAAGAATTCCGCTGGCGATGCATAGGCATCGGCGGCACATGAATCGCCCAAATGCACATTTTTTCATAGAGAAATCGATGACCAAGGAACAGTTGCTGGCCATGTCGGCCGATGACTACATGAACGCCGACCAGCTTGCCTTCTTTACTGAGCTGCTGCAGGCGATGAAAGTCGAAACCCATGAACGCATCGAGCTCAGCCGCACCACCATCGAAGGCCTGGACACCCCGTCTGACCCTGCCGACGTGGCGTCGGTCGAAGAAGAACGTAGCTGGCTGGTAAATGCCATCGACCGCGACCAGCGCCTGCTGCCACAGCTGGAAATGGCCCTGGACCGTATTGCCGATGAAAGCTTCGGCTGGTGCGATGACAGTGGTGAGCCCATCGGCCTGAAGCGCTTGCTGATCAGCCCGACCACCAAGTACTGCATTGAAGCCCAGGAGCGCCACGAGCAGCTCGATCGCCACCAGCGCCAGGTATAAATCCACGCGCGGTGCCAAGCCCCTCGGAGCAAATCCCAGGGGCTTTTTGCGTTTCTCGTCGATACCGTTTTTGTTGCGCCATAAGAAACACTGCTGTACCAGGATGTGCTGTTTCCGCGCCACTGTCAGGCGTATCATGGCTTTATCGTTAGGGTGCTAATTAAATTCCGGAGGGAATGATGAATAGCCGAGTCGATGTGGCTGTGATGATAGGGTCGGGTGTGCCGGCCACCTTGCAGGCGCTGGGCAAGCGTATTTGCTGGGTAGTGCTGGTCAATGGCGAGCGCCGCGGCACCGCCTTCGCCACGCGCGAAGAAGCGCTTGAGTGCCAGGCTGCCTGGCAGCAGCAACTGAAGAAAGGACTGGCTGCCTGAAAATGTTTATTGCCTCTCGACGGGTTTCGGTGTTTTCGGGCATATTTGTCCTACAGTAATGCGCACATGGATGCCAGGGCTTGTCCTCTTGCAGGCTCACGCCATTGGTTGCGTTTTCTGGCGAGTGATTTCAGGCATCACGCTTCCCAAGCCGGGAATGAGCCAAACGCCTTCGGTTGAGGGCGAATCTGGCAAACCAGAGTAAAGATTCCTGCACGCTGCATCGTCAGCGAGCACAGACATTTCGCATATCGCTTTATTACTCTTTTTGCCTATCGATAAGAAATGGCCGTGCCTCCCCGAGCTTGGGTGAGGGCGGGTTGTAACCGGTTGAGGATTACTTCATTGGCAGTCAGCACACTTGATACGCATGCGTTGTTCGCCCTGGGCGACTTGCGCGGTAAATTGGCCCAACTGTTTCAGGGCCGCTTCATCTATGTCACCGAACAGAGTCCCGAAGGCTTGTACATGGCCGAAATCGACACCGAGAGTGCCCTGGTGGTCGATGACAAGCAGCGCCTTGAATTGAAAGTCGGCGACCACTTCCGTGCTGCCGTATTGCCTAGCCGCGAAGGTGGCAAGCTGGAAATGCGTTTTCGCGAAATCAAGTTGAATGTGTATGGCGTGGGCGACTACGCCTTCGTTTCTGTGCCGGAAGGCGAGGGCATCGTGTTTCGTGAAGGCCATGGCGTGATGCTGGTATTCGCCGCGCAGCAGCAAGTGCAGGAAGGCCTGGGCAAGTTGCTTAAAGCAGTGACTGGCAAGGTCGCCAAATGGCGCAAGGGTGAACTGACCACCTTCAAGGCCAGTGAATGACCAAAACTGACGACGCACCGGCCTCGCGGGCCGAGTTTCATCGGCAGCACCAGGCAGATGCCGTGGCTGAGGCAGAACGTTTGCTGGCCGGGCGTGAGAAGCTGCAAAGCGCCTGGTTGAACTGGGTGGCGGCTGAGCTCTATCGCCTTAGCCCGCCGCCATATGCCGCCATGGTCCGGCGCGAGTTGCAGCGCCTCAGCCAAGGTTGAGACGGCAAACCTTCAATTGCCACGGTCTCGGCCGCTGCTGACTTCTTCAGGCACCGGCTCTTTCGCCATGCGCTTGCGGAACAGTGCCGCCCGCGCCAGCAACAGCGTGGTGATTGGCACGGTGATCGACAGCAGGATAGGAATCAGCCACGCGTGCAGCACAGGGGTGCCCTTGAGCCACGAAAAGTAGATGATCGAGGCCAGTGCAACGCACCATGCACCAAGGGTCGAGGCCAGCGCTGGCGGGTGCATGCGCTGGAAGTAGTCTTTCAGGCGTACCAGGCCTATAGCGCCGACCAGGGCGAACAGGCTGCCGGTGAGCAGTAGCGCGGCCGTGACCAGTTCCAGCCAGAACGGCAGTACCAGGGCTTCAGTCATTCGATCACCTCTCCGCGCAGCAGAAACTTGGCCAAGGCAAACGAGCCGACGAAACCAAACAGCGCAATCAGCAGGGCACCTTCGAAGTAGGTGTCACTGGCATAACGGATACCCAGCACCAGCATGGTGAGCATGGCCAGGATGTACAGGTAGTCCAGGGCCAGCACGCGGTCTTGGGCGGACGGGCCACGGAACAGCCGGATCAGCGTCAGGCCCATGGCCAGGGCGAAGATGAACAGGCTGGCGAGGACGGCGTTGGCGAGCAGGCCTGTCATTGGAAAATCTCCATCAGCGGGCGTTCGTAAGTGTCCTTGAAGTGCTGTATGAAGGCCGCTTCATCGTCCAGCTCAAACACATGCACCAACAGCACACTGCGGTCCAGTGCCAGTTCGGACCAGACTGTGCCAGGCACCACCGTGGTGATCATCGACAGCGCTGCCAGGCCGTGGGGGTCACGCAATGCCAGTGGTACGTGAACGAACGCCGAGCGTGGCGGCTGCTTGCCGGCCCGCAGCACACCGCGGGCCACCAGCAGGTTGGAGATGACCACATCGATGCCGACCCGACCGATCAGCCTGGCGATGACCAGGGGACGCCGTACGTGGGCATGCTGCGGGCGCAGGGGTGCCATCAACAGTGGCGCCAGTATGCCAAGTGCGGCGCCCAGCAGCAGGTTGCCGGGGCTGACCGAGAGGTTCAGCAGCGGCCACAGGCCGAACAGCGAGACCGATAGCAGCGGGGCGGGGAACAGTCGGTTCATGGCTGCACCTGTACGTCGCGCGAGGTGGGGCCAGGAATCGGCCGGGCGGCCATCACGGCTTCGATATAGGCATCGGGGGCCTGCAGGCTGGCGGCAGTGTCCTGGGTGTAGCGCAGCAACGGCTCGGCCTTGAGGCTGAGGATGAGGCACAGGCCGAGCAGGATGACGATGGGTAGGCATTCATAGCGCCGCAGCACCGGTGACGGGCGCTCTTCGGGCTTCCAGAATCGCTGGATACCGACGCGGCCGAAGGCGATCAGCGAGGCCATGCCGGACAGGATCAGCAACGCCACCAGGCCCCAGCCGGCGGCACTCAGCGGCTGCTCGGCCGGCACGCCCAGGCCCAGTGGATTGAACAGCGCGCTGATCAGGTTGAGCTTGCCGACAAAGCCCGACAGCGGCGGCATGCCGATGATCAGCAGTGCGCAGGCGATGAAGCTGAGCCCGAGGAAGGCCATGGTCCACGGGATGATCTGGCCGATTACCACCTGCTGTTCATCGTCGAGGTTGATGCCCTTGGGCGGGTGCAGCGATTCCAGTGGCGGCGGCATGGCGTCCTCTTCTTCGTCCAGCGGCGCTTCATTGGCCGAGCGCGAGCGCTCGACCAGTTCGGCGAGCAGGAACAGTGCGCACAGCGCAAGGGTCGAGTTGACCAGGTAGAACAGCGCCGCGCCGGTCAGTGCCGCCTGGGCAAAACCCACCGCGCCAAGCAGGGTGCCGGCCGAGACCAGGATACTGAGTGCCGCCATCCGCTCCAGGCGCTGTGCCGCCAGGATCGATACCGCTGCCACCGCTAGGGTGACCAGGCCGCCGTAAACCAGCCATTCACCGCCGAAATGCGCCGAGGCCCCGGCCTGCCCGGAGAACAGCAGCGTCCACAGGCGCAGCACGGCGTACAGGCCGACTTTGGTCATGATGGCGAACAGTGCAGCCACCGGCGCGCTGGCTGACGCGTAAGCTGGCACCAGCCAGAAGTTCAGCGGCCAGATGCCGGCCTTGACCAGGAAGGCCACGGCCAGGATTGCCGCGCCGGCATGCAGCAGGCCACGGTCGGCCTCCGGTACCAGTGGAACCTTCAGCGCCAGGTCGGCCATGTTCAGGGTGCCGGTCACGCCATACAGCATCGCTGCGCCGATCAGGAACAGCGACGAGGCAAACAGGTTGATGGCGATGTAGTGCAGGCCGGCGCGCACCCGCGCCCGCCCCGAACCATGCAGCAGCAAGCCATAGGAGGCGGCCAGCAGCACTTCGAAGAAGACGAACAGGTTGAACAGGTCGGCGGTGAGGAAGGCGCCGTACAGGCCCATCAGCTGGATCTGGAACAGCGCATGGAAGCTGGCCCCTGCACCGTCCCAGCGGGCCCGGGCAAACAGCAGGGCGCTGAAGCCGATGACCCCGGTCAGGCTCAGCAAGAGCGCGGACAGGTGGTCCACCACCAGCACGATGCCAAACGGCGCTGGCCAGTTGCCCGGCAGGTACACGCCGATCGAGGCTGCCTGGCCCTGGGTGCGCACCCACAGCAGCAGAGAGACCGCGATTGCCAGGCCGGTGAATGTTGACAGCAGGTTAAGCCTGGCCTTGATATGCCTGTGCTTTTCACCCAGCAGCAACATTATCGCCGCTGTAATCAGCGGCAGCAGGATGGGGGCGACAATCAGTTGGCTCATACCACTCATTCGTCACGCTCCCGGCCATCCACGTGGTCGGTACCGGTCAGGCCGCGCGAAGCCAGCAGCACCACGAGGAACAGCGCGGTCATGGCGAAACTGATGACGATGGCGGTGAGCACCAGTGCCTGTGGCAGCGGGTCGGTGTAATGCAACAGGTCCTGGGTAACGCCATCCTTGATGATCGGTTCCTTGCCGATGAACAGGCTGCCCATGCTGAAGATGAACAGGTTGACCCCGTACGAAAGCAGACACAGGCCCATGATCACCTGATAGGTGCGCGGGCGCAGGATCAGCCACACCCCGGAGGCAGCCAGTACGCCGATGGCGACTGCAATCACTTCTTCCATCAGGCGGCTCCTGCTTGGCTGGTTTTTGCCGGGTTGCCCGGGCGATAGGCGCGCACCGACTGGTGCGCCAGGGCCGTGAGGATCAGCAGGGTCGAGCCGACCACAACGGTGTACACGCCGATATCGAAGAACAGCGCGCTGGCCACGTGTACATCACCCAGCAGTGGCAGGTGCAAGTGGGCGGTATGGGTGGTGAGGAACGGATAACCCAGCAGCATGGCGCCGACCCCGGTCAGGGTCGCGCACAGCAGCCCGGTACCCATCCAGCGCAGCGGCCGCAGGCTCATCTGCGCCTCGACCCACTGGGTGCCGGCCACCATGTACTGGAGGATGAACGCCACCGACATCACCAGGCCAGCGACAAACCCGCCACCGGGCTGGTTGTGCCCGCGCATGAACAGGTACATCGACACCAGCAAGGCGATCGGCAGCAGCAGGCGCACCAGTGCTGCAGGCACCATCATGAACCCCAGCGCGGTATCGGTGGCATGCCGCGGGTTGATCAGGTCGGTGACCACGTCCGGCGCCAACTGGCGCTGTTGCGCTGGCAACTGCATGCTCTCTTTCGGAGGGCGGAAGCGCCGCAGCAGGGCGAACACAGTCAGTGCCACAGCCACCAGTACGGTGATTTCACCGAGGGTATCGAAGCCGCGGAAGTCGACCAGCATGACATTGACCACATTGGTGCCGCCGCCCTGAGGCAATGCCCGGCTCAAGTAGAACGAGGAAATGTCGTTGGGCGTCGGTCGGGTCAGCATGGCGTACGACAGCACGGCCATGCCGCCACCCACCAGCACGGCCAGCAGCAAGTCGCGCAGGCGGCGCATGCGCGCGCGCTCCAGGCTGCCAGGCAGCGGCGATACGCCTTCGATACGCCGTGGCAGCCAGCGCAGGCCAAGCAGAATCAGCACGGTGGTGACCACTTCCACCACCAACTGGGTCAGTGCCAGGTCGGGCGCAGAGAACCAGACGAAGGTGATGCAGGTCATCAGGCCGCAGACGCTGACCATGATCAGTGCCGCCAGGCGGTGGTACTTGGCCTGGTAAGCGGCGCCGATGGCGCAGGCAATGGCGATCAGCCACAGGGCGACGAACACGCCCGAACCCGGAATCTTCGGGCGATCACCCCAGCTCAGGCCGCTATACAGCATCGGCGTGAGGCCCGCGAGGAACGCGGCGAATACCAGCATGAACAGCTGCGACTGCAGTCGCCGGGTGGTGAGCACGCGCTCGATGCGACGCGCCAGCAGCATCAGGTGAACCTGGCCGTGCTCGAACAGTCGCTTGCCATTGAAGCGCTCGATCACCGGCGGGTAGGGGAAGCGGCCCAGGCGCAGTTGCTTGCGCAGCAACAGGTACAGGACGATGCCGCCGCTCATGGCTACCAGGCTCATGATCATCGGCGCGTTCCAGCCATGCCAGATGGCCAGGCTGTATTCCGGCAGGGTACCGCCAACCACCGGCAGGGCCGCAGCGGCCAGCAGGGGGCCGACCGACTGGGTGGGGAAGATGCCCACTACCAGGCACGTGAGCACCAGCAGCTCCACCGGAGCACGCATCCAGCGTGGCGGCTCGTGCGGGGTATGGGGCAGGTCCTGGGCCGTCGGCCCGAAGAACACATCGACGGTAAAACGCAGGGCATACGCCACGCTGAAGGTGCCGGCCAGAGTGGCGATTACCGGCAGCGTGGCCTCGACCCAGGCAGTGGAACTGATGAACACCGTTTCGGCGAAGAACATTTCTTTCGACAGGAAGCCGTTCATCAGCGGCACGCCGGCCATTGAGGCGCTGGCGACCATGGCCAGGGTCGCGGTGTAGGGCACCAGGCGGATCAGGCCGCTGAGGCGGCGAATGTCACGGGTGCCGCTCTCATGGTCGATGATGCCGGCGGCCATGAACAGCGAGGCCTTGAAGGTGGCATGGTTGAGGATGTGGAATACCGCGGCGACGGCAGCCAGCGGGCTGTTAAGGCCCAGTAGCAGGGTAATCAGGCCCAGGTGGCTGATGGTCGAATAGGCCAGCAAGCCCTTGAGGTCATTTTGGAACATGGCGGCGAAAGCGCCGAGCAGCAGGGTGAGGGCGCCGGCACCGCCGACGATCCAGAACCACTCCTCGCTACCGGAAAGTACCGGCCACAGGCGTGCCAGCAGGAACACCCCGGCCTTGACCATGGTTGCAGAGTGCAAGTAGGCCGACACCGGTGTGGGCGCTGCCATGGCGTGGGGCAGCCAGAACTGGAAGGGGAACTGTGCGCTCTTGGTCAGTGCGCCAATGAGGATCAGGGGCAGCAGCACCGGGTAAAGCGCATGCTGGCGGATGATATGCCCGGCAGCCAGGACCTTGTCCAGGTCATAGCTGCCGACCACATGGCCGAGCAGCAGGGCCCCTACCAGCAGGCACAAGCCGCCTGCACCGGTTACCATCAGCGCCATGTAGGCGCCACGACGGGCGTCGGCGCGGTGGTGCCAGTAGCCGATCAGCAGGAAGGAGAACAGGCTGGTCAGTTCCCAGAAGAACACCAGTTGGATCAGGTTGCCGGAGATGACCAGGCCGAGCATGGCCCCCATGAAGGCCAGGAAGAACGCGAAGAAGCGTGGTACCGGATCTTGCGGTGACATGTAATAGCGGGCATACAGCGACACCAGAGCGCCAATGCCCAGTACCAGCAACGAGAACAGCCAGGCAAAGCCGTCCATGCGCAACACCAGGTTCATTCCCAGGCTGGGAAGCCACAGGAACTCTTCGCGAATGACGCCACCATGGGCAATCTGAGGGTACAGAAGTGCTACCTGGACGGTACCGACCAGGGCTACGAGCCCGGCAAGAATGGACTCGGCGTTACGTGCGTTGTGCGGCAGCACAGCTGCCAGGCAACTGCCCACGAACGGCAGAAGCAATAGCACTATCAAGGACATAGCGGCCTATTCTGGAGAAGTTTGCAAAGAATCATACGTGCCGAGGTGTTTATCACCAACACGCAAGCTGTCGCAGGATCCTACAAACAGGCTGTGACAAGCGGTTTTTTTATAACAGCTTTTTACAATGAATGGCCGCTGTTGACCGCTTTACAGCCCGGCCTGGCGTTCGCCTTGATGCTGCACATCGCGTGCTTCGACCGTTTCGCGAGGGCGCCGCACCTTGAGTTCACTGACCACCACCGCGACCACGATCAGCAGGCCGCCGAGCAGCGCCACACCCGGCAGGCGCTCGCCAGCCAGGCGCCCAACGATGCCGGCCCACACCGGTTCACCGGCATAGATGAGCGTGGCGCGAGTAGGCGAAACCGACTTCTGTGCCCAGTTCATCGCCACTTGGATCACCGCACTCATTGCGCCCAGGCCGACTGCGCTGGCCAGCAACAGCCAGGAAAAGTCGGGGATGCGCTCCTGGGTCGGCACGATCATCAGAAACGCCAGCAACGATGCGGTGGCAAGTTGCACCACGGTAACCCGGCGCACATCGACCTGGCCGGCGTAGCGGCTGATCAGAATAATTTCACCGGCGATGGCCACGGCACTGACCAAGGTGACCAGCTCGCCCTCGCTGAAACGCAGGCTGCCCCCTTCCGGGCCAGCCAGCAGCATCAGGCCGATGAAAGCCAGGCAGATACCCATGCTGGGCATCAGGCCAGGCCGCCGCCCCAGCACCAACCACTGCAGCAGCGGCACGAACGGCACGTACAGCGCAGTGATGAACGCTGACTGGCTGCTGCTAATGGTTTGCAGGCCCATGGTCTGCAGGCCATAGCCGAGCATGATCGACACGCCGATCAGCATGCCTGCCTTCAGTTCGGTGAAGGTAAGGCCGGGCAGCGCTCGCGCCGAGACCACGCCAACGAACAGCGCGGCTGCCGCGAAGCGTAGGCCGACGAAGAACATCGGGCCGCTGACGGTCATCACGTTGTGCACCAACAGGAAAGTGCCGCCCCACAACATGGTGATGAATACCAACACCAGTTCGGCCTTGCTCAGGCGGAAGGTGACGGCAGGGGTAGGCTTGCTGCTGGGCTGGTTCATGGTCTTGCACACTCGGAAAGGGCGGCGCACAATCGCCGCAAAAGTGGGCAGTATACTGCGCAATCCTGATCAGTGAGCAATATAGTGCACAAGGATTCTTCGCACCGGGCATCGGTGCTGCAACATGTCAGCCTCAATGTGCGCAGTCTGCGCAACGCCGCCGGCTTGAGTCAGGCGGCGCTCGCCGAGCGTTCAGGGGTCAGCCGGCGCATGCTGGTCGCGATCGAGGCGGGCGAGAAGAATGTCAGCCTGACCACATTGGACCTGATTGCCGAAGCCTTGGGCGTGGCCTTCAGTACCCTGATCCAGGCGCCAGACCTGCGCGACCCCGGGCGCATTGAAGAACTGGCCTGGGCTGGTGAACACCCCCAGAGCAGAGCGGTGTTGCTGGGTAGCAGCCCGGCAAGGCGCGAGGTGGAACTTTGGGAATGGACCCTGGCACCGGGGGAGTGCTATTGCAGTGAGGCCGATGCCGAAGGCTGGAGTGAGCAGATTTACGTGGTCGATGGGCAACTGACGCTGATCATCGAAGATGTCGAGCATCGCTTGCAGGCGGGGCGGTTCCATGTGTTCCCCAGCAATTGCCGGTATGCCTACCGCAACGATGGCGTGGCGGCTGTGCGGTTTGTGCGCAATGTGGTGATTTGAGTCTGCAGGCTTTGGGGCTGCTGTGCGGCCCCAAAGGTCTCAAGCCGATCAGTTTTTCAGCAGATCATCGGTCTTCACCACATTGGCATAGGCAAACGCCAACGCCGCCATCGCCGAGTCATGTACATGAGCCGCCGGCACCTGCTTGCCGTCGAACGCCAGTGGCAGGGTTGCGCAGGCATCGTGCGCCACGGTCACTTGATAGCCCAGATCGGCCGCAGCCCGGGTGGCGGCGTCAATGCACATGTGGCTCATGCTGCCGACGATGGTCAGCGCCTCGACGCCATGCCGGTCCAGCGTGTGCTCGAGATCGGTGCCGAGGAAGGCATTGACCTTGTGCTTGAGCACCACCGGTTCGCCCGGTAATGGCTCGACCTTGGCGTGGATGGCTGCACCCTGCGAACCGGGGGTAAAGAATGGCGCATCGGCAGTGTCGAACTCATGCCGCACATGCACTATCAGGTCGCCGCGCTGGCGTGCTGCTGCCAGCAGGCGGGCAGCGTTGTCGGCCGCCTGGTCGGCACCATCGAGGGTCCATTTGCCGCCCGGGAAGTAGTCGTTCTGGATGTCGATGATGATCAGTGCCTGCTTGCTCATGCTGCCTCCTGTGGCAGTAGTCGTCGAGAGACGTTAGTTATAGGCTGTGTTTACTCACCTGAGGATTGGCGCGAACGACACTATGCGGGCAAAAACTGACACCTCAGCCTACCTGGATATCGGCTTGCTGCTGTACCCCGGCGTGCAGCGCGCTGCCGTGCATGGGCTGGCCGACCTGTTCCTTGTGGCCAACCGGGTTGCGGCTGAACTGGGGGCCGTCGAACTGCCGCACATTCGCGTCACTTGCTGGCAGGCAGATGAGACGGGGCAGTTGTTGGCAGCGTCGGATGGTTCATCTGTCACCGCGCCGAGCCTGCGCGTACTGATCATTCCACCAAGCCTGGAGTCAGCTCCGCAGGCCGCGTTGCTCGAGCGTCACCGCGTGCCGCTGTGCCTGCTGCACGGGCGTGGTACGGTGCTGGCGTCGGTATGCATCGGTGTATTTTTCATTGCCGCCAGCGGTTTGCTCGACGGGCGCCCGGCCTGCACCCACTGGAACTATGTGCAGGCGCTTGCCCAGCGTTTCCCCAAGGTGCGGGTAGAAACCCAGCAGCCGTTGCTGGATGACGGCGACATCGTGACCTCGGCAGGTTTGATGGCCTGGACCGACCTGGGATTGCGTCTGCTGGAGCGCTTTGTGGGGACTACGGTGGCACAGGAGACCGCCCGCTATCTGGCCGTCGATCCGGTTGCGGCGCTGCTGCCCGGAGCTGTATTCAACCCGCGCCTGGACCACGGCGACGAGGCCGTATTGAAGGTGCAACACTGGTTGCAGGGCAATGGCGGGCAGGATGCCGACCTGGCCGCGATGGCTGCCTGCGCGGGGCTGGAGGAGCGCACTTTCTTGCGGCGCTTTCGTGCAGCCACCGGGCTGCGCCCGACCGAGTATTGCCAGCAGGTGAGGGTTGGGCGGGCGTGCCGTTTACTGGAGTTCACCCGGCGCAACGTCGAACAGATTGCGTGGGGAGTCGGATACCAGGATCCGGGCGCGTTTCGCAAGGTGTTCCAGCGTGTCACCGGCCTTACCCCGAGTGACTATCGGCGACGGTTTGCGGTGTCCGGCCAGGGTCTGTAGAAACCGCTTGACCTTGACTTTGCTTGAGGTTTTACCCTGCACGGCATCGCGCTGCATGCGTCCGTAGCCAGGAGACTGTCGATGTTGGCAAAACCTCATGCCTTGTGGTTCACCCAGATGATCGAATACGAAGTGCCCAGTATGTACCAGCAGGCATTGGCCCAGGCCCTGGTGGTGCGTAGTGAAGCGTTGGCTGAGCGTTGCGAAGGGCTACAGGGTGTGAGTATCCAGGCCAGCGACGATGGCAGCCGGGTGTTGCAATACCTGCAATGGCAGTCACGCCAGGCCTGGGCTGCGGCAGCCGTGCACTTCGTCGAGGCGTCGTTTCTCGACCTGCTGGGCAAGCATCAGGCAAGAAGCATCAACTTCGCCGCCTACCAGGCCCTGCGCAGCCTGGTGCGCGGTGACGATGGCGTCCTGCATTGCCAGGTGGGCGGGCCTCAGGCATACCAAGGTGCGTAGCGCTGTGTGCAATGATTGTGCTGCATGTGGAGTCTTCGTCCTGGGGCGTTCAGCGGAACTTGATCAATGATCCTTGCCCCGTTGTAGGAAGTGTCCTATTGGCACAGGGCGTGGCGGGCAATGCATGCCGTATCTTGGTCGTCGCGATTGCAGCGCTATGGCGGCTGTTCCATTATCGGTCTATTGGATAAACCGTTATGAAGCCGCAGGAGAGCGCATGAACGTCCAGACGACCCTTGAGCAAAGCGTGCCGCAGCGACTGGTGCACGTGCGCCAAGTCATGGCGGCAGAGGGCATCGATGCCTTGCTGGTACCCTCTGCCGATCCCCATCTTTCCGAATACCTGCCCGGTTACTGGCAGGGGCGTCAGTGGCTTTCGGGGTTTCAGGGCTCGGTCGGTACGTTGGTGGTCACCCCCGGGTTTGCCGGGCTGTGGGTCGATAGCCGGTACTGGGAGCAGGCGGCTCAGGAGCTGGCGGGCAGCGGCATCGAACTGATGAAACTGTTGCCGGGCAAACCCGGGGCGCTGGAATGGTTGGGCGAAAACGTCGTGCCCAACGGTCGCGTGGCAGTGGATGGTGCGGTCATGGCCCTGGCTTCGGCGCGCCAGCTGGGTGAGCGGCTGAAGGCGCGTGGAGCGCAGCTGGTGACTGACATGGACCTGTTGGGTCAGGTCTGGGATGGGCGCCCGGCGCTGCCAGGTAACCCGGTGTACCAGCACTTGCCGCCACACGCCACGGTGAGCCGGGCGGAAAAGCTCGCGCAATTGCGCCAGGGCATCCAGGCCAAGGGGGCCGACTGGCACTTCATCGCGACCCTGGATGACATTGCCTGGCTGTTCAACCTGCGCGGAAGCGATGTCTCCTACAATCCGGTTTTCCTGGCCTTTGCCCTGATCAATCAGCAGCAGGCCATCCTGTTCGTGGGCCAGGACAAGGTGGACGCGCACCTGCGTCAGGTGCTGGAGGTCGACGGCATCGAGGTGCGTGACTACAGTGAAGCAGGCAAGGCGCTAGGCACCGTTCCCGCGGGGGCGCGGCTGCTGGTGGATCCGGCCCGGGTCACCTGCGGCCTGCTGGACAGCCTGGCGGCAGAGGTGGTGCTTGTCGAGGGGCCCAACCCCACCACGCTGAGCAAGTCTTGCAAGGGTGACGACGACCTGGTGCACATTCGCCAGGTCATGGAGCAGGACGGCGCAGCCTTGTGCGAGTTTTTCGCCTGGTTCGAGGCGAACCTCGGCCGGGAGGTCATTACCGAGCTGACGGTTGACGAGCAATTGAGCGCCGCGCGTGCTCGGCGCCCGAACTTCGTGTCGCTGAGCTTTTCTACCATCGCCGCCTTCAATGGCAATGGCGCGATGCCACACTACCGTGCCACCGAGCAGTCGCATGCGCTCATCGAGGGTAATGGCTTGCTGCTGATCGACTCGGGCGGTCAATACCTGGGCGGCACTACCGACATCACCCGCATGGTGCCGGTCGGTAGTCCCAGCCAGGCACAGAAGCAGGACTGCACCCGTGTGCTCAAGGGCATGATTGCCCTGTCGCGTGCCACGTTCCCGCGGGGGGTGCTGTCGCCGTTGCTCGACGCTATTGCCCGGGCGCCGATCTGGGCTGACCAGGTCGATTATGGCCATGGTACCGGCCACGGGGTGGGCTACTTCATGAACGTGCATGAGGGGCCTCAAGTGATCGCCTACCAGGCGGCACCTGCACCGCAGACGGCGATGCAAGCGGGCATGATCAGCTCGATCGAGCCGGGTACGTACCGCCCGGGGCAGTGGGGAGTACGCATCGAGAACCTGGTGGTCAACCGCGAAGCAGGAAAGAGTGCCTTCGGTGACTTCCTGCAATTCGAGACCTTGACCCTGTGCCCTATCGACACCCGCTGTCTGTTGCCCGAGTTGCTGACCAAGGAAGAGGTGGAGTGGCTGAACAGCTATCACGCCCGCGTGCGTGAGCGCCTGGCACCCTTGCTACAAGGGGATGCGCTAGCTTGGTTGGAGGTGCGTACCGCACCGCTGTAACGCAGATGAAAAAGGGCAGTTTGCGAGCTGCCCTTTTCTCTATTTACAGATGATGATCATGCTACGGCTGGTGTAACCTGCAGGGTTTATGCCGAACAAGTAGTCACCGGCTTCCTCATCGCTATCGCCCGAGCGTGCAATGACCCGGTAGCCGCGCGTGCTGCAGGAGCTTGCGGCCTTGCTGTAGCAATTGTCCCATGAGGAAGAAAGGCCGGAGCAATTGATATGCAGGCCCTTCTTGCCCCTTTTGACCTCGGTCTTGGCTGTGGCGGCACATCCAGCAATAGCCAAGATGGCCAGGATGAGAAAAATTCGTTTCATTCCTGTCCTTAAATGCAGGGCAAATCATTTGTCACGACCCTGTCGTTGTCGCTTCGGTTCTTCCTGAACCTTCCCCAGCGTCCGTGTTCGGCCCAGTAGATAGCGTAAAGATGATGATTCTGTGACAGCTTAATCAGCGAGACGGGCTGCTACAATCACTAATCCTTTCTCAAATGAAAATATTTCTCATATCAGTCTGCTGCGATCGCCGGGCTGGGCGCCTTGCGCATGGACAGGGTGGTGCCGACCGAGGCGGTAATGATTGCCAGAATCGCCAGCCATTGAGTAAGCGTCAGCACTTCGCCAAGGAACAGCAGGCCGGACAATGCGCCAAATGCCGGTTCGATGCTCATCAGGGTGCCGAACGTGCGCGCCGGAATTCGCGTGAGGGCAACCATTTCCAGGCTGTATGGCAGCGCAGTGGACAGTATTGCAACCGCCAACGCCATGGGGATCACTGCAGGTGTGAGCAGGGCGCTACCGGCGTGGGCGATGCCGATGGGGGCGACGAACAGGGCCGCAACTACCACCCCCAGGGCCGCGCTCTGGATGCCGTGCTCGGCCCCTGCACGTTGTCCGAACAGGATGTACAGTGCCCAGCATGCCCCCGCACCCAGCGCATAGGCGGCGCCCAGTGGGTCGAGTGCCTGGCCGCTGTGGCCTGCCGGCAGTAACAGCAGCAGGCCGGCGATGGCCAGGGCAATCCACAGGAAATCGATCGGTCGCCGCGAGGAGAAGATCGCCACGGCCAACGGGCCAGTGAATTCCAGGGCGACGGCGATACCGATCGGTACTGTCTGCAAGGCCATATAAAAGAGGAAGTTCATGCCACCCAGCGCCATGCCGTAGATGACCACGTTGCGCAACGTGTTGGCGGTCATGCGTACCCGCCACGGGCGCAATATAAGCAGCATGATGATGCTGGCGAAAATCAGGCGCAGGGCGGTGGTGCCTTGTGCGCCGATGATCGGGAACATGCTTTTGGCCAGAGAGGCGCCGGACTGAATCGATGCCATGGCGATAAGCAGTAGGCCGATCGGGAAAAGGGTGGCGGCCAGGCTGCGGGGCTGGGTGTTCATTTAAGTGCGGCAATCCTTGGGTGGGGAGGTGGTGAGCAATATAGTGCGCAATTGGTGGGGTGGGTGGTAGCCCTCAAGCGGGTTTGGCAGAAATATTTCAACTCATTGAAATTAAAGGTTGACCTTATCGATAGCCTCCCTATAATGCGCACCACTCCAACGCGGTAGCGAAGCAAGGCTAGCGACTGTGTTGAGTCAAGTGTTTGAAGTGAAACGAGTTTCTCGCAAAAAACTTCAAAATAAACGCTTGACAGGCTCTGAGGAA
>NZ_JBICMK010000127.1:0-10484 GCF_043106315.1 Pseudomonas sp. FYR_5 | reverse complement strand
ATCAAACGCCAGTTCGGCTATGTAAAGACTCGTTTTCGCGGCTTGGCCAAGAACACGGCGCAACTGACCACGCTGTTTGCCCTGTCGAATCTGTGGATGGTGCGCCGGCAATTATTGCCTGCTGCGGGAGAGGTGCGCCCGTGAGTCCAGATAACCAAGGCTTTGCCTTGGTTATCCAATAATCAGCGACTGAAAAGCGGGCTTTTCGGCATCCCTAAGCCGCCCATTTCCGACTGATGAGCAACTTGTTCGGAGTTTCCCTAGGTTGTGCTTAAGAGTATTGTATAAGTGCAGTCAGCTCGGAGGGCAGCCACTACACCCCCAAAACCGCGACAGCCTGTTCTTTCTCTTTTTCTACTTCGGTGAAGTACCGGACACCAACAGCGAAGTGCCGCTGCAATGAATCACCGACTGTACCCGCGTGCACCTGCACTACGACAACCCGCTGGGTCGCCTGACCGACATCAAGCGGGTGGTGAACAACAAAGCGGTGGAAACCCTCACCTAGTACCAGTTGCTGGCCAGATAACTGAGGGCTTTGCCCAGGGCATTCTGCGACGTTACCTGTGGGTGCGGTTTTCTCCAAACCTACAAAATCTGGGGATTCGACTATGTTCGCGCCTGCCTACCTTGCACATGCCTTTTGTAGCGAAGAGTTGTAGCAAAAGGGCCGCAAAGAGCGGCCCCCAAAAATCTCAATGCATAAAGAACCAGATCAGAATGATCACCGGAATCGGCACCCCAATCATCCAAAGCAGTATCGAGCGCATGGCCTTTCTCCTTGTTCGATGGTGACAAGAAAGGTGCAGCCGCCATGCCAGTTGTATCAAAAAACTACATTCATAAAAATCAGAGACTTACCCTCCAAGCCGCCTGAGCAAACCGTGCAATATGCAGGATCCACGCCCTTGCACCTGGGTGTTCTGCAATGCACTATCCACCCATGATCGCCACCACCCTCCCCGACGGCCCCGAGCAAACCCCGCTTACCGCCGAAATCGTGCTGCGCTACCACCTCTGCTGGAAGCATCGCGACCTCGACGGTGTCATGGCGCTCTACCACCCCGATATCCAGTACCACGACTTCTTTCAGAACCGCGTGCTCGGCCATCAGGAACTGCGCGACTACGTACGCGCCTGCCTGCCCCATGAAGCGGGCGAGGACATCGTCCACAGCGACCGCATCCGCGTCGATGGCTGCACCGCATTCATCCAGTATCAGGTCACGGTGCAGGGCGGTGACGGCCTGGTTGCGTTCCAGTCCAGCGAGGCGATCACCGTCAGGGACGGGCTGATCTGGCGGGTCAACGAATACGCCACGCTGGTCCGCCAGAACGGCACAGGCCACGCCAACAGCGGCCCGCGCCCCGCCACCAGCCGCCTGGGCCTGTCGCCCCGGCAGTTGTCGACCATGGCCCAGGACCTGGAGCACTACTTCCAGCGTCAACGCCCCTACCTCGACCCGGAGCTCGACCTGCAACAGGTCGCCGACGCCAGCGGCTACAGCCGCAACCAGATTTCCTACCTGCTCAACCAGGTGCTGGGGCAGAGCTTCTACCGCTACGTCAACCAGGCACGCCTGCAGCACCTGATGGCCAGCCTCGGCGATGATAGCGTCGAGGCGACGATCGACGAGCTGGCCTTCAGTGCCGGCTTCAACTCGCTGTCGGCGTTCTACAAGTGCTTCCGTGAGCACACCGGGCTAACGCCCAAGGCCTACCTGAAGCAAATTTCCCTGCGTGCACGCACGTAAGACAGCTGCCCGCTGACACCACTACGATCGCCCACAGACCTTGACGGATGTGGAGCCGAACCCGATGCAACCCCTGCGCACGCTCAGCCTGTGGATGGACCAGCTCGACGAGCCGCTGTGCGCGCGCCCGGCACTGCGCAATGACCTCGACGTTGACGTGTGCATCATCGGTGCCGGCTATACCGGCCTTTGGACCGCGTACTACCTCAAGCGCCAGGCACCCCAGCTGAACATTGCGGTGATCGAAGCCCAAATCGCCGGCTTCGGCGCTTCCGGCCGTAATGGGGGCTGGCTGATGGGCAACCTGCTAGGCGAAGACCGCCTGCTCGGCACCCTCTCGCCGCAACAGCGCCGCGCCAGCATCGACCTGCTGCACGGCATCCCTGATGAAGTGCATCGCGTGTTGCAAAGCGAAGGCATCGACTGTGACTACCGCAAAGGCGGCGTGCTGTATTGCGCGGCGCGCTACCCCGAGCAGGAACGTAGCCTGCGCGCCTACCTCGACGACTTGTATCGCCAAGGCATGACCGAGGACGACTACCGCTGGCTGAGCCCCGAGCAGTTGGGGAGCCAACTGCGGGTCAGCAATGCGTTTGGAGCCATTTACAGCCCGCACACGGCGACCATCCAGCCAGCCAAGCTGGTGCGCGGCCTTGCCCGGGCAGTAGAGGCGCTGGGCGTATCGATCTACGAAAACACCCCGGCCATCGACTGGCAGCCGAGCGAGGTGCGTACCCCGCTGGCACAGATTCGCTGCCAGTGGATGGTGCCTGCCGTGGAGGGTTACGCCGCCAGCCTGCCGCCACTGGGCAAACATCAGTTGCCGGTACAGAGCCTGCTGGTGGCCACCGAGCCGCTGCCGGAGGCTACCTGGGAGCAGATTGGCCTGAGCCAGGGCCAAGCCTTCAGTGAAAGCAGCCGCCAGGTCACCTACGGCCAGCGCACCGCCGACAACCGCCTGGTCTTCGGTGCCCGCGGTGGCTACCGCTTCGGTGGGCGTCTGCGCGAAAACTTCAACCTCGACGAACACGAAGTCGAACTGCGCCGCTACCTGTTCGGCGAACTGTTCCCGCAGCTCAAACAGGTACGCATCACTCATACCTGGGGCGGCAACCTCGGCATGGCGCGACGCTTCCGCCCACACATGCTCTGCGACCGCCAGCGCGGCATCGCCCTTGCCGGCGGCTACGGCGGCGAAGGCGTCGGGGCTACCAACCTGGGCGGACGCACCCTGGCGGCGCTGATCCTCAACCAGCACAACGAACTGACAGCACAACCCTGGGTGCTCGACAACCGCCCGCTATCCAGCCTGGCCAGCTGGCCCCCCGAGCCCTGCCGCTGGCTGGGCTACAACGCGATCATCCAGAGCTTCGTCCACGAGGACCGGACCCTCGCCAACCCCGCCAGCGCGCCGTGGAGGCGGCGCCTGGCCATATCGCTTGCGGACTTCATGGAAGGCTTCATGCACTGACTTCCCTTAACACT
The DNA here is from genome assembly GCF_043106315.1 of Pseudomonas sp. FYR_5. Lineage (NCBI taxonomy): Bacteria > Pseudomonadati > Pseudomonadota > Gammaproteobacteria > Pseudomonadales > Pseudomonadaceae > Pseudomonas > Pseudomonas sp. FYR_5. Next base: position 7,246 of record NZ_JBICMK010000127.1, on the reverse strand, counting down.
CGTACAGGATCCACCGGTCATGAGCATCACCCAGTTCAAGAACACCGAATTTGCCGTGCTCGACAGCTCCAACCCGGTCGCGGTACCGCTCGGCGAACCCGTGGCAGTCACGTCAGTCACCTGCGTGGAGCGCAGCGATGGCGTTGAAACCGGCATCTGGGAATGCACCCCAGGGCGCTGGCGGCGGCAGATCGTGCAACAGGAGTTCTGCCATTTCATCAAGGGCCGCTGCACGTTCACCCCCGACGGTGGCGAGCCTCTGGTCATAGAAGCCGGAGACGCATTGATGCTACCGGCCAACAGCACCGGCACCTGGGACATCCAGGAGACCGTGCGCAAGACCTACGTGCTTGTTTTCTGATCCGCTGATCGCCTGCCTTCGATAACAACAGACAAAGCAAGGTAAACCCGACATGCGCACCTTCCTCCTCGCCCCCCTGATGCTGGCCGCCAGCGTAGCCAGCGCCACTGAAACGGTGAAGATCTACAACTGGTCCAGCTACGTGGCCCCCGATACGTTGAAGCACTTCCAGCAAGCCAGCGGCATCGTGCCGACTTATGACGTGTACGACAGCAATGAAACCCTCGATGGCAAGCTGATGACCGGCAATTCCGGCTACGACGTGGTGTTCCCCTCCAACCACTTCATGGCCCGGCAGATTCAGGGCAAGGCTCTGAAGCGCCTGGACAAGTCACAGTTACCCAACTGGCACAACCTCAACCCGATGCTGCTCAAGGCGCTGGAGGTGAACGACCCGGGCAACCAGTACGGTTTCCCGTACCTTTGGGGCAGTACCGGCATTGGCTACAACATCGACAAGGTCAAGGCAGTGCTCGGCGACAACGCGCCGGTGGACTCCTGGGACCTGATCTTCAAGCCCGAGTACATGAGCAAGCTGAAAAGCTGTGGGGTCGCGGTGCTGGACAATGGCCCCGAACTGCTGCCGATCGCCCTGCACTACCTGGGCTTGCCCCATCACAGCCAAGACCCCAAGGACTACGAGAAGGCCAAGGAACTGCTGATGAAGGTGCGGCCGTACATCAGCTATTTCCACTCGTCCAAGTACACGGGCGACCTGGCCAACGGCGATATCTGCGTAGTGGTGGGGTTCTCAGGGGATGTGCTTCAGGCGAAGAACCGCGCCGATGAGGCGAACAATGGCGTGAAGGTGGGCTATTCGATACCCAAGGAGGGTGCGCCGATGTGGTTCGACATGGTCGCCATGCCCGTCGATGCGCCGGATGAAAAGGCCGGATATGCCTACATGAACTACCTGCTGCAGCCGGAAGTGATGGCCAACATCAGCAACCATGTGCAATACGCGAACGGCAACCTCAAGGCAGACGGGCTGGTGGACCCGGCGATGAAGGGTAATACGATGATTTACCCGAGCGACGAGGTGATGGGCAAGCTGTATGCGCTGGAGGCGATGCCGGCGAAGATCGACCGTATTCGTACGCGAATCTGGACCAGTATCAAAGCCGGAAATTGAAATGGGGCCGCCTAGCGGCCCCGATTTCAGGCCTTAATGGTGCTCGCGGGTAGCGCGGAACTTGATGTCCGGCCAGCGCTCTTCCATCAGCGCCAGGTTGACCCGGGTTGGCGCCAGGTAGGTCAGGTGACCGCCGCCGTCGATGGCCAGGTTTTCCATGGCCTTGGTCTGGAATTCCTCGAGCTTCTTCTTGTCATCGCAGCTGATCCAGCGCGCGGACCAGACGGTGATAGGCTCGTAGGCGCACTCGACCTTGTACTCTTCCTTCAGACGGCTGGCGACCACGTCGAACTGCAGCACGCCGACCGCACCCAGGATGATGTCGTTGCTGCGCTCAGGGAAGAACACCTGAGTAGCACCTTCTTCGGCCAGCTGCTGCAGGCCTTGACGCAGTTGCTTGGATTTCAGCGGGTCTTTCAGGCGTACGCGGCGGAACAGCTCCGGCGCGAAGTGCGGAATACCGGTGAAGCCCAGCGCCTCACCTTCGGTGAAGGTGTCGCCGATCTGGATGGTGCCGTGGTTGTGCAGGCCGATGATGTCACCGGCAAAGGCCTCTTCCAGCTGCTCACGCTCGGAGGAGAAGAACGTCAGCGCATCGCCGATACGCAGGTCTTTGTTCAAGCGCACATGGCGCATTTTCATGCCTTTCTCGTACTTGCCCGAGCAGATGCGCATGAAGGCGATACGGTCGCGGTGTTTCGGGTCCATGTTCGCCTGGATCTTGAACACGAAACCGGTGAACTTCTCTTCCACAGGCTCCACGGTACGCTCGTTGGCCACACGGCCAAGCGGACGCGGCGCCCAGTCGACCACGGCGTCGAGCACGTGGTCGACACCGAAGTTGCCCAGCGCAGTACCGAAGAACACCGGGGTCAGCTGACCGTTGATGAACTCTTCCTGGTTGAACTCGTGGCAGGCGCCCTGCACCAGCTCCAGTTGCTCGACGAACGCGTCGTACTGGTCGCCCAGGTGTGCGCGGGCTTCGTCCGAGTCCAGTTTCTGGATGATCTTGGCTTCGGTGCGCTCGTGGCCGTGGCCCGGGGTGTAGACGATGATGTAGTCGCCAGTGAGGTGGTACACACCCTTGAAGTCACGGTAGCAACCGATTGGCCAGGTGATTGGCGCGGCCTTGATCTTCAGAACGGCTTCGATCTCGTCGAGCAGTTCGATCGGGTCGCGGATATCACGGTCGAGTTTGTTGATGAAGCTGACGATTGGCGTGTCGCGCAGCCGGCACACGTCCATCAGGGCGATGGTACGCGGCTCTACACCTTTACCGCCATCGAGCACCATCAGCGCCGAGTCCACCGCGGTCAGGGTGCGGTAGGTGTCTTCGGAGAAGTCTTCGTGGCCCGGGGTGTCGAGCAGGTTGATCATGTGCTCGCGATACGGGAACTGCATCACCGAGGTGGTGATGGAGATGCCGCGCTGCTTCTCCATTTCCATCCAGTCGGAGGTGGCGTGGCGGTCGGACTTGCGCGACTTCACGGTACCGGCGACGGCAATGGCCTTGCCCATCAGCAGCAGCTTCTCGGTGATGGTGGTCTTACCGGCGTCGGGGTGGGAAATGATTGCGAAAGTGCGGCGCTTCGCGACTTCGGCGGCCTGGTTGGTCATGGGAAATCGCCTGACTGGGGGATTTGAAAGGGGCAGTATCATACCTGAAGTTGGGCCTGGACCAAAATCTGCCGAATGAATGGCGCCTGTGCCGGCCTCTTCGCGGGTAAACCCGCTCCCACAGGTACGACACAGGATTCGAATGCGGTGCAGTCTGTGTAGGAGCGGGTTTACCCGCGAAGAGGCCGGCACAGACAAAAGAAATCCAACAGGCAATCGCTTTATCACGACAAATGACCAAAGCGCAGTTATTTCAACGCCTGCAGCACATTAAGTCGCTGTTTTTTCTCGCCAAAAATCCTGCCCCCCAGTGATTAACGCTGGCCAAATGCTGCCTCAGATGGGAACCTTGACACCCATGGAGACGTCCACTCCCCTGCAAACCGCTTCGGTTGGGGACTGGTTTCATCAGCATTTTCGGGCCCGACGGGGTTCGGCTCATGGCCTGATCGCAGCCCTCGGCTTGCATCACGCTGCTACTCGCGAACACACCACCCGCCGCCAGAATTGACCGGCAACCAAGAAGTGTGCTCGCCGACTACACAAGGAGTCCACCTGTGGCAAAACGCTACGGTTCGGGGCTGTTGGGATGGGCCGCCGTGCTCGTCATCCTGGCCCTGCTGGTCCACTGGATCGGCATCGACACGATCGCGCGTTATCGCGACGATCTTGGGTTCTACCTGCAAGCGCACCTGGTATTGGTGCTGGCTTCGATGGCGGCGGCGCTGGCCGTGGGCATCCCCGCCGGCATTGCGTTAAGTCGACCGCACCGGGTCGACAAAGCCGAGCGCTTCATGCAGTTCTTCAACGTTGGCAACACCATCCCCCCTCTGGCCGTTCTGGCCATCGCCCTCAGTATCCTGGGCATCGGAGCCGGGCCTGCGATCTTCGCGCTATTCCTCGCCTCCCTCCTGCCGATTGTGCGCAACACCTACGAAGGCCTGAAAAACGTCCCTGCTTCGCTCAAGGAAGCCGCCACCGGCATTGGCATGACCCCGCGCCAGCAACTCTGGCAGGTGGAGCTGCCCAACGCCGTGCCGATCATCGTCGGCGGCGTACGCGTGGCCCTGGCACTGAATGTGGGTACCGCACCGCTGGCGTTCCTGATCGGCGCCAACAGCCTGGGTAGCCTGATCTTCCCCGGCATCGCCCTGAACAACCAGCCACAACTGCTGCTGGGTGCCGCCTGCACCGCGCTGCTGGCACTGGTGCTGGATGCGGCGGTGAGTTTCTCCAGCAAGCGCTGGCTGGAACGCGGCCTGGTCCAATAAGGATAGGAAACGTATGAAGAAGAGAATCGCCTTGCTACTGGGCGCGGCCTTGCTGTTCGCAGGATTTGCCCAGGCAGCTGAAAAACCGCTGATCCGCATCGGCGCGCGGGTGTTCACCGAACAGACCGTGCTCGCCGAAATCACCGCGCAATACCTGCGCGCCAACGGCTTCGATGTGCGTGTCATCGGCGGGCTTGGCAGCAACCTCGCACGCCAGGCCCAGGAAACCGGCCAGCTCGACCTGATGTGGGAATACACCGGTGTGTCGCTGGTGTCGTACAACCACATCGAAGAGCGTATGCCCAGCGCCGAGGCAACCTACGCCAAGGTCAAGGAGCTGGATGCCAAAAAAGACCTGATCTGGCTGACCCCGTCGAAATTCAGCAACACCTATGCCCTCGGCTTGCCGAAGCAGGTCGCCGAGGCCTACCCGCAGATCAACTCGATCAGCGACCTCAACCAGGTGCTGCGCGACGAGAGCAAGCGTAATCACCTGGTGGCCCTGGACACCGAGTTCGCCAACCGCCCCGACGGCCTGGTAGGCCTGCGCGAAATGTATGGCCTGCCGCTGGGCCGGCGCAACATCCGCCAGATGGACGCCGGGCTGGTGTACACCGCCATGCGCAACAATCAGGTGTTCGCCGGCCTGGTGTATACCACCGACGGCCGCCTGGACGCTTTCGACCTCAAGCTGCTGGAAGACGACAAACACTACTTCCCCGACTACACCGCCGCGCCGGTGATACGCAAAGCCACGCTCGACGCCAACCCGCAGCTGGCTGGCCTGCTCAAGCCGCTGGCCGAGCAACTGGATGACCAAACCATGCGCCAGCTCAACGCCAAGGTCGATGTCGAGCACCAGAACCCCACTGCCGTGGCCGCGGACTTCCTGCGCAAACACCCACTGAACAGCGAGGGCCAGCCATGAACCTGATCGATACCTTCAGCCACCTGGACTGGGCCCAGGTGCTGCACCTGACCTGGCAGCACATCATGCTGGTCGGCGTTGCCGTGGGCCTGGCGATTCTGGTCGGGGTGCCGCTGGGCATCCTGATGACTCGTTTTCCGGCCCTCGCAGGCCCGCTGCAGGCCAGCGCCACAGTGCTGCTGACCATCCCCTCGATTGCCCTGTTCGGCCTGCTGTTGCCGTTCTACTCCAAGTTCGGCCAGGGCCTGGGGCCGTTGCCAGCGATCACTGCGGTGTTCCTGTACTCGCTGCTGCCGATCCTGCGCAACACCTACCTGGCCCTGACCAATGTCGAGCCCGGCATCCGTGAAGCCGCACGCGGTATAGGCATGACCTTCGGCCAGCGCCTGCGCATGGTCGAACTGCCCATCGCCGTACCGGTCATCCTCGCCGGTGTACGCACCGCCGTGGTCATGAACATCGGTGTCATGACCATTGCTGCCACCATCGGCGCCGGCGGCCTGGGTGTGCTCATCCTCACCTCCATCAGCCGCAGCGACATGTCGATGCTGCTGATCGGCGCCTTGCTGGTGAGCCTGCTGGCAATCATCGCCGACCTGCTGCTGCAAACCCTGCAACGTGCCCTGACTCCAGAAGGACTGCGCTCATGATCGAACTGAAGAACCTCAGCAAAACCTTCAACGTCAACGGCAAGGACGTCAAAGCCGTCGACTCGGTAAGCCTCACTGTCAACGAAGGGGAAATCTGCGTGTTCCTCGGCCCGTCGGGCTGCGGCAAGAGCACCACGCTGAAAATGATCAACCGCCTGATCACGCCCACCTCGGGCCAGGTGTTCATCGATGGCGAAGACACCACCGGGCTGGACGAAGTCACCCTGCGCCGGCACATCGGCTATGTGATCCAGCAGATCGGTTTGTTCCCCAACATGACCATCGAAGAGAACATCACCGTGGTCCCACGCCTGCTTGGCTGGGACAAGCAGAAATGCCACGAGCGTGCTCGCGAGCTGATGCACATGATCAAGCTCGAACCCAAGCAGTACCTGCAACGCTACCCGCGCGAGCTGTCCGGCGGCCAGCAACAGCGTATCGGCGTGATTCGTGCCCTGGCAGCAGATGCACCCGTGCTGTTGATGGACGAACCGTTCGGCGCGGTCGACCCGATCAACCGCGAGATGATCCAGAACGAGTTCTTCGAAATGCAGCGGGCGCTGAACAAGACGGTGATCATGGTCAGCCACGACATCGACGAAGCGATCAAACTGGGCGACAAGATTGCCATCTTCCGTGCCGGCAAGCTGTTGCAACTGGACCATCCGGACACCTTGCTAGCCCATCCGGCGGATGATTTCGTCAGCAACTTCGTGGGCCAGGACAGCACGCTCAAACGCCTGCTGCTGGTGCGTGCCGAGGATGCCGCAGACAACGCGCCATCGGTGAGCCCGCAAACGCCTGTGAGCGATGCGCTGGAGCTGCTCGACGAGCATGACCGCCGCTACGTGGTGGTGACCGATGCACAGAACAAGGCGCTGGGCTATGTGCGCCGACGCGACATGCACCGCCAGCAAGGGACGTGTGGCGATTTCCTGCGACCGTTCAATGCCACGGCGGCGCACGATGAGCATTTGCGCATCCTGTTGTCGCGCATGTACGAGTTCAACCGGGCATGGTTGCCGGTGCTGGATGCCGAGCAGGTGTTCTTGGGCGAGGTGACGCAGGAGTCGATTGCGGCGTACCTGAGCTCAGGGCGATCGCGGGGGGCGAAGACCAGTATCGTTTCGCCAGCTGAGGCCGTTGCTTCGTAAACGTCGGGGGCGCTTTGCGCGCCTTCGCGGGTAAACCTACAGCGGCCTGCGCCCAACCACCGATGTGTGTCCACCACCGATCATGTGTAGGAGCGGGTTCACCCGCGAATACGGTAGCGGCGGCAACGGTGAA
>NZ_JBICMK010000126.1:0-20660 GCF_043106315.1 Pseudomonas sp. FYR_5 | reverse complement strand
AGATTGGTGGTGGACACACCTCGGGGGTTGGACACAGGCCGTCGTGTAGGAGCGGGTTCACCCGCGAAGAGGCCGGCCCTGCTGGCCAATTTCCCCCCGCCGTTCACTGTTGCCGCCGCCACCGTATTCGCGGGTAAACCCGCTCCTACCAGCGATTGGTGGTGGACACACACCGGGGGTTGGACACAGGCCGCTGTAGGAGCGGGTTTACCCGCGAACACCGGCAGAGCCGGTGCCATAACGCGGCCCCTTGCGATATCAGCCCAGGCAGCGCGTCACATGCTTGACCGACTGATAGGCTGACAACCCCCAAGGCCCCAGCTCACGGCCGATCCCGCTGCCCTTGGTGCCACCCCATGACGTCTCGACGAACACCGCCTGCACCGAGTTGATCCACACATGGCCAACCTCCAGCGCATCGGCCACGCGCTCGGCGCGTTCCAGGTCGGCGGAGCACACCGTGGCGACCAGCCCAAAGCGGCTGTCATTGGCTTCGGCAATGGCCTGCTCCTCGGTGGTAAAGCGCCGTGCGCAGAGCACTGGGCCAAAGATTTCCTCGGTCCACAGGCGGCTGTCTTTCGGCACATCGGTATACAGCGTCGGGCTGACGAACCAGCCTTCACGGTCCAGTGCATGGCCGCCAGCCAGGCACTGCAAACCTTCTTCGCGCGCCGTGGCAAAGTAACTGGCCACCTTCAGCCACTGCGCCTGGCTGGTCAGCGGGCCCATGTCGACCTCTTCGGTCAAAGGATTACCCACCCGCAAGTTTTCCAGTGCCGCCTGCAAGCGCGGCAGCAGAGCATCGGCAATGCCGTCCTGTACCAGCAGCCGCGATGTGGCCGAACACATCTGGCCGGCGTTCCAGCTGATGCCGGCAACAATCCATTCCACCGCTTGGTCGACATCGCAATCCTCGAACACAACGATGGCCGACTTGCCGCCCAGTTCCAGCGTCACTGGTCGGCACTGCGCCGAAGCACTGCGCATCACCTGGCTGCCGACGCTGTTGCTACCTGTGAACGACAGCTTGTCCAGGCCGTTGTGGTTGCTTAGCGCGGCGCCGGTCTCGGCCTTGCCGTTGATGATGTTCAGTACCCCGGCCGGCAGGCCCAAGGCGTCGGCGATCTGGCCGTAGGCCTGCTCAATCAGCGGCGTGACCTCTGAAGGCTTGAGCACCACGGTGCACCCGGCGGCCAGGGCCGGGGCAAGCTTCCAGGCGCTGGTCACCAACGGGAAGTTCCACGGCACGATCAGGCCGACCACGCCCACCGGTTCAAGGCGGGTGCGGGCGGTGAAACCCGGCGCAGCCAGCGGCACGGAGCGGTTTTTCGATGGCAGCTGCTCGGCCAGCTCGGCGTAATAGCCAAAGGTGGCGATGGCGTCATCCAGGTCGATTTCCGCTTCGTGACGCGGTTTGCCGTTATTGCGCATCTGCACGCTGACAAGCGCTTCACGGCGCTGCCCGAGCTGCTCGGCAAAACCACGCAGGAAGGCGGCACGTTCGCTGGCGCTGGTGCTTTTCCAGGCGGGCAGGGCGTTGCGGGCAGCGGCCACGGCCTGGTCGACCTGGCTCACGCTGGCGGCCATCAGCTCGGCGAACGGTTGCCCCAGCGCAGGGTCGTTGACGCTGATGCAGTCGCTGCCTTGGCCTTCGACCCAATGGCCGGCGATATAGTGGGAAGTGGTCATGGTCGGTTTCCAGTCAGGCCATTTCGGCAGTGGTCACAGGCGTATGCGCGGTGCTTTTGCAACGCACCCATCGCGGGCCCAGGGGGCCATACACGCCAGCAGGTTCAGGGAACAGGTTGAGCAACAGCAGGTACAGCACGCCAGCCAGCCCCAGCGTGACCGGCAGGCTCAGGTCGATGCCGCCAGCCAGGTCACCCAGTGGGCCAACGAACTGCCCCGGCAGGTTGACGAAGCACAGGCCAACCGCCGCGCTGGGGATCCACGCCCCCATGCCGCGCCAGTTCCAGCCGTGCAGGAACCAGTAGTGGCCACCACGCTGGCCACGGGTGAATACCTGCAGGTCGTCAGCGTGGTAGAAGCCGCGGCGGGTAATCAGGCCAAGGACCATGATCACCATCCACGGGCTGGTGCAGGTAATGATCAGTACGGCAAAGGTCGATACGCTCTGCACGAGGTTGAAGGTGAAGCGGCCAATGAAGATGAAGCCGATCGCCAGCACGCCAATCAGCAGCGTGGCGCCGGCACGGCTGAGCAAGCGGGGGAACACGCTGGACATGTCCAGGCCGGTGCCATACAGCGCAGTGGTGCCGGTGGACATGCCGCCAATCACCGCAATCAGGCACACCGGCAGGAAGAACCAGCTAGGTGCAACTGCCAGCAGGCCGCCGACATAGTTGTTGGCGGCAATGTAGTCCGGTGCCTGGGTGGCTACCAGGGTGGCCGTACACAGACCGAACAGGAACGGAATCAGCGTCGCCCCCTGTGCCGCGATCACGGCCAGCATGATGCGCGCCTTGGGTGTTTCACGCGGGATATAGCGTGACCAGTCACCCAAAAACGCACCGAACGACACAGGGTTGCTCATGGCCAGGATCGCCGCGCCCACGAACGCAGCCCAGAAACCCGCCTGGCCAAGGTTGACGCTGCCTGCGTAGCCCGCATCGAAGGGCCCGGCAAACGCGACGATGCCCAGCAGGAACAGCAGGCTCGAGGCCCAAACGGCAATCTTGTTGACCCACAGCATGAAGCGGAAGCCAAAGATGCATACCACCAATACCAGCACCGCGAACAAGCCGTAGGCCAGGCCCAGGGTCAGGTCGGTCTCTGGCAGGCCGGCCAGGCGCTTGGCACCACCGACCAATGCATCGCCCGAGCTCCACACCGAGAGCGAGAAAAACGCCACCGCCGTGAGCAGCGACAGGAACGAGCCGACGATGCGCCCGTGTACACCAAAGTGCGCACCCGATGAAACGGCGTTGTTGGTGCCGTTAAGCGCGCCGAACAGCCCCATCGGTGCAAGGATCAGCGCGCCGATGCCAACGCCGAGCAGAATCGCCCACACACCGGCCTGGAATGACAACCCGAAAAGCACCGGGAAGCTGCCCAGTACGGCGGTAGCGAAGGTATTGGCACCGCCGAAGATCAGGCGGAACAGGTCTAGCGGGGAGGCGTCGCGTTGATCGGCGGGGATCTGTTCGACGCCGTTGGTCTCGATACCGGTCGAATGGCTCATGGTGATGCTCCAGCGCGGTTGTTGTAGCCAGCGCAGTGCGCGGGCCTTTTTGTGGGTGCGATGGCAGGGCGGCAGCGCCGCGTAAAGTGTGATCAGGCCGGTGTTACGACCGACAGGTGCTCGTGGCAGGCCAGCCACTGGTCACCATGGCGGCGGAAGACAATGGTCTCGCGCTCGCTCAATGGGTGCTCTTCACCGCTGATGCGGATACGCGTGGCCACATCGTGCATGAAAATAGCCACGTCGCCGTGCAGGCTTACGTGGGCGTTCCCCGACTCGCAGGCAAGCACGGCAAAGTCCTCGGCCTGCCACTGGGCCCAGAGCTCTTCATAGGCGCGACGCGACAGCAGCGGATGCGCCAAGGTGTGGAATAGAAAGGTGGCGTCTTCGCTGAAGCAGGCGAAATAGCGGGCGGTGTCGTTGCTGGCGAACGCCGCGACGAGGTCGGCGGCGGCTTGCCGCACTTGAAGTGTCTGGTCCACGGGAGTGGCCTCACGGTTTATTGTGATTGTGGTGAAGCGATTCTGGTGGCGGTTGGCGAGGGGAAAAATCGCTGGCGGCAAATAATCAGTTCAGAAATTTGTGAAGTGATGGCAGCCCCCATCAATCTGCAAGCGAAGCGGCAAACTGGCATTAATCGACCATACTGACTCTTCATTCGCCTTCAGGAGAGTGTCATGTCGAAGCCGTCCAGGAAGAAGCGCTCCCAGGAGCAACCAGAAAAGTTGGGCGGCAAGGCCTACGAAAAAGCGCTCAAGAACCTGCATGTAGAGCTGGTGAAGCTGCAGGAGTGGGTGGTGGCCAAGGGCCTGAAGGTATGCATTGTCTTCGAAGGCCGCGATGGCGCCGGCAAGGGCGGTACCATCAAGGCCATTACCGAGCGTGTCAGCCCGCGGGTGTTTCGTGTAGTGGCGCTGCCCGCACCGACCGAGCGGGAAAAGACCCAAATGTACTTGCAGCGCTACCTGGGCCATCTGCCAGCGGCAGGTGAAGTGGTGATCTTCGACCGCAGTTGGTACAACCGTGCGGGCGTTGAGCGGGTAATGGGCTTCTGCTCTGGCGAGCAAGTGGACAAGTTTCTGACCGGTGTACCTGTGTTCGAGAGGGTCATGGTCGATTCGGGGATCATCCTCATCAAGTACTGGCTTGAAGTCAGCGCCGATGAGCAGACCCGGCGCCTGCAGGATCGCATCAACGACGGCCGCAAGCTGTGGAAGTTATCGCCGATGGACCTCAAGTCGTATACCCGCTGGGATGACTACACCCAAGCGCGTGACGATATGTTCCAGGCCTCGGATACCGCTTGGGCACCATGGTTCGTGGCCAATTCCAACGACAAGCGTCGCGCCCGGTTGAATATCATCAGCCATCTGCTCAGCCGTATTCCCTACAAGGACATAACCCGCGACCAGCACGTGAAGCTGCCCAAACGCGGCAAGATCGGCAAGTACAAGGCTGTCGCCTACCCGTTCAAGTTCGTCGAAGAACGCTTCTGAACCCCTCCCTGCCGGGAGCTGCGAAGGTACGAGTTCATGCCACATGACGGCAGCCTGTTGCAGGCGACGGTGGTATTCCTTTTGGCTGTGGTGCTTCTGGTACCGCTGGCGCAGCGTCTGAAAATGGGCGCAGTACCGGGATACCTGTTGGCGGGTATCCTGATTGGTCCGTCGGTGTTTGGCCTGCTTGGCAATCCGGACAACGTGGCGCGGCTGTCGGAAATGGGCGTGGTCATGCTGTTGTTCGTGATTGGCCTGGAGCTGTCCCCAAAGCGTCTGTGGACCATGCGCCGGGCGCTATTTGGCGTCGGCAGTCTGCAAGTGGGGCTGACCGCCGTACTGCTTGGGCTACTGGCATTCTGGCTGTTCGACCAATCGAAACCTGCCGCCATCGTCCTGGGCCTGGGCCTGGCGCTGTCGTCCACCGCCTTTGGCTTGCAGGTACTGGCCGAGCGCAAGGACCTGGGCAAACCTCATGGCCGCCTGGCCGTGGCCATCCTGCTGTTCCAGGACATTGCCGCCATTCCCTTGATTGCAGTGGTGCCGTTGCTCGGTGGCGATGTCAGCACCGCTGACGAAGGTGCCTGGCCCTTGTTGGCTGTGGTTGTCGGCATTGGTGTGCTGATTGTTTTTGGCCGCTATCTGCTGACCCCGATATTCAAGTGGACGGTGGGTTCGGGCCTGCCTGAACTATCGACCGCCACGGCCTTGCTGGTCGTGCTCGGCACCGCTTGGTTGATGGAGCATGTGGGTGTGTCAATGGCGCTGGGGGCCTTCCTGGCCGGCGTACTGATGGCTGAGTCGCCGTTTCGCCACGAACTGGAAACCCAGATCGAGCCTATCAAAGGCCTGCTGCTGGGATTGTTCTTCGTTGGCGTAGGTATGAGTGCCGACCTGCGCTTGCTGTTCGGCATGCCGCTGATGGTGTTGGGCCTGACGTTGCTGCTGGTCGCTATCAAGCTGCCCTTGTTGTATGGCCTGGGGCGCACGATGGGTGGGCTCAACAAGGCCCAGGCGCTCTGCCTGGGCGTGGTGCTGGCTTCGGGGGGCGAGTTCGCCTTCGTGGTGTTCAAGCTGGCGCTGGAGCACCAGGTACTCACCCCGCAGGTACACGACCTGCTGGTGCTGGCCATCACCCTGTCGATGGCGGTGGTGCCCTTGGTCATGATGGCCCTGGCGCGGCAGATGCGCGATGACAGCCCTGCTCAGGCATCCCCTGAAACGGGCCAGTGAATTGCGCCTTGCTGGCGCATTGAATATCGGGAGGTGAATCATGCAGTCGAGTTCCAGGCTGGACAGCGCCCTTTCGCGGGGCTTGCTCGATGTGCTCATCAAGGCAGGCCTGGTGGCAGTCTTGGTGACCTTCGCCTTTCAGGTGTTCCAGCCGTTCCTGGAGTTGATGCTGTGGGCGGTGATTCTGGCGGTCACCTTGTACCCATTGCATTGCCGCATCCAGCGCCGCACCGGGTTCAGGCAAGGTTATGCGGCGACGCTGTTGGTGCTATTGGTTCTGGTAGTGCTGCTGGTGCCTATCTACCTGGTGGTGATGTCCATCGGCGAATCGGTGGACAGCCTGGTGACGCTACTCAAGAGCGGCGCCTGGAGCGTGCCGGTCCCGCCTGATTCGGTGGCGACCTGGCCACTGATCGGGCCGAAGGTGCATGCGCTGTGGTTGGCGGCCTCCGAAAACATGGCCAGTGTGCTGAACCAGTGGATGCCCCAGATCAAGGGGGCCGGGCTAACGGTGCTGGGCGCTGCTGCCAGCGCCGGTGGGGCCTTCCTGCTGTTCATCGGCGCAATCATTATTTCCGGGGTCATCATGGCCTTCGGTGATCGCGGTGAAATCGCTGCGCAGCGTATCGCCATGCGGGTATCAGGCGAAGAGCGCGGTAAACCCTTGGCCAAGCTGTGCACCGCCACCATTCGCGCGGTGGCGCAAGGGGTGATCGGCATTGCCTTCATCCAGATGTTGCTGATCGGTGTCGGTTTTGTCGTCAAAGGAGTTCCCGGTGCCGGGATGCTGGCCATCGCCATCCTCATGCTGGGCATTGCACAGGCCCCGGCGACGCTGGTTACCGTGCCGGTGATCATCTATATGTTCAACGTCGAAGGTTTTACCGTGGCGACCATCATTTTTGCCATCTACACCTTCGTCGCCGGCCTTGCCGACAATGTGCTCAAGCCGCTGCTGCTGGGGCGCGGGGTTGATGTACCGATGCCGGTGGTACTGATCGGGGCATTGGGCGGCATGGTGGTCAAAGGCATCATCGGCTTGTTCATAGGCCCGGTAATCCTCGGCGTGGCGTACGTGCTGTTCTGGCAATGGGTTGCGCTGCAGGTGCCGGAGCAACCGGCACCACCCGCCGCTTGAGCCATGCCCAACCGCTGCTATGGCCTGGGGCTGCTGATGGTGCTGGCTGGTTGCACTCAGGTTGGTCCGGATTTCGAGAAGCCCCAAGCGCCGTGGCTGGACGGCTGGAGCACGCCAATGCTGGAGCAGGCAGGGCACAGCGCGGCGGCCCCCGACCTGCGCCAGTGGTGGGCGGTGTTTGCCGACCCGACGCTGGATGCGCTGATAGCCGAAGCCGATACCAACAACACCAACCTGCGCGTGGCTGGCCTGCGTATCGCTGAAGCCCGTGCCCAGTTGGCCATCGTGCAGACCGGGCGTTATCCGCAGCTGCAGCAACTGAGTGCGCAGAGCCTGTACCTGAAGCAGAATCAGTCTGGTACGCCTTCGGCCCGTGATTCAGTGTTCTGGCAATCCAGCGTGGGATTCGACATCGGCTGGGAAATTGACTTCTGGGGCCGCTTCAGTCGCGCCATCGAAAGCGCCGACGCCGCCTACTTCGCCTCCCAGGCCAACTACGCCGACGCCATGCTGCTGCTGCGTGCGCAAGTGGCCGACACCTACTTTGCCCTGCGTACCGCCGAAGCGCGGCTGGCTATCGCGCAAGAGAACGCCAAGCGTCAGGCGCGTAGCCTGGAGATCACTGAGCGGTTGTTCCGCCACGGCGAAAATGACGAGCTCGACTGGCAGCAGGCGCGTACTCAATATCTGGCGACCCTGGCCACCATTCCCGAGTTCGAGAACCAGCTCAATGCCCTGCGCAATGTGCTGTGCTCGCTGCTCGGCCGCCCGCCCGGGCCCCTGCCGCAGCTGGCGGTCGGCCATGGCCAGCTGCCCTTGCCTGACCGGGCAGTGTTGCAGGATGTACCTGCCAGCCTGCTGCAGCGCCGCCCGGACATCCGCGCCGCCGAGCAGGCAGTGGCAGCGCAGTCGGCACTGGTCGGGGTGGCCGAGGCCGATCTTTATCCACAGCTGAGCTTGCTCGGCAGTATCGGCTGGACCTTTTTATCGGCCAATCATCTGCCCGACACCTTCGACCTGGCTGCTGGCCCAAGCCTGATCTGGAACCCGTTCGACTATGGCCGGCGCAAGAACACCGTACGCGTGGAGGATGCCCGCTTGCAGCAACTGATCGAGCTGTACCAGCAGGGCGTGCGCGAAGCCGCCCGTGAGGCCGACGATGCTGCCAGCGGGCTGGTGCGCTCGCTGCAGAGTGCAACCATTCGCGAGCAGGCCTCTCAGGCTGCGCAGCGCTCGCTGAATCTGGCCAGCTCGCAGTATCGCGAAGGCTTCGCCGATTTTCAGCGGGTGCTCGATGCTCAGCAACTGCTGTTGCAGCAACAGGACGGTTACCTGGTCAGCCGTGGCAACGCGGTCAGCAGCCTGGTGACTTTGTACAAGGCTCTGGGTGGTGGTTGGGATGCCAGCCGCGCGCCGATCGACCCGGCCACCCGCCGGCAAATGCAGCAACGCACCGACTGGGGCGAGTTGCTCGACGAGCCAGCCCCCACCGCGCATTCACAGGGTGAAACCGAATGAGCGACGCCACGCCAACGCCGCCCCCGTCAGCCCCGGATCGCGGCATGCGCTGGGTGCTGCTGCTGATTGCCGTCAGCCTGCTCTGGTACTTGCTGGCTGACCGCTATACGCCGTACACCCAGCAAGCTCGCCTGCAGGCTTACGTAGTCCCGGTGGCCGCGGAAGTGGCCGGGCAGATCAAGCGTGTGGCCGTAGGCAATAACCAGGAGGTGCGCCAGGGTGATGTGCTGTTCGAACTCGATCAGGAGCAGTACCGCATTGCCCTGGCCCGAGCCGAAGCCGACCTCGATGCCGTGCGCCGGCAGATCGGCGCCAGTACCGCCGGCATCGATTCGGCACAGGCAGCGCTGGTGGCAGCCCAGGCCAATGAGCGCAAGGCGCGGCAGGACGCCGAGCGCCTTAAACGGCTGATTGACGAAGACCCCGGTACGGTGTCGGTGCGCCGCCTGGAAGGCGCCCAGGCCAACCGCGACCAGGCCATCAGCCAAGTGGCGGCGGCCCGCGCCGAGGTAGAGCGCGCCCGTGAGCAGCAGGGCGGGGCACAGGATGACAACGCCCAACTGCGCAGTGCTGCGGCCAATGTGGAAAAGGCGCGCCTGGACCTTGCCCGTACCGTGGTGCGGGCTGACGCGAACGGGCTGATCACCGATCTGCGCACAGACGTTGGCCATTATGTCGGGGCGGGCAGCCCGATGATGACCCTGATCAGTATCCATGACGTGTGGATAAGTGCCGACATGACCGAGAACAACCTCGGTCGCTTGCGCCCTGAAACCCCGGTGCTGGTGGTGCTCGATGCGCTACCTGGCACCGTGTTGAAGGGGCGCATACGCAGCATTGGCTACGGCGTTAGCGTGGGCCAGAGCACGCCGCCGGGTACGCTGCCGACCGTGAAGAACAGCCGCGAGTGGCTGCGTTCGGCGCAGCGCTTCCCGGTGATTGTCGAGCTGGAGCGCGACCAGCTTCAGGACAAGACCGTGCTGCGGGTCGGTGGTCAGGCCGAGGTCATGGCCCTGCCTAGCGAAGGTAACCCAATGAACCTGCTGGGCCGGTTGTTCATGTGGCTGATGAGCTGGCTGTCGTATGCCTATTGAATTGCGCCGCCTGCGCGCACTGCGCCTGGCCTGGGGCGTGGCGCTGTGCCTGGCGGTGAGCTTTGGTATCGGCTTGCCGGTGCCGATCCTGGCGCCGGTGTTTGCGGTGCTGTTGCTGGCCATGCGCAGTCAGCCATTGCCCCTGCGTGCAGCACCGGCCCTGGCGTTACTGGTGCTGCTCGCATGCGGCAGCGGTTTGCTGCTGATTCCGCTGTTGCGCCATGCTCCGCTGGCCGGGGTGTTACTGGTCGGGGTGGGTGTTTTCCTGACCTTGCGCTATGCGCTGAAGGGCGGCAACGGCTTGCTGGCCAACCTGCTGGTGATCGGCCTGACCATGATCGCCGCTGCCGGTACCAGTGACTTCACCCTGGCACTGTCGGTGGTCGAAGCGCTGGCCAAAGGCATGCTGCTGGCAGTGCTGGGCACGTCAGTGGCGCATTCGTTGTTCCCCGAACCTGCCAATGCGCCAGCACAGCCGGTGCCGCCGCTGCTGGGCAGCGAGCATGTCAGTTGGGTGGCGCTGCGTGCCACGTTGATCGTGATGCCAGCCTTTCTGCTGGCATTGATCGCCCCTGACCAGTACATGCCGTTGATCATGAAGGCCGTGAGTGTGGGGCAACAAGCAGGCGAAACCCGCGCGCGGCACGCGAGCCGAGAGCTGATCGGTTCAACCTTGCTTGCCGGGGTGTTGGCAATAGCGCTATGGGTAGCGCTGAGCCTGTTCGTTCACCTGTGGATGTTCTTCTTGTGGGTACTGCTGTTCGCCCTCTGGCAGGCGCGGCGCCTGTACCAGGCGGTGCTGAGCCGGCAGAGCCCGGCATACTGGGTCAGTTGCCTGACGACCATGCTGATCTTGCTGGGGCAGTCGGTGCAGGACAGTGCTGCTGGGCAGGATGTGTACAAGGCGTTTGCGGTGCGTATGGCGCTGTTTCTGGCGGTATCGGTGTACGCCAGCGGCATGTTGATCTGGATTGACCGGCTTCGGAGTCGGCGCGGGCTTCTTAGCGGTTAAGCCCGGCCCCCAGGAAGCTCAGGGTTGCCAATCAACCCCACTCTCTTCCAGATAGGCATCCACCGCTGCGCCCACCGTCGGATGAAAGGCCTTCTCCCCTATAGGCTCGAACAACTCGAACTGCCGCATCTTGTCCTTCACCGGGTCCTTCATTTCGGCAAACTGCAGCTCCACCCCTCGCGCTTCCAGTGCCCGGTCCAGCTCGGCCAGCATGTCCGCTGAAGTGATATCGATGCTGGTCACGGGCTCAGCGGCAATCACTACCCGCTGCACAGGCGTTGGCGACGCGTCCACCGCCGCCATCACCGTGTTCTGGAATTGTTCGGCGTTGGCAAAGAACAACGGCGCGTCCCAGCGCAGCAGCACCAGCCCTGGAATACGCCGGGCTTGTGGATAACGCTGTATGTCATGGTATCCGCGCAGCCCATCGGCCCGGCCGAGCACCGCGTAGTGCGGCCGCCAGCCGTCCCACAGGAACTCGATTACCGACACCGCCACAGCAATGCCGATACCGGGAATGGCGCCGAACACCGCCACGCCGACAAAGCAGGTGAACGACAGCCAGAACTCCCACTGCTGCATGCGGAAGATACGCTTGAGGTCAGCAAACTCGAACAGCCCCAGTGCTGCGGCAATGACCACCGCAGCCAAAGCACTGTTGGGCAGGTGTTGCATCAGATCGGGGGCTACCAGCAGCAACAGGGTCACCGCCAGCGCGCCGATGATGCCGGTGAGCTGGGTTTGCGAGCCGGCGGCTTCAGCCACGGGGGTGCGCGATGAACTGCTGCTGATCGGGATTCCCTGAAACAGCCCCGAGGCCAGGTTGGCGACGCCCAGGCCGAACATTTCCTGGTTGGGGTTTACCCGCATCTTGAGGCGTGCAGCATAGGAGCGTGACAGCACACTGGTGTCGGCGAACGACACCAGCGCTACTGCAATCCCGCCCAGTAACACTTCTATCAGGTCGATGTCGCTTACCCAGGGGAAGACGAAGCTGGGCAGGCCCTGGGGCAATTGCCCGAGTACCTTGACGCCCACCTGATCAAGGTTGAACAGGCTCACTGCCAGCGTCGCCAGTACCACGGCGATCAGGATGCCCGGCAGGCGCTTGAACGGTTTGAGCAGCAGAATCAGCCCCAGGCTACCGGCACCCACGATGAAGCTTGGCCAGTGCCCTTGGCCGGCGAACAGCGCCTGGCCCAAGTACCAAAGGTCGCGCAAGGGCCCTTCGCTGTCGACTTTGATGCCGAACAGCTTGGGCAACTGGCTGATCAATACGGTCAGGGCGATGCCGTTCATGTATCCATAGCGGATGGGCTTGGACAGCAACTCGGTGATAAAGCCCAGGCGCAGCAGCCCGGCAATCACACAGAACGCCCCGGCGACCAGGGCCATCATGCTGGCGATGGCGATCGCCTGCTGCGGGTCGCTGGCCGCGTATTGCACCACCACAGCCAGGATAGGCGCGGCCAGCGCCGAGTCCGGGCCCAGCACCAGGATGCGGCTGGGGCCGAACAGGGCATAGGCCAACAGGGGGATGATGGTGGCGTACAGGCCATAGATGCCGGGGACGCCGGAAGCCTCGGCGTAGGCGATGCCCACAGGCACCAGCATGGTGGTGAGCACCAGGCCGGCGGCGATATCTTTGGGTAGCCAGGCCGCCTTGTAGTGGAGCAGGGTGGCCAGGCCGGGTAACCAGCGTTGCCAGTCTGGACGAGTGGGTTGGGGCATGGTGTCGGCTCTGGGCGAGAAGGGCGCTGAACCTCAGCTTAGATGCTGGAGGCGGGGGCCGCTTTGCGGCCCTGCGCGACACAAGGCCGCCCCTGCAAAGGACACGCATGCCTGGGCAAAACAAAACCCCTTGAGGCGCAAGCCTCAAGGGGTTTGTGTGTGCTGCAGGCTACCGCTTAGACGTTAAAGCGGAAGTGCATCACGTCGCCGTCTTTGACGATGTAATCCTTGCCCTCCAGGCGCCACTTACCGGCTTCCTTGGCACCGGCTTCACCCTTGAACTGGATGAAGTCGTCATAGGCCACCACTTCAGCGCGGATGAAGCCTTTTTCGAAGTCGGTGTGGATAACGCCGGCTGCCTGCGGGGCAGTGGCACCGACGCGTACGGTCCAGGCGCGTACTTCCTGCACGCCGGCAGTGAAGTAGGTCTGCAGGTTCAGCAGCTCGTAACCGGCACGGATCACGCGGTTCAGGCCAGGCTCTTCCAGGCCCAGGGCCTCGAGGAACATGTCCTTCTCTTCACCGTCTTCCAGCTCGGCGATTTCTGCTTCGATCTTGTTGCACACCGGCACCACTACCGCGCCTTCTTCCTCGGCAATGGCCTTGACCACGTCCAGGTGCGGGTTGTTGTCGAAGCCGTCTTCGGCCACGTTGGCGATGTACATCACCGGCTTGCTGGTCAGCAGGTGGAAGCCACGGATGACGGCCTTTTCGTCGTCAGCCATGTGCTTCATCAGGCTGCGCGCGGGCTTGCCTTCGGTGAAGTGCGGGATCAGCTTTTCCAGAATGGCCTTTTGCGCCAAGGCTTCCTTGTCGCCGCCCTTGGCGTTGCGGGCTACCTTCTGCAGTTGCTTTTCGCAGCTGTCGAGGTCGGCGAAGATCAGTTCGAGGTCGATGATCTCGATGTCACGCTTGGGGTCGACGCTGTTGGAAACGTGGATCACGTTCTCGTCTTCGAAGCAGCGCACCACATGGGCAATGGCATCGGTCTCGCGGATGTTGGCGAGGAACTTGTTGCCAAGGCCTTCGCCTTTCGAGGCACCGGCAACCAGGCCGGCGATGTCGACGAATTCCATGGTGGTCGGCAGGATGCGGTTTGGCTTGACGATTTCAGCCAGTGCAGCCAGGCGCGCGTCGGGCATAGGCACGATGCCGCTGTTTGGCTCGATGGTGCAGAAGGGGAAATTCTCCGCCGCGATGCCAGACTTGGTCAGGGCGTTGAACAGGGTGGACTTGCCGACGTTGGGCAGGCCGACGATGCCGCAATTGAAACCCATGGGTATTCCCCTCTCTAAAGGAAATCAGGCCTTCTGGCTGTGCAGCTCGCGCATCGCCTTGGCGAAATCGCCGGCAAGCACGTCCGGCAGCACGCCGAGGGCAAAATCGATGCTGGCGTCGAGCTTCTCCTGCTCGGCGCGCGGCGCGCGGCCCAGGACGAAGTTGGAGACCAGTTTGGCGTCACCCGGGTGGCCGATGCCAAGCCGCAGGCGGTGGAAATCGTTCTGGTTGCCGAGCTGCGCGATGATGTCGCGCAGGCCGTTGTGCCCACCATGGCCGCCGCCGCGCTTGAGCTTGGCAACGCCCGGGGGCAGATCGAGTTCGTCGTGTGCCACCAGTATCGCTTCCGGCTTGATGCGGAAGAAATTGGCCAAGGCCGCTACGGACTGGCCGCTGCGGTTCATGTAGGTGGTGGGGATCAACAAACGAACGTCGTTGCCCTGATGGCTGAATTTAGCCGTCAGGCCGAAATATTTTTTGTCAGCGGTCAGCGAAACACGCTGGGCGCTGGCAATGCGTTCAACGAAAAGAGCCCCTGCGTTATGCCGGGTCTGTTCGTATTCGGGGCCGGGGTTACCCAGGCCGACGATCAACTGGATGGCGGTCACGTCAGGGGCTCTTCCTTGGAGTTGGTGGGTTACAGTGCGCGCGGCACTGTAACCCGATCAACGCCGGCGTGCGAGTGGATTACTCGGCAGCGCCTTCTGCTTCTGGAGCAACGCGTGGAGCGTGAACGTTGGCAACAGCTTTGTCATCACCGTGGGCCAGAGCGACGAACTCTACGCCTTTCGGAGCTTTCAGGTCCGACAGGTGGATGATGGTGCCGACTTCGGCGTTGGCCAGGTCAACTTCGATGAACTCAGGCAGGTCTTTGGCTTCGCAGGAAACTTCGATCTCGGACTCAACGTGGGAGATCTCGCCGCCTTTCTTGGCCGGGGCTTCTTCGTTGATGAAGTGAACCGGAACCTTGGCGGTCAGTTTCTGGCCAGCAACGACGCGAACGAAGTCGGCGTGCATGATGAAGCCTTTGGCCGGGTGGCGCTGCAGGGCCTTGACGATGACGTTTTGCTTGGCGCCGTCGACGTTCAGTTCCAGAACGTGGCTGAAGGCAGCCTCGTTGTCGAACAGCTTGGTGATTTCCTTGGCCAGGATGGTCAGGGACTGAGCGTCCTTGTTACCACCGTAGACAACGGCTGGGATGTTGGCGGAGTGACGCAGGCGGCGGCTCGCACCTTTCCCCAGGTCAGTACGCGCTTGAGCGTTCAGGGTGAATTCGGTCATTTTGTTTCTCCAAAATAGCCCCCCGAGGGCGTTTGCGACCAGCGCCAGCGGGGATGGCAAAAAAGCCCCGCCCCAACAACCAGTGTTGGGGCGGGGCGCTTTTCGTCAGCGTGTGTTCCGCTTAGCGGAACATCGCGCTGATCGATTCTTCGTTGCTGATGCGGCGTACCGCTTCAGCGACAACCGGTGCGATATCCAGCTGGCGGATACGATCACAGGCTTGAGCAGCGGCGGACAGCGGAACGGTGTTGGTCACCACCAGCTCGTCCAGTACCGACTTCTCGATGTTCTCGATCGCGCGGCCCGACAAAACAGGGTGCGTGCAGTAGGCGTAAACCTTGGCAGCGCCGTGCTCTTTCAGGGCTTTGGCCGCGTGGCACAGGGTGCCGGCGGTGTCGACCATGTCGTCTACCAGGATGCAGGTGCGCCCTTCGACGTCGCCGATGATGTGCATAACCTCGGAGTGGTTAGCCTTCTCGCGGCGTTTGTCGATGATACCCAGATCGACGCCCAGGGACTTGGCGACAGCGCGTGCGCGCACGACACCACCGATGTCCGGGGAAACGATCATCAGGTTCTCGAAACGCTGGTCTTCGATGTCGTCAACCAGTACGGGCGAGCCGTAGATGTTGTCGACGGGGATATCGAAGAAGCCTTGGATCTGGTCAGCGTGCAGGTCAACGGTGAGTACACGGTCGATACCTACGACAGTGAGCATGTCAGCAACGACTTTGGCGCTGATGGCTACACGTGCCGAACGCGGACGGCGGTCCTGGCGGGCATATCCGAAGTAGGGAATCACGGCGGTGATTCGGGATGCTGAGGAGCGGCGGAAGGCGTCGGCCATCACTACCAGTTCCATCAGGTTATCGTTGGTCGGGGCGCAGGTCGGCTGAATAATGAAAACGTCTTTACCGCGAACATTTTCATTGATCTCAGTACTGATCTCGCCGTCGGAGAATTTACCGACAGAGACGTCACCGAGAGGGATATGCAGCTGACGTACGACACGCCGAGCCAGATCGGGGTTAGCGTTCCCCGTAAAGACCATCATCTTGGACACGCGCAGTACCTGAAGGCTGAGGGTATACCTGGATGAGTATAAGGAAAATGGCAGGGGCGGCTGGATTCGAACCAACGCATGGCAGGATCAAAACCTGCTGCCTTACCGCTTGGCGACGCCCCTGTATCTGTTGCTGCGAACGCTCATGCGCTCGACTTCTTGACCAGACTTTGCAGCTTGCGATGCAACATCGAAACATTGCTTCCTTTCGCCACAAACCCTGTTTGGGTCGCTGAAAGAAGGGCCAGAACTTTATCAGCTTCGGCTTTGCTTGGGAAGGCCCCAAACACACAACTTCCAGTGCCGGTTAGTCGAGCCTCAGTGAATTTTCCCAGTGAATTCAACGCATTGCGAACTTCCGGGTAATTCTGCTCTACCACCGGTTGGCAGTCATTTCGACTGTTTCCCTCGGGAACGGGGCGCATCTTAAGGGGGAGTGAATCACGTGTCAACTGCGGATGTGAAAAAATTTCTACTGTACTGACAGACACTTGCGGCACCAGCACGACATACCAGGGTTCGATCGGGTCGACCGGGGTCAGTTGCTCCCCTACACCTTGCGCGAACGCCGCGTGGCCGCGTACGAACACCGGCACATCGGCGCCCAGGCTCAGACCCAGTGCGGCCAAGCGGTCTTCGTCCCAGTCCAGTTGCCACAGGTGGGCGAGGGCCAGCAGGGTGGTCGCGGCGTCCGAGCTGCCGCCGCCGATACCTCCGCCCATGGGCAGTACCTTGTTCAGCCAGATGTCGGCGCCGAGTGTGGTGCCCGATTGTGCTTGCAGCATGCGCGCGGCCCGCACGATCAGGTTGCTGTCGTGGGGGACTGCCTCGATCTCGGAGTGCAAGTGGATCACGCCATCGTCACGCAGGGCGAAGCTCAGTTCGTCGCCGTGGTCGAGAAACTGGAACACCGTTTCCAGCTCGTGGTAGCCATCCGCGCGGCGGCCGATGATGTGCAGCCACAGGTTGAGCTTGGCCGGGGCGGGCAGGGTGAGCTTGTGCATGAGATCAGTGCCCCAGCTGGCGTGGCTGCCAGTCCTTGACCACCAGGGTCACGTCCAGGTCCTTGCCGTGCAGCTTCAGGCGCTCGGGCAACCAGTAGCCGTTCTGTTCGGTATAGCTCAGGTACTTCACCTGCCAGCCATCCTGGTCCAGGCTGGCCAGACGGCTGTCGCCGTCCAGGGTCAGCTTGCTCTTGCTGTCGGGGGCGGGCAGGCCGCGGACCCACCAGACCAGGTGCGAAACCGGCAGTTGCCAGCCCAGTTGCTCTTCCAGCAATGCTTCAGGGCTGGCGGCTTCGTAGCGGCCCTGATTGGCCACTTCCAGTACGACGCCACCCGGGCGGCCGGTCAGGCGTGCGGCGCCCCGCCCCAGCGGGCCGGCCAGGCGAATGTCGTAGTAGTCCTGACGTTGCAGCCAGAACAGCGTACCGCTGCCGGAATCGCGCGGGGCGCGGATGCCGACCTTGCCGTTGATCTGCCAGCCATCGAGGCTGCTCAACTGCTCTTTGTGGGCGCGCCACTGCTGCGGGTCGCCGTGGCCTTGCAGGGCCTCGCGGCTACCGAAGCCGGCACAGCCGGCCAGCAGGGCGATCAAGGAAAAGGTGATGCAATGGCGCAGGAACATGGCGTTAAAGAGTCTCGGATCCGGTCAGGCGCAAGAGGGTCTTGCGCAGGATAGGGCTATCGGCCTGGGCTTCGAAGCCTTTGGCCCATACATGGCGAGCTTCGCGGCGCTTGCCGTTGGCCCACAGCACTTCGCCCAGGTGGGCGGCCACTTCGTGGTCGGGGAAGTTGGCAAAGGCCTGGCGCAGGTAGGTTTCAGCTACCTCGAGGTTGCCCAGGCGATAGTTGACCCAACCCAGGCTGTCGAGCACTGCCGGGTCATCGGGGGTCAGTTGGTGGGCCTTGTCGATCAGCGCTTTGGCTTCGGCATAGCGGGTGGTGCGGTCGGCCAGGGTGTAGCCCAAGGCGTTCAGGGCCATTGCGTTTTCTGGCTCGCGGGCGATGATGGCGCGCAGGTCTTTTTCCATTTGCGTCAGATCGTTGCGCTTCTCGGCCAGCATGGCGCGGGTGTAAAGCAGGTTAAGGTCGTCCGGGTAGCGTTTGATGGCTTGCTGCAGCACCTGGTTGGCCTGGGCGTCCTTGTTGTTGTTGCTGTAGCTTTCCGATTCGATCAGGAATAGCTGAATGGCGTAGTCTGGCTGGGCTTCGCGCGCTTCGGCGAGCAGGCGCGAGGCATCGCTGCCGCGGCCGTTGGCGATCAGGATGTCGGCCTGGCGCAGCTGTGCCGGCAGGTAGTCCGGGCCTGGGCCGACCAGGGCGTATTCACGCAGAGCGCCAACCGGGTCGTGGCGCTCCTCGTGGATGCGGCCCAGGTTCAGGTGCGCGGCGTCAACGTAGCTGTCGCGCTCGACCAGCTCCTGCAAGTAGCCTTCGGCTTCATCCCAGTCTTTGTTCTCCAGGCACACCAGCGCCAGCGAGTAGCGCAATTCGTCATCATCGGGGTATTGCTGGACCAGGCTGATGAACTCGCCTTTGGCATCGGCGATACGGTCCTGTTCGACCAGGGTGCGAGCGTAGGTCAGGCGCAGGCGTTTGTCGTCCGGGTTGTCGCGAATTGCACCGCGCAGCAGTGGCAGTGCCTCCGGACCACGGTCCAAGGCCTGCAGCAGACGGGCGCGCAGCAGGATCGGGGCGACCTCGCCGTTTTGTGGCGGGTGCGACTCGAGCAGTTCCAAGGCTTCTTCGGTCTTGCCGTCCTGGTTCAGCAGCAGGGCCTTGCCGAATATCAGCTGGCTGTTGTCGGGGTATTTCACCAGCAGGCGTTCGAAACTTTGTAGCAGGCCGTCGCGGGTGCCCGAGTCAGTTTCCGCTGCGGACAGGGCGAGGAAGTCGAAGTGGGTGTCGCCCTGGCCCTGCAGTACCTTTTCCATGTAGGTCATGGACTCGTCATAGCGACCGGCGCGGGCCAGCTGAATGGCGGCGGCGCGCTGGGCGTCGAGGTTCTGCGGATCGTTGCGCGCCCAGACCAGCGCATTCTCCAGTGACGGCTCGTCGGCGCCGAGGTACTCGGCAATGCGGTAGGCGCGCTCGGAAACCCCGGGGTCCTGGGTTTTTGCCGCCTGATCGGTGTAGTTGGCCAGGGCAATGTCGAAACGGTTGCGCTGGCCGGCCAGCTCTGCCACCAACAGGCTATAGAGTGTGTCCTGCTTGAACGAGCCATACACGACGGGCTTTTCCGCCTCGCCCTTGCCAGCTTCGGCGACGGGAGGCTCGGCCTTTTGCGGGGCCAGGCTCTGGCAGCCCTGGAGCAGGGCGAAGGCAAGCAGCAATGCGTATGGTTTGTTCATAGAAAAGGCTTATAGGAGGACTCACCGGCGGTCGGAGCATGATGACACAAGCGCGGGGGCAAACCCACCTGCGAAGGTCGTGGTTTACAGGCTGGGTGGTGCTAAGTAGGACAGCGGGGTGGGGGAGAGGTTCGAGGGGGCTTCTGACGCAATGACCCAACCCCTGCCTGTATATTTTACGTCCCTGGAAGCAGGAAATGGGAGAGCACAAGCGCCATGAGAAGCGTAATGTGCGGAGTTAGGGGCTGTTCCCGTTTCACATGGGTAGCCAAAGAAAGGCGCAGGCCATGGCCACTGCGCTTTCATAATTCCGCTTGAGCTTGTCGAAGCGCGATGCGGCCGCCCGCTAGGGATTCTCCGATCAAGTCAGCACAGGCCATCTGACCTGTGCTGAAATAGCCCTCCGTCCAACTGCCTTCTACAAGTCCGCCATCCCATGAGTCAGATGAGTTTTTCCGATTTCGAGTACGCCGGCAAGCGCAAGCAAACCCGTCGCGAGCGTTTCCTGGCCGAGATGGAACAGGTGGTTCCGTGGAGTGGACTGGTGGCGTTGATCGAGCCTCACTACCCAAAGGCTGGCGGTGGCCGCAAGCCTTATCCTCTGGAAACCATGCTGCGCATTCACCTGCTGCAGAATTGGTTCTCTTTGAGCGATCCCGCCATGGAAGAGGCGCTGTACGAGATCACTTCGATGCGCCAGTTCGCTCGTCTGACGCTCAGCGCTCCGATCCCCGAAGACACGACGATCATGAACTTCCGGCACCTGCTGGAGAAGCATCAGTTGGCAGCCGGCATTCTGGAAACCATCAACAATTACCTGCAAGACAAGGGCCTGTCGTTGCGCCAGGGCACCATTGTCGATGCGACCATCATCCACGCGCCCAGTTCGACCAAGAACAAGGAAGGCAAGCGCGATCCTGAAATGCATCAAACGAAGAAGGGCAACCAGTACTGTGTGTCACGAACACAGGTCGTATGACCTGTGATGCTGTACCGAAGATGGAAGTAGGCCTTCCGAAGTCGGCTTGCAGGAGCAGGCTTCAAACCACCCGGTGCTGCTGCATCCAAAAGGTGCGGTGGTGAGCGACCGAGGAAAAGTCATCCCATGATGATGGCAGGTGAGTATGGAGAAGATGAGCGAGAGCAAACCGTCCGATGACGCATCGTTATTCCCTAAAGTGCTGTCGAAACTGAGGTTGAGTATTGGCTTCAGGACGAGTTGGGGCGTTACCTGCTTACGGCCCCAGTGGCAGCCGGTGTAA
>NZ_JBICMK010000125.1:0-66734 GCF_043106315.1 Pseudomonas sp. FYR_5 | reverse complement strand
CAGGCGCAGAATGCGTCGAGGCGGACACGTGGCGGCGCTCGATCTCACAGGCGCAGAATGCGTCGAGGCGGACACGTGGCGGCGCTCGATCTCACAGGCGCTGAACTCCTCAAGGCATGCACGCTGCGGCTCGACGCCCCTCCATGGTCCTCATGCCACATCCCACAACCGACCGCCCGTCGCCCTTACGAAAGTTCCTGTCGCTTTGTCGTCAGAAGCTGTCGCCCCACTGTAAATTTATCCGCAACGCCGGTAGAATCGGTGCCTTTCCGTACAACCCCGTGGAGTGATGGCATGGCGGACGTAAAAAAGGTCGTACTGGCGTATTCCGGCGGCCTTGATACTTCGGTGATTCTCAAGTGGCTGCAGGATACCTACAACTGCGAAGTGGTGACCTTCACCGCTGACCTGGGTCAGGGCGAAGAGGTCGAACCGGCTCGTGCCAAGGCCCAGGCAATGGGCGTTAAAGAGATCTACATCGACGACCTGCGCGAAGAGTTCGTGCGTGATTTCGTGTTCCCGATGTTCCGCGCCAACACCGTCTACGAAGGCGAGTACCTGCTGGGTACTTCCATCGCCCGTCCGCTGATCGCCAAGCGTCTGATCGAAATCGCCAACGAAACCGGCGCCGACGCCATTTCCCATGGCGCCACCGGCAAAGGTAACGACCAGGTGCGCTTCGAGCTGGGGGCCTATGCCCTGAAGCCAGGTGTCAAGGTCATCGCCCCATGGCGCGAGTGGGACCTGCTGTCCCGCGAGAAGCTGATGGACTACGCCGAGAAGCACGGCATCCCGATCGAGCGCCACGGCAAGAAGAAGTCGCCGTACTCGATGGACGCCAACCTGCTGCACATCTCCTACGAAGGCGGTGTCCTGGAAGATACCTGGACCGAGCACGAAGAAGACATGTGGCGCTGGAGTGTCTCGCCTGAGAACGCCCCGGACCAAGCTACCTACATCGAGCTGACCTACCGCAATGGTGACATCGTTGCCATCGACGGCGTCGAGAAATCCCCGGCCACCGTCCTCGCCGACCTGAACCGTATCGGTGGTGCCAACGGCATCGGCCGCCTGGACATCGTCGAGAACCGTTACGTCGGCATGAAGTCGCGCGGTTGCTACGAAACGCCTGGCGGTACCATCATGCTCAAGGCTCACCGTGCCATCGAGTCGATCACCCTGGACCGCGAAGTCGCTCACCTGAAAGATGAGTTGATGCCCAAGTATGCCAGCCTGATCTACACCGGCTACTGGTGGAGCCCGGAGCGTCTGATGCTGCAACAGATGATCGATGCTTCGCAGGTCAACGTGAATGGTGTGGTGCGCCTGAAGCTGTACAAGGGCAATGTGACCGTGGTTGGCCGCAAGTCGGACGATTCGCTGTTCGATGCCAACATCGCCACCTTTGAAGAAGATGGTGGTGCCTACAACCAGGAAGACGCTGCTGGCTTCATCAAGCTCAACGCACTGCGTATGCGCATTGCCGCCAACAAGGGCCGTTCGCTGCTCTGATTGCTGGCCTGTGCGAAAACCCCGGCTCAATCCGGGGTTTTTTTATGCCTGCGGAAAGGCGGGTTGTTCAACTTCGAGGGTTTACATCTTCGCCCTCAAGTGCGCTGATCGAAAGCTGCGCACATTGACGTCTGTCCAGATTACAAAAGCGCCAGACGCGCGCGGGCTCGGGCGGTTGGGCAAGTGCGTGCAAGAGTTGTTGTTCCATCATGCGACAGGCGTCGGGGCCGGAGAACATGAATGTGACAGGTTCGCCCTGTATCGCCTCGGGGGCATCATTGGCAATAACGGGTGTGGCCATACTGTTCAGTGCTGGTGTGTTGTCGTGTGCTGTGTTGTTGGGAAGCGGGCTATAGAACGACTTGTAATTGAAGTTGAGTGTCAGAAAAAACAGTGCTGTCAGAAAGAATGGAAAACCTACCAGGAACCAGGTGTAGAGCTTTTGGCTGGACTCGCCGAGAAATGGCAGTGTGGCAAGGGCGGAGGCTTCGATAATCCCCGCGAAGATGGCAATGATCGTCAGCGGGGCGACAGGTTGTGCTTGGGTCATAGGGGCCGTCTCCAGCGGTTTTGCCCATCTTTACCTTACCGCTGTACTCAACTAAAGGCTGGATTGTTTCCCGGGGGAGGAATGATCGTCAGAGAACCTCGTTGTGTTGCCTTTTCAGCGCGTTCGAGTCGGAAGTTCTCCTCTACTGAAGATCAGTACTCAACTGGCGCGTTTATGTCAGTGGGTAGTACCGTTTCTTTCGGTGATAAGAAATTTATTTGTTACAACCATAGTCATAGTGTGTAGGAAGTTTCTGTAAGTTCTGTAGGTTTTGTCTGTCAATGGCTTTCACTGGTAAATCGCCGCGCCAGCAGGCGTCCTGTCGGTTATCGTGGCGTGCCAAAGCAACAACAATGTATGGATATCGCATGAATAAAGTGCTTATCGTGGATGATCATCCGGTCATACGCCTGGCCGTACGCATGCTGATGGAGCGGCATGGGTATGACGTTGTGGCGGAGACTGACAATGGGGTGGCTGCGCTGCAGCTGACACGGCAACACCTGCCGGATATTGTGGTGCTGGATATCGGTATCCCGAAACTGGATGGCCTGGAGGTAATCGCCCGCATGGCGACATTCAGCCCGGGTAGCAAGGTACTGGTGCTGACGTCGCAGGCCCCCGGCAACTTTTCGATGCGCTGCATGCAGGCGGGGGCGGCGGGTTACGTGTGCAAGCAGCAGGAGCTTACCGAGCTGCTTAGCGCTATCAAGGCTGTGTTGTCGGGTTACAGCTACTTCCCCAACCAGGCCTTGCATGCGTCACGTGGCAGGGGGGCGGGCAGCGAGACGGATATGGTGAATCGCCTTTCTGCGCGAGAAATGACGGTGCTGCAACAGCTGGCGCGAGGGCGTTCGAACAAGGAGATTGCCGACAGCATGTACCTCAGTAACAAGACAGTCAGTACCTACAAGTCGCGGCTGTTGCTCAAGCTCAATGCACGGTCACTGGTTGACCTGATCGAGCTGGCGCAACGGCAAGGTCTGAACTGATCCCGGGCCTTGGCAAAGCCTCCAGTCAGGAAGCTTTGCCAAGGCTATGGATCCATGACTACAGGACCAGAACTACAGGTCGTAATCGAAATCGGCCAGCTGCTTTTGCAGGCGCCGTTCTTCCAGCATGTTGTCGATGGTGCGGCGTTTGCTCAGGTTGGTCTTTGCGGTTTCTACTTGTGGTTCCGCGTCATCGTCTGCGGCAACAAAATCATCATCGATCGACAGGTCGTCTTTATCGGTACTCATGAGTCGCTCCAAGCCAAGGGGCCATTGGCCGACCTTATAACCAGAAAGCAGACGCTGGTAAAAAAGATTTTTTCAATCGACGTGAGTGGTTTCTGGCTATTGGCTCAATCGTCGGAGGTTTTGTGCTTGTACTCGCACAAATCTTCGATCCTGCAGCTGCCGCACCTTGGCTTGCGCGCCTGGCACACGTAGCGCCCGTGCAGGATCAGCCAATGGTGGGCGTCGAGCAGGTAGTCTTTAGGTACAAACTTGACCAGTTTCTTTTCCACTTCCAGCACCGTTTTGCCTGGTGCGATACCCGTGCGGTTACTCACGCGGAAAATGTGGGTATCCACTGCCATGGCCGGTTGGCGAAACGCTGTGTTAAGCACCACGTTGGCGGTTTTTCGACCGACACCGGGTAGCGCCTCCAACGCTTCGCGGGTTTGCGGTACCTGGCTGTCGTGGCGCTCGATCAGCAGCCGGCACGCTTCTATGACATTCTTGGCCTTGCTGTTGTATAGCCCGATGGTCTTGATGTATTTGCTAAGGCCTTCAACGCCCAGGGCATAGATGGCCTCGGGGGTGTTGGCGACGGGGAACAGGCGGGCAGTGGCCTTGTTGACGCCGACGTCGGTGGATTGCGCGGACAGTGTCACGGCGACCAGCAGTTCAAACGGGGTCGTGTAGGCCAGTTCGGTCTTTGGGTCGGGGTTGTCTTCGTGCAGCCTGCGAAAAATCTCCAGGCGTTTGGCGGCATTCATGAAATCAGGGCTTTCCTTGACGATGTGGGTGGGCAGAGCCCGGATGCAGGCGATTGTACAAGGCCAACAGCAGTCCCAGCAGCAGTAGCGCACCGGGCGCGAGGCTGGCCAGGTGCAGCTCGGCATGGCCAGCCAGCCATTGGCGGCTGGCGCCCAGCAGCAGGCAACTGGCAAAGACAGCCCCGAGGTGCTTTGCCAGCGCGCGCCAGCGGCGTTGGTCTGGCAGCAGGTGGTCACTGGCCAGGCATTGCAGGCACAACAATGCGGGGTAGTGGCCCAGGGCAATGGCCAGTGGTAGTAGCCAGGCCCGCATGGCCAACTGCAGACAACTGGCCAGGGCTGCCAGCAGCAGCAGGCTGGCCAGTAGATATGCCCAGCTGGCCACGCGTTTACGCAGGGGTGCCAGCAACACTTGGTGCAGGCAGCCCATCACTGCTGCGCACAGGCCGATGGCCGCGCCTTCAGCCAGCGTTCGGGTGGCGCCTAACAGGGGCGCGATGCTCATGGCCAGCAGGCCAAACCTATTCATGTGCGGCGCCCTCCAGCAATACACTACGCTGTTCATCGAAATAACTCAGCGCGTCCTGCAATGCGGCGATCACTGCCCGCGAGGTTACGGTTGCGCCGGCCAATTGGTCAAAATCACCCTGGTCCCGCTTGAGTGCCCAGTGATCGCCCAGATAGCGATTGTCGAACTGCTTCAGCCACTGCAGCTGTGGGTCACTCAGGTGATCGCCAAGCCCCGGGCTTTCCTGTTGTTCGACAACCTGGCTGCCGATCAGTCGGCCGTCTGTGGCGATGGCGACGCTTAGTACGATTGGTCCGGCATACCCCTGCACCTGTGTGACCAAAATAATGGCGCTTGGCTTGCCTGCCATCGCGGCGCGGTAAGCTGCCAGGATACGGCTGTTGGGCCTCTGTGCGGCGGGCCTTGGCAGCGGGCTTTCCAGTGGCTGGTTGTCATAGCTGCCTTCGGGCAGCACGGCCAGCCGCTGGCGGCTTTGCATTTGTTTTTCGGCGCTGGCGATGGCTGGGCTGGTCCACTGCCGCCAGGCCAGGGTGGCAGACACTGCCAATACTCCAGTCAGCAGCAGCAGGCCCACATCCCGTCCCCCCCGCTTCATCGGGCTGCCTGCTGACGTTGCACAGCCATGCGCTCGAGTACCGGAGCCAAAAGATTCATCAGCAGAACGGCGAACGCGGTGCCATCCGGGAAGCTGCCCCAAGTACGAATCAGGTAGATAAGCAGCCCTGTTCCCAGGCCGAAGCACAGCTTGGCCCAGTCGTTTCTGGGGCCGGACACTGGCTCGGTCGCAATGAAGAATGCTGCCAGCATGGTCGAGCCGGAAAACAGGTGCAGCAAAGGCGAGCCATTGGAGTCCGACCCCGAACCGTTCCAGCCCAACAGGCTGAATACCAATAACCCTGCCAGCAAACCTGCCGGCGCATGCCAACTGATCACCTTGCGCTGCAACAAGAACAGGCCGCCAAGCAGGAATGCCAGGTTGACCCATTCGCTGCCTGCCCCACCAATGCTGCCAAAGCCCGGATGGCTGGCAAACAGCTCGTCGATGGTCAGGCTGCGGTTGTGGCGTAAGCCGTCGAGCAATGTCGGCCGGGCCCAGGCATCGATCCGTTCGCCCCCAGCGAACACCTGTTGCAGGCTGTCGAGCAGGCCTGGGACCTGCCCAGGCCAATGGTTCATCTGCAACGGGAAGCTGAGCAGCACGAACGCATAACCCACCATGGCCGGATTGAACAGATTTCGCCCGACCCCACCATAGGCCTGCTTGCCGATGCCGATCGCAACACATGCCGCAATGACCGGCAGCCACCATGGCGCCAGGGTGGGCAGGGCGGCCGCCAGCAGCACGGCGGTCACCAGTGCACTGCCGTCGTTTAGCGCCTGGCTTGGTGGTTGACTGCGCAGTGCCAGCAGCAATGCTTCGCACAGCAATGCGGCACTGGCACACAGCAACAGGTTCAGCACCATGCCCCAGCCATGCAGCCACAACAGCGCCAGCAGTCCAGGCGTGCAGGCGAGCAAGACCAGGCACATGCTGGTGCGTAGCCGCGGATCGGGGCTGCTCATTGGCCAAACATTCCGTTGAAGCCGGAAAACGCCATGGCCATTACCCCGGCACCGATCAATTGGATGGGCAGGCCGCGCAGCGCATTGGGGATGTCGGCGTGGGCGCTGCGCTGGTGCAGGTCGGCGAACACCATCAGCGCCAGCCAGAAGCCGCCACCCGTCAGCAAGCCTTGGAGTAGCGTGGTTGGCCAGCTGACGTCGTCGCTTGCCTGTTGCAGGGCCAGCCCAAGCGCTGCGGCATTGCTCAACAGCAGCGCTGGCAACCCCACTACGGGCCAGGCCGGGCGCCACTTGGCCAGTAGCCAGGGCAGGCCCCAGGCGAGCAAAGCCAGCCAAGGCAATAGCAGGAACAGGGCAAGATCGTGGATGTGCAGCGGGGCAAGTACGGCGTGCGCCAACAGTTGCGCGCCGATTACGCCCAGTGCAATGCACAGGGCACAGGCCAGGCCGTGCACCTGCAGTTGCAACCCGGAGAGTGGCTGTCGGAGCTGGCACAGGTGATTGATCAGTGCGGCGCTGATCAGGACCAGGATGTAGTCATTCATGAGATGACGATAGCCGGGAATCAGGGTGATTGTCCGGGTTTGACATGAAGGGGCCTGCGTATTGTGGGAGCGGGCAGGCCGCTCCCACAATGGCCCGCAGGGCTGTTACTTGATGCGCTGGCCTGGCTTGGCGCCGCTGTCCGGGCTCAGCAGGTAGATTTCTTCACCGCCAGGGCCGGCAGCCATGACCATGCCCTCGGATACGCCAAAGCGCATCTTCCGTGGCTTGAGGTTGGCCACCATCATGGTCAGGCGGCCTTCCAGTTTGGACGGGTCTGGGTAGGCCGACTTGATGCCGGAGAACACGTTGCGGCGCTCGTCACCAATGTCCAGGGTCAGTTGCAGCAACTTGTCGGCACCCGCTACGGCTTCAGCCTTGACGATCAGCGCCACGCGCAGGTCGACGGCCGCGAAGGTATCGAACTCGATCTCGGCCGACAGCGGGTCCTTGGTCAGTTCGCCATTGCCCGCCGGGGCATTGGCTTCGGCAGCCAGCAGGTCTTCCTTGCTGGCAGCGATCATGGCTTCGACCTTGGCCGGCTCGATACGGCTCATCAGGGCCTTGAACGGATTAAGCGGGTGGTTTTCCAGGCGTGTCAGGTGGTCGTTCCAGGTCAGCGGGGCCACGTTGAGGAAAGCCTCGGCGTCAGCAGCCAGCACCGGCAGTACCGGTTTGAGGAAGATCACCAGTTGGCGGAACAGGTTGATGCCTTGGGCGCAGATGGCCTGGACTTCATCCTGCTTGCCTTCCTGCTTGGCCAGTGACCACGGTGCCTTGTCGGCGATCCAGGCGTTGGCGCGGTCGGCCAGTGCCATGATTTCGCGCATGGCACGGCCAAAATCACGGGCCTCATAGGCTTCGGCGATGGAGGGGGCGGCAGCCAGGAAGGCTTCGGTCAGCTCAGGCGCGGCATCACCGCCTACCATCACGCCTTCGTTGCCCTTGTGGATGAAACCGGCGCAGCGGCTGGCAATGTTGACTACCTTGCCGACCAGGTCGGAGTTGACCTTCTGCACGAAGTCTTCCAGGTTCAGGTCCAGGTCGTCGACGCCACGGCCCAGCTTGGCCGCATAGTAGTAACGCAGGTATTCCGGCTGCAGGTGGTCCAGGTAGGTGCGGGCCTTGATGAAGGTGCCGCGCGACTTGGACATCTTGGCGCCGTTGACCGTCAGGTAGCCGTGCACGTTGACCGCGGTTGGCTTGCGGAAGCCGGCGCCTTCGAGCATGGCTGGCCAGAACAGGGCGTGGAAGTTGACGATGTCCTTGCCGATGAAGTGGTACAGCTCGGCCTTGGAGCCTTCGTTCCAGAAGGCGTCGAAGTCCAGCTCCGGGCGGCGTGCGCAGAGGTTCTTGAAGCTGGCCATGTAGCCGATCGGCGCATCCAGCCATACGTAGAAGTATTTGCCAGGCTCGCCCGGGATCTCGAAGCCGAAGTACGGCGCGTCGCGGGAGATATCCCACTCCTGCAGGCCGGAGTCCAGCCATTCTGCCAGCTTGTTGGCTACCGCGTCCTGCAGGGTGCCGCTTCGGGTCCACTGCTGCAGCATGGCCTGGAAGTCTGGCAGCTTGAAGAAGAAGTGCTGGGAGTCACGCAGTACCGGGGTGGCACCGGAGATGGCTGACTTGGGGTTCTTCAGCTCGGTGGGTGCATAGGTGGCGCCGCATTTTTCGCAGTTGTCGCCGTACTGGTCTTCGGCCGCGCACTTCGGGCAGGTGCCCTTGATGAAGCGGTCGGCGAGGAACATGCCTTTTTCCGGGTCGAAGTACTGGGTCACCGAGCGGGTGGCGATGTGCCCGGCTTCACGCAGGCGCGAGTAGATCAGGCTCGACAGCTCGCGGTTCTCTTCGCTGTGGGTGGAGTGGAAGTTGTCGAAGTCCACCAGGAAGTCGGCGAAATCGCTGCTGTGCTCGGCCTGGACATTGGCGATCAGCTGTTCCGCGGTGATGCCTTCCTTTTCGGCGCGCAGCATGATGGCCGAACCGTGGGCGTCGTCGGCGCAGACATAGATGCACTGGTTGCCGCGCAGCTTCTGGAAGCGTACCCACATGTCCGTCTGGATGTACTCCAGCATATGGCCGAGATGGATCGATCCATTGGCATAGGGCAGGGCGCTGGTGACGAGAATCTGGCGTGGCTCGGACATGGTGGCTCGGCTACTTATCTGGCTACGGGGTAAAAATGAGGGTGATCGGCCACTATAAAGGGCTGGCGAAGATATTTCACCCCGCAAGCGCATCTGCTGACGATTGACGGGTTAGGATAGGCGGCTGTTTTACATTCAGTTTGCCAATGGGAGTCTCCATGAGTGCCGTCACCCGTGCCGCCGTTGAAGGCGTGCTTCGCCAGTACACCGACCCCTACCTGAACCAGGACCCGGTCAGCGCCGGCTGCGTGCGCGCCATCGATATCCAGGGCGGGCAGGTCAGCGTGCAGTTGCAGTTGGGTTATGCCGCAGGGCTGTTCAAGAGTGGCTGGGCCCAGGTGCTGCAGACCGCCATCGGCAGCCTTGAGGGTGTCAGTGGCGCCCAGGTTTCGATCGACTGCGTGGTGGCCGCGCACAAGGCCCAGGCACAGGTGCCAGCCATGGCCAACGTCAAGAACATCATCGCCGTGGCGTCGGGCAAGGGCGGTGTGGGCAAGTCGACCACCGCAGCCAACCTGGCCTTGGCCCTCGCACGTGAAGGCGCACGGGTAGGTATTCTCGATGCCGATATCTACGGCCCCAGTCAGGGTGTGATGTTCGGCATCGCCGAGGGCACCCGTCCACAGATTCGCGAGCAGAAGTGGTTCGTGCCGATCAAGGCTCACGGTGTGGAAGTCATGTCCATGGCTTTCCTCACAGACGACAACACGCCGATGGTATGGCGTGGCCCGATGGTGTCCGGCGCGCTGCTGCAACTGGTCACCCAGACCGCCTGGGATGACCTGGATTACCTGGTGATCGATATGCCGCCAGGTACCGGTGACATCCAGTTGACCCTGGCACAAAAGGTCCCGGTGGCCGGTTCGGTGATCGTCACCACGCCGCAGGATCTGGCTCTGCTGGATGCCAAGAAGGGCGTGGAAATGTTCCGCAAGGTCAACATTCCAGTGCTGGGCGTTGTCGAGAACATGGCCGTACATATCTGCTCGAATTGCGGCCATGCCGAGCACCTGTTCGGTGAAGGTGGCGGCGAGAAGCTGGCCAGCCAGTATGGCGTCGACCTGCTGGCGTCGCTGCCGTTGTCGATGCTGATACGTGAGCAGGCCGACAGCGGCAAGCCGACGGCGATCGCCGAGCCGGAAAGCCAGATTGCCATGGTTTACCAGGAACTGGCCCGCCAGGTGGGCGCGCGGATCGTGCTGCAGGAAGCAGCGGCGCCAGCAATGCCGAGCATTACCATCAGCGAAGACTGACGCAGTCCCAGTGGGAGCGGCCTTGTGTCGCGAAAGGGGTGCGAAGCGCCCCCAAGATCCGTGATGCAATCAAGTATTGCTGGGGCCGCTTTGCGGCCCTTTCGCGACACAAGGCCGATCCCACACTTGCATGCATGGCTTTTGCACAGGCATAAAAAAACCCGCCAGAAGGCGGGTTTTTTTGAAAGCTAGGAAGCTAGATCGACTTAGGCGATCTGAACTTCTTCAGCCTGCATGCCTTTCTGGCCGCGGGTAGCGACGAAAGTAACAGCCTGGCCTTCTTTCAGGGTTTTGAAGCCGTCAGCTTGGATGGCTTTGAAGTGCACGAACAGGTCGTCGCCCGACTGAGGGGTGATGAAGCCGTAGCCTTTCTCATCGTTGAACCACTTAACAACACCGGATTGACGGTTGGACATTTTTCTGTCTCCTTGGACAATTTGATAACGGTCAGGAAAAACCCTGCCCGGGACTGAGCGCAAAGAGAGCAGAAAATTCAGCGATGGGCCGATCAGGATCGTGCATCAAACTAGAGATTCTCGGTGTCACGTGCAGCACAGTGGCAACACCTTACCCCACTTTCCGCAACCTGCCAATGGTCAGAAGGCGCTTTAGGCAAATTCGGATCGGCGGCGGCTGCAGCCCCCACCCGGCGCGGGATTTGGGATGGAACTTTAACCTGGGCGCCGGGACCGGTAATATGCGCATCACGATTTTCACCACGCAACTCTTCAGGACACCCCGCCATGAGCATCAAATCGGACAAGTGGATTCGCCGCATGGCGCAGGAACACGGCATGATCGAGCCCTTCGTCGAGCGCCAGATGCGCGGCGAGCAGGACAGCCGTGTGATCTCCTTCGGCGTCTCCAGTTATGGCTACGACGTGCGCTGCGCCAACGAATTCAAGGTGTTCACCAACATCAACTCGGCCACCGTCGACCCGAAAAACTTCGATGCCGGCAGCTTCGTCGATATCAAGAGTGACGTGTGCATCATCCCGCCAAACTCTTTCGCCCTGGCGCGCACTGTCGAATATTTCCGCATTCCGCGTGATGTCCTGACCATTTGCCTGGGCAAGAGCACCTACGCCCGTTGCGGCATCATCGTCAACGTCACGCCACTCGAGCCCGAGTGGGAAGGCCACGTGACGTTGGAGTTCTCCAACACCACCACGCTGCCGGCGAAGATCTACGCCAACGAGGGCGTGGCGCAGATGCTGTTCTTGCAGTCCGATGAAGAGTGCGAAGTGTCGTACAAGGACCGTGGCGGCAAATACCAGGGCCAGCGTGGCGTCACCCTGCCGCGCACCTGAGCCGACAAGCGCGGGGAATTACCCGCGCCTTTGGCACTCCAACGAAGTAACGCCGGTGTGCATGATGTGCATCGGCTTTCGTCAGGAGCAGCCTATGAAACTCCATCCCGCAATCAGTGCCAA
Organism: Pseudomonas sp. FYR_5; assembly: GCF_043106315.1. NCBI lineage: Bacteria > Pseudomonadati > Pseudomonadota > Gammaproteobacteria > Pseudomonadales > Pseudomonadaceae > Pseudomonas > Pseudomonas sp. FYR_5. The sequence continues at coordinate 55,220 of NZ_JBICMK010000125.1, read as the reverse complement.
GCTGGCAGGCCTGCAGCCCAATCACGTAGGGTTGTTGCCCTGGTCACTGCTGGCGCACCCGCTGCCCATGCAGGCGGGGGGCGTGCCCCATCAACCTGACCCCGATACTCCGCAACCGCCGGAACCCGGTGAGACGCCACCCATGGAGCCGGGTGAGCCGACCTTGCCGGACGAGCCGCCTCCCGCGCCAGTCGCCTGAGCGTCGCTATAGCGGCCAGATGCGGTCAGCGCCCGCCAGGTACACCCGGCTGGCGCTGGCTGGGGTGATTTCCCACCCTCCAGTGAACTCACCGAACGCAGGTAGCAGGCTGACCTGCTCATCGATCACGAAGCAAGGCAGGCGCAGGCGCTGACGGGCCTTGCCGCGCAGGACGAACACCGGGTGTACATGGCCCGCGAGCACCGGGTGGGTGCGGTGGGGCTGCGGTTCGTGCTGCAGGGCAAAGGGCTCCAGAACCCAAGGCTCGTCCACGATCTGAATATCGAGCGAAGCTGGTGGATCGCCGGCGTTGCTATCATGATTGCCGCGTATGAGGGCAATTTTCAGCTTTCTCTGTCGCTTCCGCCAATCATCCAGCTTGGCCAGTGTTGCCGGTGCTCGGGCCGTGCGGGCGTGAAGAAAATCGCCCAGGATGATCAGTTGCTCACAGTCGTGCTCGGCCAGCAGTCTATCGAGACGGGCGAGTGTCGCCTCAGTCGTTCCGCGTGGCACCGGTTGATGCAGGGCGCGGTAGCTGGCGGCCTTTCCGATGTGCACGTCGGCCACCAGCAGGGCGCGGCGGGCGGGCCAGTAGATGGCTTTGTCGGCGAGCAGCCAGAGCACCTGACCACAGTGTTCGATGGGTTGGTAATTCATTCCGCGTCCGCCGCTTGCTCCAGGTCCGCCACCATCCGCGCAATGCGGTCTGCCAGCTTCTCGGTGCTCAATGTCTCGCGCATGCCTTCCACCAGCAAGGCAAACGCCAGTGGCCCTGGCCGCTTCAACGCCCGCAGGTCCAGTTGCAGCGCGCTCATTTTCAGCAATTGCCGACGCAGCCGTTCGATTTCCAGCTCTTCGCTCAATACCTCATCCCGCGCCTGTCCAAGCAGCAGATTCCCCGCATCGTGTTTGCGAAACACCTCATAGAACAGCCCGCTGGAGGCCTGGATTTGCCGCGTGCTCTTCTGCGCGGCGGGATAGCCGCCAAACACCAGCCCGGCAATCTGGGCAATTTCCCGAAAGCGCCGCAGTGCCATTTCCCCGGCATTCAGGCTGGCCAGCACATCTTCCAGCAGGTGCCCGGTGCCGAGCGCTTGCGGCAGGTGACTGGCCCAGTCCACCTTGGCCGGGCTGAGGAGTTCGAATCCGTAGTCGTTGACGGCAATCGACACCGACAGTGGTTGTGCGCGGCTGACCCGCCAGGCAATCAGATTGGCCAAGCCCAGGTTGGCCATACGCCCGGCAAAGGGATACAGGAACAGGTGCCAGCCCTGGCGGGATTTGAAGGTCTCGGCCAGCAGTGTGCCTGTGGTGGGTAAGGCTGACCACTGCGCCTGAAGCGCAAGCAGCGGGCGTACTGCGCGCATTTCTGGCCCGTCAAAGCGTTCATGGGCGGCAGCATCGAGCTGCTCGACCAGCGCGTCGGCCAGTTCGCTCGAGAGTGGCATGCGCCCGCCGTTCCAGCGCGCTACAGCGGCCTTGCGCGCGGTGCTGCGACGCACATAGGCCGTCATGTTTTCCACCCGCACCAGCTCCAGTACCCGCCCGGCGAACACCAGCGTATCGCCGGGGCGCAGGCGGGCGATGAACGCTTCTTCAATACTGCCCAGCGTTTTCCCGCCGCCGCCCTTGCTCCAGTATTTCAGTTGCAGGTTGGCATCGCTGACGATGGTGCCGATGCCCATGCGGTGGCGCCGCGCCAGGCGTTCGCTGGTAACCCGGTAAACACCGTCGGCCTGGCGCTCGACGCGCTGGTAGTCCGGGTAGGCGGTCAGTGAGCTGCCGCCTTGGCAGACGAAGTCCAGCGCCCATTGCCATTGGTTGTCGCGCAACTCGCGAAAGGCCCAGGTGCTGCGCACTTCGGCGAGCAGTTGCTCCGGGCGAAAGCCACTGCCCAAGGCCATGCTGACCAGATGCTGTACCAGCACATCCATGCACAGGCACGGTGAAAAGCGGGCTTCGATGTGGCCGGCTATCAGTGCCTGCCGAGCCGCAGCCGCTTCCACCAGTTCCAGGCTATGGGTAGGCACCAGGGTGACCCTCGAGCGCCGCCCTGGCGCATGTCCTGAGCGACCCGCCCGCTGCATCAGGCGGGCAATACCCTTGGCCGAGCCAATTTGCAGCACCCGTTCCACAGGCAGAAAGTCCACGCCCAGGTCCAGGCTGGAGGTGCAGATCACTGCCTTCAGGCTGCCTTGCTTGAGGCTGCGCTCGACCCAGTCGCGGGTATCACGGGCCAGCGAGGCGTGGTGCAGGGCGATCAGCCCGGCCCAGTCCGGGCGGGCCTCAAGCAGGGCCTGGTACCAGATTTCGGCCTGGGCACGGGTATTGGTGAACACCAGGCTACTGGCACTGGCATCGATCTCATGGCTGACCTGGTCAAGCATCTTCAGGCCCATGTGCCCAGCCCAAGGGAAGCGCTCGATCGCTGCTGGCAGCAGGGTGTCGACCTGCAGCGCTTTGTCTTGCCGGCCTTGCACCAGCAGGCCACCTTGGGGCAGCAAGACATCCAGTGCGTGTTGCAGGTTGCCGAGCGTTGCCGACAAGCCCCAGGTCGGTAGGGCTGGGTGCCAATGGCGCAGGCGCGCCAAGGCCAGCTGCAGCTGTACCCCGCGCTTGTTGCCAAGCAGCTCGTGCCATTCATCCACCACCACCATTTGCAGCGTGGCGAAATCCTCACGTGCCTGTGCCCGGGTCAGCAGCAGGGTCAGGCTTTCGGGGGTGGTGATCAACACACTGGGTAGCCGCCGGGCCTGTCGGGCGCGTTCGGCACTGTTGGTGTCGCCGCTGCGCACCCCAACGTTCCAGGGCAGCTCGAGCTCTTCAAGCGGCGCTTGCAACGCGCGTGCGGTATCGGCGGCCAAGGCACGCATGGGCGTCACCCACACCACCTGTATGGGGGCCGGCTGGCGGCCCTGCGGCCTGGGCTTGAACGCACGTAGCGCAGCGAGCCATACCGCGTAGGTCTTGCCGGCACCGGTACTGGCATGCAGCAAACCGGACTCGCCCCGTGCGACGGCAGCCCATACGCGCCGTTGGAAAGCGAAGGGCTTCCAGCCGCGCATGGCAAACCAGGTGTTTGCGAGGTCAGTAGCGGCAGGCATGAGGCAGGTGGTCCTTCGACGGCTGTGCTTCTACAGACCACTGGCCGGCTGCAATGGTTTTACCCGGATCAATTGGCCAACAGGTAGCCGCTGCGGCATACCTGTTCGCCGGCCACATGGGCGATGACCATGCCAGCGGTGGCCATGCGCCGTACGCTACGCGCATACAGCAGGCCCGGCTGGCTGTTGCGCAGGGCGGTGACTCGGTCACTGAGTGGGTCGATGACTTCGGCAATCAGTTGGCCGGCCTCCAGGTGCTGGCCCGGTTTGGCATGGTAAACCAGCAACCCACCCAGTGGCGTTGCCACGGGTTCCACCGCGGCCAACGGCGTGGCGTGGCGTAACAGTGCGGGCAGGGCGGCCCTGGTGCCTTCGATGACACCGGCGTGGGTCAGGAAGTCGAGGATCGCCTGGCAGTCCTTGCTGGCCAGATCATGGCTGACATCCGCCTGGCCGCGCAGCTCGACGGTTACCGAGCAGCAGCCTAACGGAATCGGGAAGCGTTTGCCGAAGCGCTGCTGCAATTGCCACCAGACCAGGCTGAAACACTCATCGAACGACTGCCCGCCCGAGTCGGTTGCCAGCAGGCTGGCCTGGGCGCCCAGGTAACGGGCCAAGGGTTCGATCTGGGGCCATGCATCGGGTGTGGTGTACAGGTGCTCGACCGCTTCGAAGTCGCAGTGCAGGTCCAGCACCATGTCGGCATCGCAGGCCAGGCGCTGCAGTATCAGGCGCTGGGCCTGCAGGGGGGTACGGGCCGGGTGTGCATCCAGGCCGCGGCGCAGGTATTCGCGGATCAGTGCAAGGTTGTGCTGCGGGTCCTGGGTGAGGTGTTCTTCGATCTGGTCGCCGATGCTGTCCGACAGGTCGACGAAGTGGCGATTGAAGTTCTCGCCACTTTGCAGTTCAAAACGCCCCAATGGCGCATCCAGCAGCACTTGCTCCAGGCCCACCGGGTTGGCAACCGGCACCAGAATGATCTCGCGCTGCAGTCGGCCTTGCTGTTCCAGCTCGACCAGGCGGCGCTTGAGGTGCCAGGCTACCAGCATGCCCGGCAACTCGTCGGCATGTAGCGAGGCCTGTATATAGACTTTGCCACCACTGCGGGGGCCGAAGTGGAAGCTGTGCAGTTGGCGGGTGATGCCCGGAACGGGGGAGAGCAGGTCATGGGTTGAGTGATGCATGTTGGTCCTGGCTGCGTGGCGAAAACGGTCTGCGACACGGGTCGGCTCAAAAATAGAAGCATAGTTTCAGCGAATGCGCCTCATCCTGCAGCAATCGGGCAACGCAAACTTTTTCAGGCCAGTAGCGCCTGCAAGGTGGCCAGGTCATCTGCCTCCTCCACCGGCTTGTCCAGCCGCCAGCGCAGCATGCGCGGAAAGCGCACGGCGATACCGCTTTTGTGACGCCGGGACAGTGCGATGCCTTCGAAGCCCAGCTCGAACACCAGCGTTGGCGTCACACTGCGCACCGGGCCGAACGTTTCCACCGTGGTCTTGCGGATGATGGCGTCCACCTTGCGCATTTCTTCGTCACTGAGCCCTGAATAGGCCTTGGCAAAGGGCACCAGCGCCCGATCAGGGGTACCTGCCGGTGCATCCCATACGGCAAAGGTGTAGTCGCTGTACAGGCTGGCCCTGCGGCCGTGGCCGCGTTGGGCATAGATCAGCACCGCATCGACGCTGAACGGGTCGATCTTCCACTTCCACCAAATGCCCATGTCCTTGGTGCGCCCCACGCCGTACAGGGCCTTGCGCTGCTTCAGCATCAGCCCCTCCACACCCAGGCTGCGCGACTGTTCGCGCTGGCGGGCAAGGTCGGGCCAGTCCGGGCCTTGCAGCAGAGGCGACAACAGCACGGGGGCAAGTGGGTGTTCATCCACCAGGCGTTCCAGCTGGCTTCGACGTTCGTGTTGCGGTCGGCTGCGCCAGTCATCGCCCTGCCACTCCAGCAGGTCGTAGGCCTGCAGCACCACTGGCGCATCGTTCAGCAGTTTTTTACCCAGCGTTTTGCGACCGATGCGCTGTTGTAGCAAGGCAAATGGCTGCACGGCCAGTTCAGTCTCGTTTTCACCGGGTTTCCAGACCAGAATCTCGCCGTCGAGCACCACGCCATCGGGCAACGTCTGTGCCAGACCATGCAGTTCGGGGAAACGCTCGGTAACCAGTTCTTCGCCGCGTGACCACACCCACAGCTGGCCATCGCGCTTTACCACCTGCGCCCGAATGCCGTCCCACTTCCACTCGATTTGCCAATCGCTTGGTGGCCCGAGCAGGGTGTCGAATTGATCGCTGGACACTTGCAGGGGATGGGCCAGGAAGAATGGGTAGGGCTGGCCGCCACGCTGGTTGTGTTCATCGGCGGACTCTGGGGCGATCAGCCTCTGGTAACTGGCTGCAGTCGGGCGATGGCCTATATCGGTGTAGCCGACCAGGCGCTGGGCCACGCGTTTGGCGTCCAGCCCGGCCAATTGTGCCAGGGCGCGGGTGACCAGCAGCTTTGACACGCCCACGCGAAAGCTGCCAGTGATCAGCTTCAGGCATAGCATCAGGCTGGCGCGGTCCAACCGGGCCCAGAGTGGCGGTAGGCGCTGCCGGACTTGCTCAGGCGGCAGCCCGCGCAGGGGCAGCAAATGCTGTTCCACCCAGGTGGCCAGGCCCTCCTCGTTGCCATCGACGTGCAGCGGCAGCAGCAGCGAAATGGTCTCGGCCAGGTCGCCCACGGCCTGATAACTTTCTTCGAATAGCCAGTCCGGCAGGCCTGCCAGCGCTGTTGCCAGTTCGCGTAGAAGGCGGGTGGGCACCAGTTGGCGTGGGCGCCCGCCGGCCAGGAAATACACCGCCCAGGCAGCATCTTCGGCGGGCGCCATGTCGAAGTAGCCGCGCAGTGCCTCGAGCTTGGCGTTGCTGGAGGTGGTCGCGTCCAGACGCAGGAACAGCGTAGCGAAGGCTTTCATGGCGAAGTGGCCGTGTTCGGCGCATCGTCTTCGTCGCCATACTCGGTGACGAAGGCGCGGGCATCCAGGCCTTGTTCGGTGAGGTAGCGCACCAGTACGTCGACCGAGCCGTGGGTGACCATTACCCGTTTGGCACCGGTCTGGCCAATGGCCCAGAGCAGGCCGGGCCAGTCGGCGTGGTCGGATAGCACAAAGCCCCGGTCCACGCCGCGCCGTCGGCGGGCGCCGCGTAGCAGCATCCAGCCGCTGGCCAAGGCATCACTGTAATCGCCAAAACGGCGCAGCCAGCTGCTGCCGCTGGCTGATGGGGGCGCCAGGATCAGTGCCTGGCGCAGCAGTGGATCGTTGCGCGGGATGTCGCCTGCGTAGCGGGTTTCCGGCAGGCGGATACCGGCATCCCGGTACACCCGGTTGAGCGACTCCATGGCGCCATGCACGAGGATCGGGCCGATGCTGGCATCCAGCCCATGCAGAATCCGCTGGGCCTTCCCGAAGGCATAGCAGAACAGCACGCTGGCTTTGCCCTGTTCGCTGTTGGCCCGCCACCAGGCATTGATGTCGGCGAAGGTCTCGCTTTGGCTTGGCCAGCGGTAGATCGGCAGGCCGAAGGTCGACTCGGTGATGAAGGTGTGGCACGCCACTGGTTCGAAGGGCGTACAGGTGCCATCGGGTTCTACCTTGTAGTCACCGGATGCAACCCAGACTTCACCTCGGTACTCCATGCGCACCTGCGCCGAACCCAGCACGTGCCCGGCCGGGTGCAGGCTCAACGTCACACCGTGGTGCAGCAGGCGCTCACCGTAGGGCAGGGTCTGCAAATTGATGGCCTGGCCCAGGCGGCTGCGCAGAATGCCGGCACCGGGGCTGGCGGTCAGGTAATGGCCATTGCCGGTGCGTGCGTGGTCGCCGTGGCCGTGGGTAATGACAGCCCGGTCCACGGGCCGCCAGGGGTCGATATAGAAATCTCCGGGCGGGCAGTACAGCCCTTCGGGGCGGGCGATGACAAGGTCCATGGCACGGGCACTGGTTCTGGGGTTACCCGTTAGGATACGTGGTGCAAGGCGTTAGTTCGGATGGATGTGGGAGGGAGCTGCTGAATACGTTCACCAGGCCCCCTCGTGCTTCCCTCAAGCACGCCTTTACCGCCCCGGCACCAACGTAAGCCGCTGGTTGCCATACGCCCTGGCGAAGTTCTGCTGTTGCAGCGGCAGGCTCATGAATCGCCCTTTGAACCAGGCATCCAGCCCGTCGCGGTAATGCGCGCTGGCCGGGTTGCCGGACTGGCCGTTACTGGTCAGTATCTGCAAGGGTTCGGCCTGGCCGAAGTCGACGATCATCCGTGCCGAGGCTGGCAGGCGAGTGTCGAAGTCGCTGCCCCAGGCGAATGGTGTGAGGGCCAGGGTAGTGAAGTCGCCGCCTGCGGCAAGCGGCGCACGGCTGATCGCATCACCCAGGCCATGGTAGGCCGGTGCCGGCCAGCGGTACTGGTGCAGCTTGCCCCACTGCCAGGTGCGTCGGTCGGCCCCCAGTTGCGCGATACCGGCCTCCATTGCGCCTGCCAGGCTGCGGGCGAGGATGGTGGGTTTGTCTTCTTTTTGCGGCGTGGTGCGGTCATCCCAGAAAGGGCTGTCATCGCGGCCCAGCAGGTGATCGGCCTGCGCCGAGAACGACAAACGTGCATTGCTGACGAACGCCTGCCAGGCCGGGCTGGACGCCGGGCCAAGGTCATCGAGGAAGGTCTGTCGAGCGACCTCCTGCAAGAACAACGCGTACAGCGCGGCATCTGCCGACACCGGGCTCAGGCGGCCATCGAAAGCCTTGATCCGGGCCAGTGTGTTGCGGGCCTTGTCGCGCTGCACAGCGGGGAGGGCGTCGATCGCCTGCTTCAGAGGCTGGGCCATGCCGGGGGCGTCGAACATCTGCTTGAGCTTGTTGGCCAGCAAGGTCACCTGGTCGTTCTGCAGGGCCATCAGGCTGCGACTGTCGTGGCGGCCGTTGCCGGCCAGCTGTGCCAGGCGTTCGGCACGTTCGGGGTAATACCAGGTGCTGGACAGCTGCATGCCATAGCCGCGCGGCAGGCTGCGCTGGTTGGCGTGGCCGATCCAGCCCGCGGGTGGGTCCTGGTCGTATGGGTGCAGCATCGGGTCGGCATAGCCGTCCCAATCGTAACGCCCGTCCCAGCCCGGCGAGGGCAGCAAGCCCTGGCCTTCGCGGCGATTGGGGTAGCGGCCACTGACTTGCCAGCCGATGTGCTCAGGCTCGGCGAAAACGAAGTTGACGGCAGCAGCGGTCACTTCCCGGGTGCTGTCGAAGGCTCGCTCCAGGTTCTTGGCCCGCGTCAGGTCGAACAGCGCATCCAGGCTGCGATCACCTTTGAACTGTGGCAGGTTCAGCGCCAGGCCCAGGCTAGCGTTTTCTGGCTGGGCCAGCAGGGTGCCGTGGCGGGTGTCGTACATCACTTCGCGCAGTGGTCGTTGCCCACGGATAAAGAAGGTTTCGATACGGGTGCGGGCCGGCAGCCATTTACCGTCGGCCAGGTAGCTCAACTGATTGCCTTGGCGGCGCAACTGCTCAAGGAACACGTCCTGATTGTCGGCCATCACTGCGCTGCTGCTCCAGGCCAGCTTGCCATTGTAGCCGGCCAGCACGATCGGCAGGCCGGGCAAGGACAGGCCGGCCACCTGGTACTTGCTGGTATTGATTTGTACCGGGCTCAAGGCCCAGCCGGCGCGGCTGTCGCTGGCCAGCAGGCTCTTGCCGCTGCGGCTGCGCTGCGGGCCCAGGGCCAGGTTGGCCGACCCCGGGCTACCGAGCAGGTCGAGGTCGGCGAGCTTCTGGCTGGCGGCTGTCAGGGCGGGCAACCCCGGCAACTGGCTGGCGAGGTTCAGGCCCCTGAGCTTGTCCACTTCCATTTCGGCCAACGGCTCGTCCGGGGCCCCGGGCAGCAACCAGGCCAGCTTGTCGCTACCCACTTTCTGCGCCAGGGTCAGGGCGCTGAGTTCCTCGTGCAGGTTGACCGACTGGCTGAACGCGTACAGGCAGAAGATCAGCGCCGAGTCTTCAGGCTTCCAGTATTCGGGGCGATAGCCACTGCTGGCCAGGCCTGCTGGCAGCTTGTCGCGGTAGCGGAACAGGTAGGCGTTGACCCCGCGCGCGTACACTTCGAAGAAGCGCTTGAGCCGTGGCGATGCGTCGGCGTATTGCTGGGCGGCACTCTGCTTGAGGTTGGCGGCGCGCATGAGGCGGTCGATGTCCAGCGCTTCGCTGCCGGCCAGTTCGGCCAGACGGCCCTGGGCGAGCAGGCGCATGGCGACCATCTGTTCGATGCGGTCGCTGGCGTGCACATAGCCCAGGCTGAACAGCGCATCATGGAAGCTGCTGCTTTCGATCAGCGGCGCGCCCATGGCATTGCGCCGTACCGAAACGTTCTGCGCCAGGCCCTTGAGCGGCTGCACGCCGCTGGTCGGTGGCACGCTATCCTGGTAGCCGCCCATCTGGCAGCCGGCCAGCCCGAGCATGCCGAGCAGGGTGGCAGCGGTTGCGAACCGCAGGCGGAAGGGAGGAAAGGCGGGGGCGGCCATGGCAAGGGCTCCTGCAAGGCGAGGCTGGTTTGGAAAGGCGCTAAGGTAGTAAGCGCGCAGGCGCCGTGCAAGGTCCCAGGTCGGTTTATTTGATTGCGCGGGTCAAACGTCGAAGTGCTCAGCCAAGGCGTCGGAAAAATGCGTGCAATTGATACGCGTGTAGCGTTGATAGTCACGGCTCACCGCGAATGCAGAGCCGGGCATCAGCAGGATCTTGTGCTGCTCCAGTTTACGCATGAAAGGTTGCAGGTCGGGCAGGTCCGGGTGGTAGACCCAGAGGAACATCCCCCCTTGTGGTGCAATGTCGAACTGCCAGCCGCGCTCGAGCAGCAAGCGTTGGGTTTGCACTTGCTGGCGAATCAGGCGCTGCTGCACGTCCTTCATGTGCCGGGCATAGGTGCCATCCGACAATATGGTGTTGACGAAGCGTTCGCAAAACGCCGGGACAGCAACGCAGGTCAGCAGTTTAAGGCGTGTGAGCGGCTCGATCAGGTCTTGCGAGCAGGCAATGAACCCCACGCGCAGCGATGCCGACAGGCACTTGGAGAAGCTGCCGATGTAGATAACCCGGTCAAGGTTGTCCAGCTCGGCAAAGGTCTGGCGCACGGCGGGGCTGAAGTCCCCATACACATCATCCTCGACCACGAAGAACTCGTGCTCCACCGCCAGGCGCAGGACGCTGAAGGCGTTGTGCGGGCTGATGTTGCTGCCGGTCGGGTTGTGGAAGGTGCTGTTGCAGAAAAACGCCTTGACCTTGTGCCTGGCCAGGTGGCTTCTCATTTCTTCCACGTCCGGCCCGTCCTGGGTCCGCCGAATACCGACGACGTGCCCGCCCGCCAGCTGGATCAGCTTGATCAGGTTGCCGTTACCCGGTTCGTCGACGAAAACGTGGTCGCCTGGTTTGATCAGCAACCGTGCCACCAGGTCCAGGCCTTGCGTGGCACCCAGTGTGGTCAGCAACTGGTTGGGGCGGGCTTCGACACGGGTCAGCCGTTTCATGTGCACGCACAGCTGTTTGCGCATGGGCAGGTAGCCCTGGATGTCGCCGTACTCTGCCAGCGAGCTCTGCTCCAACCGCGCCGTGCGCCGAATTGCCTTGGCCAGCAACTCGGTGTCGCGCCATGCAGGGGGCAGCCAGCCGCTGCCCAGTTTGGTGAAGTGCTGGCCGCCCTGCAGCAGCCGGAACAGCGGATCGCCGGCCATGCACTCGGGTTCGTGGATCACGCTGGTTTGCCGGGCGCGGTTTGCCACGAAGTAGCCACGGCCGGGTGATGCCGTCAACACACCTTCGCTGACCAACTGGGCATAGGCCGATACGACGTCGTGGTAACTGAAGTCGACTGCCGCCGTCAGCTTGCGGATGGAGGGCATGCGTTGCCCTGGCAACCACTCGCCTGCATCCAGGCGTTGTTTCAACAGGTGATGAAGGCTGCAGGGGGTCATGGCAGGTCCGAAACCGTTAGAAAAAAAAGCCTAACAGTTAACGGAAATGCTTGTCGACTGTTCGTTTGCAAATGGCCAGCACATGCCACTATCCCCGTGTCGAAACTTTCGGCTGCCAACAAAGGCGGCACTTATAGCGTTTGTGCAGACCCGATAACTGGATATCAAGCCCATGCACCCTATGGACATGCAATCAGCCGTCATTGCCAGGCTTCCTGTCCCTGACGAACTGGAGTCATTCAAAGTTGTAAAGAATCTTGTGACCTCGGCGTTATTGGAGTGTTGTTCAATCGTCGAGTTCGAAGCACTGAAAGAAACATCGGTCATTGAAAGTGTGACTGAACAGGCACATGCCGATTTGCAGGCATTTGCCATGAAAGATCCGGCTGCCGGCCGCGACCTGGTATTCATTGCAAAAACCTACACCTCTTATTCTGCGGTTTTGCATTATCGGCTTGCCCATTGGATCTACAACAATAGCGCCGCTACCTACGGCGCCGGCGGCCAATGCCTGGCCGCCATGATTTCCCGGCGCGGAAAAATGCTGTCGGGGGCGGAGATTCATTTCCGCAGCCGCATCGGTGCGCGCTTCATCATCGATCATGGCATGGGCACCGTCATTGGTGAAACGTCGACCATTGGTGACGATTGCTACGTGCTGGGCGGGGTGACCCTGGGCGCCCGCGGTATCAGTGACAACCCCTCGAACCCCAGGCATCCGACGTTGGGTAACCGGGTACAGATCGGCGCTTTCGCCAGTGTGCTGGGCGCAATTCATGTGGGTGACGGCGCGTTTATCGGACCGGGCTGCATTGTTACCAAAGACGTCCCGGCCGCTGCCCGGGTACAGGTTAAAACATCATTGCAGGTGGTATTGGAATCATGAACTCTCTTAACTATGAAGTTTTACGAAATACCGAGAAGCTGTATTACAAAGACCAGTACCTGGCGGGCGCGAACACTCAAGTAGCACGCGTGCACAGCGACGGCATCGAGTTGTTGAGCACAGTGGCCTACCCGGAAGGTGGCGGCCAGGAAGCGGACTTCGGCACGATTGAATTACCGGTGGGTACCGTGCGATTCATCTGGGTTAAAAAACTCTACGGTAGCCCTATTCGCCTGGAGGGTTTCAAAGGCGGAAAACTGGGCGGCATCATTATTCACAGCTTGCACCCTGATGATTTGCACTTGCTTGATGAAGTCACCGTAGGCATGCCGGCCCGCGTCACTATCGATATTGAACGGCGCGAACGGCTGACGTTGTCTCACAGTGCCAGCCACTTCCTGTATGCCGCCGCCATCGGGCTGCGTGAAGAGCTGAAGCAATGGACGATCGGCTGCCATATCAAAGAAGACACGGCACGTTTCGACTTCCTGGTCGAGGACGCGTTCACGGCTGAAGACGTACTTGAAATAGAACGACGGGCGAATGAACTGATCGGCTGCGATGCGCCCATCGAGCACTACGCGGTTCAAGGCCTGGAGGACGCGCGTTTGTGGACCTACAACGGGATCGAAATCCCGTGCGGTGGCACGCACCTCGATTCGCCTCGGCGCATCGGGCGCCTTGGCGTCAAGCGCAAACGCCTGGGTAAAGGCAAGGAACGGCTGATCTGCGTGTTCCCCGAGGCCGAAATCGACCTGTCCCCTTATCACGAGCACGCATTATGAACAGCACGTTACCGCGGCGCACGTACCTGTATTTCACCGCACAGTCGATCAACCTGACGACTGCCGTGATGTCGGTGACGATGGCCGCCATTGTCGGGGCCTCGTTGGCGCCTGACGCCGCATGGTCCACGGTGCCGTACGGGTTCCAGTTTCTTTGCCTGATGTTGGCAACCTATCCGGTCTCCAGGCTGATGAGCCGCATCGGCCGTAAAAAGGCGTTCATGCTGGGCGCGATTCCCCTGGCGCTGTCTGGCGTAAGCGGCTTTCTGGCGGTGGAGCACCAGCATTTTCCAACGCTGGTCCTCAGCCACTCAGCATTGGGTGTGTACATCGCGTTCGCCAACTTCAACCGGTTCGCGGCAACCGACAATCTTTCCCAGGCCTTGAAGCCCAAGGCGCTTTCGCTGGTCGTGGCTGGCGGGGTCATCGCGGCTGTCGTCGGGCCAACGCTTACCGAGTGGCTGCGTGATGTTGGTGGCTTCCCACTGTTTTCGTTGTGTTATGCCGCGTTTGTCGGCCTGGCGCTGCTGTCGTTGTTGATTGCCCTGTGCCTGCCCAATGATGCGGGTACGGCCAGCGCGATCAACAGCGCAACACAGCCGGCAAGCACCCGCGCCGAGCCGGCAGGCCCGAGCGTGGTTGTGGCAATGGCTGTCGCTGCGCTGGGCTACGGGATCATGAACCTGCTGATGATCCAGGCTTCGATGCACATGAAACACATGCACGAGGACTTCACTGACGTCCGACTGGCGATCCAGTGGCATGTGATCGCCATGTTTGCCCCGTCGTTCTTCACCGGCGCCATCATCCAGCGACTGGGTATCAAGACCACCATTTGCGCGGGCCTGGCCCTGTTGATCGGTTGCTCGGCGATGAATATCTGGTCGCACAGCTACGCCATGATGACCCTGGCACTGATTGCCCTTGGACTGGGCTGGAACCTCACTTATGTAGGCGGAGGTGCGTTGCTGGCCCAGTCACTGCAGAACAGCCCGGCCGCGATGCAGATGCAGGGCAAGAACGACCTGGCCATTGCCGTTTTTGCCACCCTCGGCGCATTCAGCCCTTCGCTGTTGCTGAGCTCGGTTGGCTGGGACGGTACCAATGCCATCTGCATGGTCCTCTGCATGGGGTTGCTGGTTGCCACTGCCGGCTTGCTGCAGAACAAGGCCGGTCTGCATACTTCAATGGAAGGTAGCCGCAAATGAGCGAGCTCATCAGTGTCAGCGATCGCATCTACACCAAACTGGAAATGAACAACCCGGGCGGTAGCCACAAATACCGGGCGGCGCGGCAGATCGTCGAACATGCCGTGCGCAAGGGTGACATCATTCCCGGGGTGACGACCGTCATCGAAAAGACCGGTGGCAGTTTCGGCTTTGGCTTGCTGGCGGCTTGCCACAAATACCAGGTCGCCGTAGAGCTGGCGGTCGGGCTGAGTTTCAGCCAGACCAAGCGGGATCTGCTGGAGTGTTTCGGTGCCCGACTGATCGGCAAGGAAATGCTGATGGCCGGTGCCACACCCAAGGACGTGGTGATGCATCACCTGGATAACCAGGCCGCGCTGGGCAAGTCATACTTCTACACCGACCAGTTCAACAACCCGGTAGGCATCGAGGCCCACCGCTATCAGACCGCCAGCGAACTGGCCATGCAACTGACCAACGCCGGGGCGGGGAGGCAGATCCTGTTCGTGGGCTGTGCGGGTACTGGCGCCAGTTTCACGGGTATCACCCTGGGGCTGAAGGACCATGGCTTCGAGGTGTCGACGGTGCTGGTCGATCCCAATGGCTGTGACTCGAGGGCCGGCGTGTTCGCCGATCATCGTTTTGAAGGCATGGCCGTGGGCGTTTGCCCGCCGTTCATGGACTGGTCGCTGGTGGACGAGCGGGCCCAGGTGCACCATGCAGAAATGCTGGCCGCACAGCGCTGGTTCTACATGCAGAGTGGCATTTTCGTCGGTAATACAGCCGCTGCCTGCCTGGCGGTTGCCCAGCGCATGGCCCAGCACCCGCAGTATGTCGAGACCACCCTGGTGACCATCGCCTATGATGCCGGCCTCTGGTACCAGGACCTGCTGGGGGCTAACCGGCGAAAGGCCGCGTAGCCTACCTGTGCCAGGCTCATGATTCAGAGGCTGGCACGGTACCTGTGGGAGCGGGCAAGCCCGCGAAGCAGGTGACGCGGTGGATGGCACGGGCTTCGCCCGTGTTCGCGGGCGCGCCCGCTCCCCACAGTGTTCGCGCAATCTCTCAGTTTTTTATCGAGTCAGTCGATCAGGCGCCGTGGCACTTCTTGTACTTTTTCTCGCTACCGCACGGGCACGGGTCGTTACGGCCAACGTCCTTCAGGGCGTTGCGTACCGGCTCCTGATGGCCGTGGTTGCAGTGCGGGCCGTGTACATGGCCGTGATCGTGGTGGTGATCATGGTCATGGTTGCAGTCAGGGCCATGAACGTGAGGCTGTTGGGACATTGCAGGGTTACTCCGGTATGTGATCGCCGGAGATTATCTCACCACTGCGTGATATGTGCAGGTCCCGATGGATGAGCAACCCGGTCGCCAGTTCGCCCTGCAGGGTGTAATGCAGCGGCTGCTTGCTTTTCAGCAGTTTGGCCAGTGGCTTCAGGTGCTGCCACAGGTTGGTTCGTGCGGTGATCTTGAACGTGCGCCGTGCATGCCCGCCCACGCTGCGCCATACGCTGGCTTGATCCTGCACCAGTAGCAGGTCATTGAGGCGTATTGCATACGACACGTTGCGAATGAACAGGCGGCTGTCATTGGGGTTGTCGACCCGCAGGTGCAACACGAACTCCTGTTCCAGCAACCTGGCCTTGACTGTTTCGACCTCGACCAGATGCACTTCGGGCTCGCGCCAGTCCTCGCCCCAGCTGGCACAACCCGTCAGCCATGCCAGCAGCGCACCGAGCAGTAGCAGACGGGTGCGCTTGATCATGTTCAGTTCCCTACGTAGCTGGCGCAGCATTTCTTGAATTTGTGCCCGCTGGCGCAGGGACAGGGGTCGTTGCGCCCGGCCTTCAGCCCGACCGTTGGGTCGATGAAGTACCAACGACCGGCATGCTGGACGAAGGCCGAGCGTTCACGGTGCTGATGATCGCCCTCTTGGTCGTGCCAACGCGCGGTAAAGGTGACGAAGCCGTGTTCCGGCTGGCCGCCCAGCACTTCTGCGCTTTCCACCTCCAGGCCCAGCCAGGTGCTCTGTGCACTCCAGTCGGCGATGGCAGCACGGTCCAGGTCGGCTTGCTGAACCGGTAGGGTGGTGGCTACCAGGTAGTCGACCAGGCCCAGCACGTACGCACTGTAGCGTGAGCGCATCAGGGCCTGGGCATCCGGTGCCGGGGTACCGGCATGGTAATGCCCGCAGCAGGCGTCAAGCAGGTTGCCACTGCCACAAGGGCAGACCGAGACACTCATCATCACCACCAGTACTTGCCGAAGTTTTCAGGGTTGGCCCAGAACCTGGCGTTGAGCCAGTCCGGTACCTGCTTATAGTCATGTAGATCATAGGTGAACAGGCTCAAAACCTGTTGGTCACGGCGGAATTTCTCGCTGGCCGACAAGGCCAGGGCGAAGAAGTCGGTGTCCTGCCAGCCGCAGGCGGCCAGGTCGGCCAGCACTGCAACCCGGCTGGCGTTGAGGTTGCGAATGCCGCCGAGCAGCTCCAGGCCGGTGCGCTTGGGCAAGTGCTCCAGGCAGTCCACCAGTACCGCCAGGTCAAAGCGCTGGGCGGCCAGTTCGGCCGGCAGCGGGCCTGGGGCGGCGATGTCGATGGTCACCTGGGGGTGCGCCTGGGCGAAGGCGTCCAGCGCCGGAAAGCGCGTACCTACCAGCAGCAGGCGTTGCGGAGTGAAACGCTCGAGCAGGGCTGCCAGGGCCTGTTGCGGGGTGCGTTTGGAAAAACCTTCGGTCATTGCCATTCCTCGTTCTAGTCGTCCAAGACTAGCGGGCTGCGGCGTGTGGGCAAAGAGGCATGTGGCCGTGACGTAGCTTATTGCTGGCAGGGTTGGGATGAGCGGTCTTTACTCCCAGAGATCGGTCTTATGCCGATTCCCCCTAGGAGAAGCAATGAAATGAGCATAGTACGCACAGCGATACCCCTGGTACTGCTCACCAGTGTGTTGACTGGTTGTGCAGGTTTGCAAAAAACCGACTGGCCGAAATGTGCCGCCGTCGGGGGTGTAGGCGGCGCCGCCTTGGGCGCCATCGAAAGTTCCAGCTGGGCTGGCTGGGGTGCGTTGCTGGGCGGTGGCCTGGCGGCGGGCTATTGCTGGGCCCACGGCGATGGCGACGAGGATGGCGACGGCGTGCCCGACAGCCGTGACAAATGCCCTGGCACCCCGCGTGGTGTGCAGGTCGATGCCAACGGATGCCCGCCTGAGCCGGTCGCGGTGGTCGAAGAAGTGGTGGTGCAGAAGGAAGAAGTCATTGTCATCCGTGATGTGCACTTCGAGTTCGACTCTGCGCGCCTGACTGCCAGTGACAAAGAGCGCCTCAATACCATTGCTACGCGTCTGAAGCAGGAAGCGCCATCTGCCCGCCTTAGCGTCAGCGGCCATACCGACAGCGTCGGTTCCGACAGCTACAACCAGAAGCTGTCCGAGCGACGTGCCCATTCGGTGACCGATTATCTGGTCGACAGCGGTGTAGCGCGCAGCAGCTTCGTTTCGGTGGTCGGCGCGGGTGAGACCCAGCCGGTGGCAGACAATGCCACAGCCGAAGGGCGTGCCATGAACCGTCGTACCGAGATCAAGATCCAGCGGTAAGACGGCGTGCGCTCGTGCCTTGAGCAGTGGCACGGGCGCATCTTCATGCCGCCCGGCCGTTTGTGGCCAATGACACAGGAGCATTCAGCATGAGTGTGACGTCGAAGGCGGCATTGCCGCTGTTGGTGGCTGCCAGCCTGCTCGCGGGCTGCGCTACGCACAGCGATGGCAGTGCGCCCCTCAATCAAAGGACCTGGCCCATCTGCAGCCTGCTGGGCGGCTTGGTCGGTGGTGGCCTTGGCGCCATCGAGAGTTCTTCCTGGGCTGCCGGTGGTGGTGCCCTGGGCGCCATCGCCGGGGGGCTGATTTGTTATGCCCAGGACGGTGACGAAGACGGTGACGGCATTTTCGATCGACGTGATCACTGCCCCGAGACCCCAGCCAACACGGCGGTCGACCACATGGGTTGCCCACTCAGACAGTACCCGGCAGCGCCACCTGCCAGTGCTCCCGAACCCTCGCCAGAGGTGATCACCCTCGATGACAACGGCGCGGTGATGTTCGCCTTCGACTCCGCCGAACTGACGCCGGCGGCCCAGCAACGCCTGCAAGGCCTGGTGGCGAAACTCAACTCACCGACGGTGGCCAAGGTCCGTGTGATCGGGCATACCGACAGTGTGGGCTCCGACAGCTACAACCAGGCACTTTCCGAACGCCGCGCCAGCAGCGTCGCCGAGTACCTGATTGGTCAGGGCCTGGAGATGGGCAAGGTCACCAGCCAGGGCCGCGGGGAAAGCGAGCCGGTGACCGACAACGAAACCGAGGAGGGCCGCGCGCGCAACCGACGGGTGGAGCTGCACTTCAACTGAGTGGTGCAGGCGCCTGCCTTGGCATTACCGTCAATGTCGTTCGCACGGTTTGCTCGATCGGGTCGCCTCGACATGACAACAATCTATAGGGACGGGTATGAAGTTCATCCTGGGTCTGGGCAAGGTCCTGACGGTCGCTTTCTGGGGGGTGTTGTTGTTCAATCAGCTGATGCCACAACCTTTGCCCTTCAATCTGCTGATCAATGCCGCAGGCATCGTCTTGTTGGGTCTGCACTTGCTTGAAGTGCTGTTCTTCAATCGCAGCCTGCGCGGGCGCAGTCACCGTTGGTTTGACCGGTTGCAAATCCTGTTGACGGGGATCTTCCATGTCATGTCCATTCCCCGTGTGCGCGAGGCGCCGCGGGTGAAGTGAGCTGCAGTGGCTGTGATTCTCACCGCGATCCCTTGTGGGGCTTGCCCGCGAACACCGGCAACGCCGGTGACATCCACCGTGGCACCGGTTTCGCTACTGGTTGCGCGCAGAACCTGTCAGATCACCAGCCGCGAACTGGCCACCGCAACCACGGCCAGCCCCAGCAGCAGATTGACCCCCACCATCCGCCGAATGCGCCCCAGTACCGCCGCCCCCGTCGGCCAGTCCTCGGCCTGCACTGCTGCCTTCAATTCCGGCAGCAGCAACGCCTGAATGCGCATGAACAAGGCAAGCATGGCGATCCCGCCACCGATCATCACGTGTACGTACCTGGGTGCTGTCTCGAAACCGCTGAAGCGCATGTGCAACATGCCGATACCACTTATCGCCAAAATCGCCACCGCCAGCCAGACCCAGCCGAAGAAGCGTCGGAAAACTTCCACCCACAAGCGCAGGCGGGCAGGCCCTTCCAGGGCTGCAACCATTGCCGGGCGCAGCACCAGCCAGGCGAAGAACATGCCGCCGACCCATACCAGGGCGGCCAGAACATGCAATGTGTAGGGCAGGGCAAAGGCGAGCATTCGGATCTCCATGCGGCAGAAAGGGCAATAGCGGGGTATGATAGCCGCCCCATGCGAAACACTGAAAATATATCCAGCCCTCCGGGCGCCTGCAGACCATGATCAGCAACGAACTCAAAGCCACTATCCAGGGCGCCTATTCGCGTTTTCTCGAAGCCAAGAGCCTCAAACCGCGCTATGGCCAGCGCCTGATGATCGCCGAAGTGGCCAAGGTACTTGGCGACATTGCCTGCGACGATGAAGGCCGCCGCGCTGGCGAGCCTGCGGTGGTGGCCGTGGAAGCGGGCACCGGTACCGGCAAGACGGTAGCCTACAGCCTGGCTGCCATCCCGGCTGCCAAGGCCGCGGGCAAACGCCTGGTGATCGCCACGGCCACCGTGGCCCTGCAGGAGCAGATCGTCTTCAAGGACCTGCCCGACCTGATGCGCAGCAGCGGCCTCAACTTCAGCTTTGCCCTGGCCAAGGGCCGTGGCCGCTATCTGTGCCTGTCCAAGCTCGACATCCTGCTGCAGGAAGGCCACGCCCAGTCCGCCACGGCTCAACTGTTCGAAGAAGAAGGCTTCCGTATCGAAGTCGACGAGCGCAGCCAGAAGTTGTTCAACAGCATGATCGAGAAGCTTGCCGGCAACCGCTGGGACGGTGACCGTGACAGCTGGTCCGAGGCCCTGGAGGACCAGGACTGGGCACGCCTGACCACCGACCACAGCCAGTGCACCGGCCGCCACTGCCCCAACTTCCAGCAGTGCGTGTTCTACAAGGCCCGCGAAGGCATGGGCAAGGTCGACGTGATCGTCACCAACCACGATATGGTCCTGGCCGACCTGGCCCTGGGTGGCGGCGCGGTACTACCCGATCCGCGCGATACCATGTACGTGTTCGACGAAGGCCATCATCTGCCAGACAAGGCCATCGGCCATTTCGCCCATTACTCGCGGCTGCGCTCTACCGCCGACTGGTTGGAGCAGACCGCCAAGAACCTGACCAAGCTGCTGGCCCAGCATCCGCTGCCCGGCGACCTGGGCAAGTACATCGAGCAGGTGCCGGAGCTGGCACGAGAAGTACGCACCCAGCAGCAGTTCATGTTCACCCTTTGTGAACAGGTGGCCGACTTCCGTCCCAGCGAGGACACCGAAGGCCGTGAGCGCCCGCGTTACCGTTTCGAGGGAGGGGTGGTGCCGGAGCAGATTCGCGAAGTGGGCATCGAACTGAAAAAGGGCTTTGCCCGCCTCAACGATCTGCTCACCCGTCTGGCTGACCTGCTCAAGGAAGGCATGGACGGCGAGGTCAACATCGGCATCGCCAGCCACCAGGCCGAAGAGTGGTATCCGTTGTTCGGCAGCCTGGTCACCCGTGCTCAAGGCAACTGGGAGCTGTGGACAGCCTTCACCGCCGAAGACCCGGAAGACAGCCCCCCCATGGCGCGCTGGCTGACGTTGGCCGAGAGTGGCGCGCTGTTCGACATCGAAGTCAACGCCAGCCCCATCCTCGCCGCAGAAATGCTGCGGCGCAGCCTGTGGAGCGTGGCCCACGGTGCGCTGGTAACTTCGGCGACATTGACCGCGCTGGGCAAATTCGACCGTTTCCGCATGCGTTCGGGGTTGCCGCGCGACGCAGTCACCTGCGTGGTGCCCAGCCCGTTTGTGCATGGCGATGCCGGCCTTCTGCGGGTCCCCGACCTGCAGGCCGACCCGCGCGATGCGGCAGCGCACACCGCGGCGATCATCCGCGAGCTACCGAACATTGTCGAAGATGCCCGTGGCGCGCTGGTGTTGTTCTCGTCACGCAAGCAGATGCAGGATGTGTTTGACGGTCTGGACCGTGACTGGCGCAAGCTGGTGCTCATCCAGGGTAACCTTTCAAAGCAGGAAACCCTGAACAAGCACAAGGCGCGGGTCGACGATGGCCAGCACAGCGTGCTGTTTGGCTTGGCCAGCTTTGCCGAAGGCGTCGACCTGCCGGGTGCGTATTGCGAACACGTGGTCATCGCCAAGATTCCCTTCGCTGTGCCCGATGACCCGGTCGAAGCTGCGCTGGCCGAGTGGATCGAGGCACGTGGCGGCAACCCGTTCATGGAAATTGCCGTGCCCGACGCCTCGTTGAAGCTGATCCAGGCCTGCGGTCGCCTCCTGCGTACCGAGCAGGATCGCGGCGTTATCACCTTGCTTGACCGGCGCTTGGTCACCCAGCGCTACGGCAAGGCTATTCTCAATGCGCTGCCGCCGTTCCGGCGGGAAATTTCCTGACCGCCGAGCACTTGCGCCGGCGCATTGTCCATTACTCAGCCTTGGGCCCATCAGGGCCCTGAAGGAGAGCCCTCGCCTTATGATCCGCCGTACCGTGCCCGCCGTCTTCGCCTTGTTGTGCAGTTCGCCCTTGCTGGCCGAGCAGCAAACGCTGTTCAGCTTCGTGCGCCCGGCCTCGGTGGTCAATGTGGCGACCGTGAATGCCGGCATGCCGCAGTACAACGCGGAACAAACGGCCGAGGGCGAGGTGTTGCGGCGTGTGGTGTTCAACCCGGCGCAGCAGCCCACCCTGTGCCTGAGCCCGCAGAGCGGGGTGTGGGACTGGTCCGCCGGGCAGTTCCTGACCTTGCGCCTGCAAAGTGCCATGGATTGGGCATTGACCGTGGATGTCACGGTGCAAGGCAGCGATGGCAGCACCTTGGCCAGCCGTATCGACCTGCCCGCAGGCCCCGCGCAAACGGTGATGGTGCCGCTGACAGCCAGTTCGCCGCTGGACCAGGGCATGCGCGCCGGCCCGCCGATGCCGTGGACCCACGGTGGTCAGCGCCTCCTTTTGACCAGCAGTGCCGGTGCAGTCGACCTCAAGCAGGTGACCTCGGTCAGCCTGAGCATCCCCAGCCCCAAGGTGGCGCAGAGCCTGTTGATCGAGCGTGTCGGTATCCAGGATGACGACCAGGCGTACAGGGCGGCCTATCACGAGCTGATTGATGCCTATGGCCAGTCGACTCGCGGGAACTGGCCCGAGAAGGTATCCAGTGACGAGCAGCTCAAGGCGGCCGATACCCGTGAACAGCAACAGCTCAAGGGTTGGTTGGCGGAGCGCAGCAAGCAGCAGCTGGACGCTTACGGTGGCCTGGTGGGCGGGCCGGCCTTTGCAGCCAAGGGCTTCTTTCGCACGGAAAAGCGTGATGGCCGCTGGTACCTGATAACGCCGGATGGGCACCCGTTCTATTCGCTGGGGGTGAACGCCGTGGCGGCAGACGGTGGGCGTACGTATGTCGCCGGGCGCGAAGGCATGTTCAAGGCCCTGCCCGCCGAGGGCGATGCACTGGCCGGGTTCTATGGCGAAAGCAACAACGACGATGGCAATGCCTCGTCGCAGGGGCGCAATTTCAAGCAGGGGCGTTGGTTCGACTTCTACGCCGCCAACCTGCAGCGTACTTATGGCAAACCCTGTCCGCCCGCAGTGGAGGGCCAGCCAGCCAACTGCGCACTGCCGGTGCTGGATGCCGACCGCTGGCAGGCGCACGCGCTTGACCGGCTTCTGGCCTGGGGGTTCAACACCGTTGGCAACTGGAGCGAGCCGGCCCTTGGCCAGGCCAGACGCATGCCGTATACCTTGCCGCTGTCGATCGTGGGCGACTATGCCAGCATCAGCACTGGCATGGATTGGTGGGGGCGTATGCCCGACCCGTTCGACCCGCGATTTGCCATGGCCACCGAACGTGCGGTGGCCATCGCCGCTCGCGATCACCGCGACGACCCTTGGTTGATCGGCTACTTCGCGGACAACGAACTGGCCTGGGCTGCCCCCGGAAGCGATCCCCAGGCCCGTTATGGCCTGGCCTACGGTACCTTGCGCCTGACCACCGACGTGCCAGCCAAACGCGCGTTTCTCAAGCAGCTGCGCGACAAGTATCGCAACCAGGAGGGGTTGTCCAAGGCCTGGGGGATCGAACTGACCGCCTGGGAGCTAATGGAGGATCCTGGCTTCGAGGCGCCGTTGCCTAACCCGGAGCACCCGGAAATCGAGCGTGACTACCAACACTTCCAGCGGGTATTTGCCGAGACCTACTTCAAGACCATTTCCGATTCGTTGAAGTGGCATGCGCCCAATCACATGCTCCTGGGTGGTCGCTATGCGGTCAGTACACCGGAGGCGGTCAAGGCCTGTGCCGAGTTTTGCGATGTACTGAGCTTCAACTTCTATACCCTCAAGCCACAGGACGGCTACGACTTTGCCCGCCTGGCGGAGCTGGACAAGCCGGTGCTCGTGTCCGAGTTCCAGTTCGGCTCGCGTGATCGCGGGCCGTTCTGGCCGGGGCCATTGGAGCTGGCGCGGGAAGAGGATCGCGGCCCGGCCTACGCAAACTTCCTCAAGGCGGCCCTGGCGCAGCCGATGATCGTTGGCGCGCACTGGTTCCAGTACCTCGACCAACCGGCCAGCGGTCGCCTGCTCGATGGTGAGAACGGCCACCTCGGGCTGGTGGCGATTACCGACATGCCCTATCCAGGGTTTGTCGATGCCGTGCGCAAAAGTAACCTGCACACCATGAGCCAGCTGCGTGCCGAGCTGGAAAGACCGGCCCCCTGAAGTCAGGCTGGTGCAGTCATCTTACGTGGGAGTGGCTTTGTGTCGCGACCACTTGGTCCAAGCCAGTTTGCAAAACGCCCAACTACTGAAACAATGCACACCTTTTTGGATATGGTCGTACGGAGAGCAGCGGGTGCAGATCCAGGGTCACTATGAGCTGAAGTTCGAAGCCGTGCGCGAAGCCTTTGCCGCGCTGTTCGATGATCCCCAGGAGCGTGGCGCCGCGCTGTGCATCCAGGTGGGTGGCGAAACCGTCGTTGACCTGTGGGCCGGCTGTGCCGACAAGGACGGCCAGCAGGCTTGGCACAGTGATACCATCGCCAACTTGTTCTCTTGCACCAAGACCTTCGCGGCCGTTACCGCCCTGCAACTGGTCGGCGAGGGCAAGCTGGCCCTCGATACCCCGGTGGCCAACTACTGGCCCGAGTTTGCCCAGGCGGGTAAGCAGTCGATCACTTTGCGCCAGTTGCTCAGCCACCGTGCCGGCTTGCCGGCCATTCGTGAGCTGCTGCCGGCCGAAGCTTTGTATGACTGGCAGGTCATGGTCGATGCCCTGGCCGCCGAGACTCCGTGGTGGACGCCAGGCACAGAACACGGCTATGCCGCCATCACCTATGGCTGGCTGATCGGCGAGCTGATCCGCCGTGCCGACGGCCGTGGCCCTGGCGACTCGATCGTGGCCCGTACCGCCCGCCCGTTGGGGCTGGATTTCCATGTTGGCCTGGCCGACGAAGAGTTCCACCGCGTGGCGCATATTGCCCGTGGCAAGGGCAACGCTGGAGATGCCGCAGCGCAACGCTTGCTGCAGGTGACCATGCGCGAGCCTGAGGCACTGTCGACCCGCGCCTTTACCAACCCGCCCGCGATACTGACCAGCACCAACAAACCGGAATGGCGACGCATGCAGCAGCCAGCGGCCAATGGCCATGGCAACGCACGCAGCCTGGCGGGGTTCTATGCCGGGCTGCTGGACGGCAGCCTGCTTGAATCCGAACTGCTCGATGAGCTGACCCGCGAGCATAGCCTCGGCCAGGATCGTACCTTGCTCACTCAGACCCGTTTCGGCCTGGGCTGCATGCTCGACCAGCCCGATGTGGCGAATGCCACCTTTGGTCTTGGCGCCCGCGCCTTTGGCCACCCCGGTGCCGGTGGCTCGGTCGGTTTTGCCGACCCGGAGCACGATGTGGCCTTCGGTTTTGTGGTCAATACCCTAGGCCCTTATGTGCTGATGGACCCACGGGCCCAGAAACTGGTGCGCGTTCTTGCCACTTGCCTTTGATCGGGTAATGCGGGTATTGCCACACCCCTTTGACTATCCTCAATGCCAAGGCCTGAAGTCCCTGGGCAAAATATCTTTCTATTTCATGGTGTATCGCTGATGTCTTCACATAAAACCTTAGCACTCGCCCTGTGCCTGACCGCCGTTACCGGCTGCGCCAGCCACTCCCCGGATGGCTCCAAGGTAGGTGGTTCCAGCTGGTGGCCTTTCGGTTCGGAAAAGGTTGCCGAGCAGGAAGTGAAGTCAGCCGTTACTGAAACCGTGGCCAAAGCCGATGCCAAATCCGAAAGCGCCAGCCGCTGGTGGTGGCCGTTTGGCGGTGACGACGAGCAAGCCAAGGGGCCGGTGGTGCCGAAGATTGATCAGAAGGCTACCCAGGCCTGGCTGGACGAATACGAGCCCAAGCTGCGTGAAGCGATCAAGGACAGCAAGCTGGAGCTGGAGCGTCGCGACAATGTGCTGGCGGTAACCCTGCCGGTAGACAGCTCATACAATCGTGATCGCCCGAACATGCTGCTGCCCCTGTCCCTGGGCCCGATCACCCGCGTCGCCAAGACTGTCGAAGGCGACCCCAAGACTGCCGTGCTGGTGCTGGGCCATGCCGACAGCAGCGGTGCCGCCGTTGCCAACCAGAAGCTCAGCCTGGAGCGCGCCGCTTCGGTATCGGCCATCTTCCGCCTCAGCGGCCTGCAGCGTGACCGCCTGACCCTCAAGGGTATGGGCTCGATGATGCCGCGCGCTGCCAACGACAGCGCCGAGGGGCGCTCCCTGAACCGCCGCGTGGAAATGTTGCTGACCCCGCAGAACACCATGGTTGCACTCCTGGCCAAATACCAGCAGGCCGCCCCGGCACCCGCCCCGGCCTCGATGGTGGCCGTGCAGGATGCCAAGGCTGCTGGCAGCAAGCCGGTCGCCAAGGCTGCGGCGAAGAAACCTGTAGCCAAGGCCAAAACACCTGCGAAGACTGCAGCCAAGAAAAAAGCTGCGCCAGCCAAGCCTGCTGCCAAGAAAGCTGCCGTTGACAAGAAAGTAGCTGCCAACAGCCCTGCGAAGACCAACTGATCGTCAAGGAACCGCAGTCATGACCCAATCCCTGGCCGATATGCGCCGCGACTACACCCGTGATGGACTGACCGAAGCCCAGGCACCGGGGGAGCCGTTTGCCCTGTTCCACCAGTGGTTCGCCGATGCGGTGAAAACCGAGCAGGTACCGGTGGAAGCCAACGCCATGACCTTGGCCACCGTGGACGGCGAAGGTCGCCCGCATTGCCGTGTATTGCTGTTGAAGGGGCTCGACGAGCAGGGGTTCACTTTCTTCACCAACTACGACAGCGCCAAAGGCCAGCAACTGCAAGCCAACCCCTTTGCGGCCATGACCTTCTTCTGGCCGGCGCTGGAACGTCAGGTACGCATTGAAGGTCGGGTGCAGAAGGTTACGGCGCAGGAGTCGGATGCCTACTACCAGGTCCGCCCGCTGGGCAGCCGTCTGGGGGCCTGGGCCTCGCCACAGAGCCGCGTGATTGCCGGGCGTGAGGAACTGGAGGGCCTGGTAAAGGCCACTGAAGCGCGTTTCTCCGACACCCAGCCGCATTGCCCTGAGCATTGGGGGGGATACCGTTTGTTGCCCGAGCGCATCGAGTTCTGGCAGGGGCGCGCAAGCCGCCTGCATGACCGGTTGAACTATCGGCTGGTGGATGGGCAGTGGCTGCGAGAGCGGCTGGCACCCTGAGTAACTGGGGCTGCCAAGCGGCCCCAGCCATCGATCAAGTTACCCCGGATATCCCGCCGCCTCGCGCTCCAACCACCCCGGTAGTTGCTTACGCCCTACCTTCTCCTGCCGCGCCTGCGCCAACCTTTCAAGCATGAACGCGCGTTTTTCAGGATCAGCCCCTGCCAGCGACAAGGCCAGGTCACGGTCCATCCAGCGGCGCATGCGCACATACAGCCACCAGTGAAAATACAGTCCCGTAACGGTGGTGACCACGACGATGAAGTAATCCATGGCTATTCTTGGTCTCACTTGAAAGGCCTTCGACACAGCCCGGCAGGCTGTACCCCGGCTGAATGAAAACAATTTTATTACGTTTGTACCGTGACAGCCGTCAATGTGCAGCGTCTAATGAGCACCTGACTTATGGAGACTTTACCCATGCGTAAATCCGCTTTGCTGGTGGCGACCTTTACCACCATGTCGCTGCTGCTGGGGGGCTGTGCCTCGAGCCTGACCGGTGACAGCTACTCCCGTGACGAAGCCCGCCGCGTGCAAACCGTGCGTATGGGCACCATCGAATCCCTGCGTCCGGTCAAGATCGAGGGCACCAAGACCCCGATTGGCGGCGGTGCTGGTGCCATCGTGGGCGGTGTAGCCGGCAGCGCCGTGGGCGGTGGCCGTGGCAGCATCGTGGCTGCCGTGATCGGTGCCGTGGCCGGTGGCTTGGCGGGTTCCGCAGCAGAAGAAGGCCTGACTCGTACCCAAGGTGTCGAAATTACCGTTCGTGAAGATGATGGCAGCATGCGCGCCTATGTGCAGGCCGTGCAGGAGAACGAAATCTTCCGTGTTGGCGACCGAGTGCGCATCATGACTGTAGACGGTACCAGTCGCGTTTCGCACTGACCGTAGTGCAGTAATAAAAACCCCGACATGGCTGCTGCCAGTCGGGGTTTTTCTTATGCTTCAGTCAAGTCAGGCAACGCTGGTTTTGCGGCTGGCCATCGCGGTGACGGCGTAGCCGATCACTGCGGCAAAGAACGAGCCAGTCAGAATACCCATGCGGTCCATGCCCGCGTAATCACTGCTACCCGGGGCGAAGGCGAGCGAGCCTACGAACAGGCTCATGGTGAAGCCAATGCCACAGAGTATCGCCACCCCCAGTATTTGCCCCCAACCAGCACCTGCAGGCAGCGAGGCCAGGCGCAGCTTGACCGCCACCCAGGTCAGGCCGAAAACCCCCACGGTCTTGCCCAGCAACAGGCCGACCGTGATGCCCATCGGCACTGGGTGGGTGAAGCTATCTACGGTCATGCCTGTCAGTGAAACGCCGGCATTGGCGAAGGCGAAAAGTGGCAGGATGGCATAGGCCACCCAAGGGTGCAGGGCGTGTTCCAGCGCCAGCAGAGGCGACGATTCAGCATGGCGTGTACGCAGCGGAATGCAAAAGGCCAGGGCGACACCGGCCAAGGTGGCATGCACACCACTCTTGAGTACGCAGACCCACAGGATCAGGCCAACGATCATGTAGGGTCCAAGCTTGACCACGCCAAGCCGGTTCATCGCCACCAGCACCACCAGACAGGCCGCTGCCAGTAGCAGTGACACACTCGACAGGGTGCCGGAGTAGAACAGGGCGATCACAATGATTGCACCCAGGTCGTCGATGATCGCCAGGGTCATCAGGAACAACTTCAGTGACACCGGTACGCGCTTGCCGAGCAGGGCCAGGACACCGAGGGCGAAGGCGATGTCGGTGGCGGTAGGGATTGCCCAGCCGGCCACGGCTGCGGGGTTGTCACGGTTGATGAACCAGTAGATCAGCGCTGGCACCACCATGCCGCCCACGGCTGCGGTGGCAGGCAGGATCACTTGTGAGGGCTTGGACAGGTGGCCGTCGACCACCTCGCGTTTGACTTCCAGGCCGATGAGCAGGAAGAACAGGGCCATCAGGCCGTCGTTGATCCACAGCAGCAATGGCTTGGCGATGTTCAGCGCGCCGATCTGGACGGCGACGGGTACGTCGAGCAAGCCGCTGTACAGGTAGGACAGTGGCGAGTTGTTGATGACCAGGGCCAGAACGGCGGCAGCGATCAGCAGCAGGCCGCTGGCGGCTTCCAGTTGGAAGAAACGGGTAAGCAGGCTACGCACGGGCTATAGGCCCTCCATGAGCAGTTTACGAAGGGTACGGGCGTACACCCTAGCCTGTGACGATGTTCCTTAAAACAAAAACCATATTCGTTTTTGTTATATGTTGTTGCCAGCAGGCCTTGGGGAAATCCGCCCCTGCGGGGAGACCACTGTTCCGTGCAGGAGCGGGGTCACCCGCGAAGAGGCCCTGTCATTCGATAAAGAATCAGAGGCCGAGCATATCCCGCGCCACCGCCTCGGCGATGCGAATGCCATCCACACCGGCTGACAGGATCCCGCCCGCATACCCGGCCCCTTCACCCGCCGGGAACAGCCCCTTGAGGTTCAGGCTCTGGTAATCCTCACCCCGGGTAATCCGCAGTGGCGACGAGGTGCGCGTCTCGATCCCGGTCAACACCGCATCATGCAGGTTATAGCCCTTGATCTGTCGGTCGAACGCTGGCAGTGCCTCACGGATCGCCTCGATGGCGAAGTCCGGCAGGCTCGGCGCCAGGTCGCCCAAGGTCACGCCCGGCTTGTAGGACGGCTCGACGCTGCCCAGAGCGGTGGAGGGGCGGCCGGCGACAAAGTCGCCCACCAGTTGCGCTGGGGCCTGGTAGTTGCTACCGCCCATTACATAGGCGTGCGCCTCCAGGCGCTCCTGCAGTTCGATACCGGCCAGCGGGCCACCCGGGTAGTCGCGCTCGGGATCGATGCCGACGACGATGCCGGAGTTGGCGTTGCGCTCGTTACGCGAATACTGGCTCATGCCGTTGGTGACGACTCGGCCTGGCTCGCTGGTGGCCGCGACCACGGTGCCACCCGGACACATGCAGAAGCTGTATACCGAGCGGCCGTTGCTGGCGTGGTAAACCAGCTTGTAGTCGGCGGCACCCAGTTTCGGGTGGCCGGCGTACTTACCCAGGCGCGCCTTGTCGATCAGCGTTTGCGGGTGCTCGATACGGAAGCCCACCGAGAACGGCTTGGCTTCCATGTAGACACCTTTGGCGTGCAACATGCGGAAGGTGTCACGGGCGCTGTGGCCCAGGGCCAATACCACATGGCGAGAGTGCAGTTGTTCGCCGCTTTCAAGCACGACACCGGTCAGTTGGCCATCTTCGATCAACAGGTCGGTGACCTTCTCCTGGAAGCGCACTTCGGCTCCCAGGGCGATCATGTCCTGGCGCATCTGTTCGACCATGCCGGTGAGGCGGAAGGTGCCGATGTGCGGCTTGTTGATGTACAGGATTTCGTCCGGCGCACCGGCCTTGACGAATTCTTCCAGCACTTTACGGCCGTGGTGTTGCGGGTCCTTGATCTGGCTGTAGAGCTTGCCGTCGGAGAAGGTGCCGGCGCCGCCTTCACCGAACTGCACGTTGGACTCAGGGTTGAGTACGCTTTTACGCCACAGACCCCAGGTGTCCTTGGTGCGCTGGCGAACTTCCTTGCCGCGTTCGAGGATGATCGGCTTGAAGCCCATCTGTGCCAGCAACAGGCCGGCAAAGATGCCGCACGGGCCGAAACCGACCACGATCGGGCGCTCCTGCAGGCCTGCCGGGGCCTGGCCGACGAACTTGTAGGTGACATCTGGCGCAGGGCCGATGTTGCGATCATCAGCGAACTTGCTGAGCAGCTCGGCCTCGTTGCTGGCTTCCAGGTCGATGGTGTAGATGAACAGCAGTTCGCTGTTCTTCTTGCGCGCATCGTAGCTGCGCTTGAACAGGTTGAAGCTGAGCAGTTGCTCGTCGCGGATGCCCAGGCGCTGGACGATGGCTTCGCGCAACGCTTCGTCAGGATGGTCCAGGGGCAGCTTCAGTTCGGTGATTCGTAGCATGGCAGGGTCCAGTATCCCGGCCATGGGCGGCCGGCGGCTTTACACAAACCGCCAAGTATAAGCTGTTCGCTGCCCCTACTGGCAGGATAAAAACGCCCGGTGATCAGTTGTCGCGTGCGCCGCCGTAGTAAGCACAGCCCTGCAAGGTCTTGCCGTCGATGCGCAGTTCGGCGCGCAGGTGGTGGATGGCGCCAGTGGCGATATCTGCACAGCGCTGCGGAGCGACCCACAGTTCCACGTGCTGGCCGTTGGCTTCGCTGGTCAGGGTCAAGCCACCACCGGGTACTTCTTCTTCCAGGAACGGCAAGGGCAGGGGGGGCTGGCCGATTCGCTCGATGACCATGCCCTTGCCGCTGGCTTTGATGTCCCAGTCCGGTTCATGACCGTTGGCGCGCAGGGTCAGCTGCTTGAAGTTGGGGTCGTCGCAAGCGCGGGTGGAGGGTTCCAGGCGGTACAGGCGGCTGACCTCTAGCTGGCCGTCGTTGTCGGCCTGCTTGGCGCCAGTGAGGCGACCGCGCACGTCGGCGAACAACTTGGCGTTGGCGTCCTTGGCCAGGTTGGCGGCCTCCGGCAGGATGCCGGTGCCGGCGACGTCATTGATCACGAAGCGGCGTGCTTCGCTGCAGGGCTTGAACAACAGGCGGCCGCCATTGGCGCTCAGTTCGCCCTGCATGCGCGTGGTGCCGATGTTCGGGTCACGGGGCTGCTCGGCCAGTAACTGGCAGCCAGCGAACAGGGGCAGCAGGGCACTGAGCAGCAGGGTAGGGGTGAGGCGCATGGGGCGGGCTCCGGGGAATCTTTGCCAAAGAGCTGGCCACGATACACGTCCTGCAGGCAGAAAAAAGGGCCCGAAGGCCCTTTTTCATTCAACCCCCCAGGTACGCGTCGCGCACTTTCGGGTCGGTCAACAGTGCTTCCCCCGTACCCTGCATCACCACCCGACCGTTTTCCAGCACATAAGCCCGGTCAGCGATCTTCAGCGCCTGGTTGGCGTTCTGCTCCACCAGGAACACCGTCACGCCATCGCGGCGTAGCTGTTCGATGATGTCGAAGATCTGCTGGATGATGATCGGTGCCAGGCCCAGCGAGGGCTCGTCGAGCAGCAGCAGCTTGGGCTTGCTCATCAGTGCCCGGCCAATGGCGAGCATTTGCTGCTCGCCGCCGGACATGGTGCCGCCACGCTGCATGTAGCGCTCCTTCAGGCGCGGGAACAGTTGCAACACCTTGTCCAGTTGCTCCTGATAGTCGCCCTTGTCGGTGAAGAAACCACCCATTGCCAGGTTTTCCTCGACGGTCAGGCGGGCGAACACGCGGCGGCCTTCCGGCACGACGGCGATGCTTTTGCGCATGATATGCGAGGACGGCTGGCCGACCAGTTCTTCACCCAGGTACTTGATGCTGCCACTGTGCGCCTGCGGCGAGCCGCACAGGGTCATGAGCAAGGTCGACTTGCCGGCACCGTTGGCGCCGATCAGGGTGACGATTTCGCCTTGGTTGATCTCCACGTTGACGCTGTGCAGCGCCTGGATCTTGCCATAGAAGGTGGAAACGTTTTCAAACTTCAGCATTTACGCTTCCCCCAGGTAGGCTTTGATCACATCAGGGTTATCGCGGATCTCTTCCGGCGTGCCGTGGGCCAGGGGGGTGCCCTGGTTGATGACCACGATATGGTCGGAGATGCTCATCACCAGCTTCATGTCGTGCTCGATCAGCAGCACGGTGACGCTGTGCGATTCACGCAAGTAGGCGATCAGGGCCTTGAGGTCTTCGGTTTCTTTCGGGTTCAGGCCTGCGGCTGGTTCGTCCAGCATGATGATGCGTGGCTGGGTCATCATGCAGCGGGCGATTTCCAGGCGGCGCTGCTGGCCGTAGGCAAGGGTGCCGGCGGTGCGGTTGGCGAACTCGGTGAGGTTGACCTTCTCCAGCCAGTACTGCGCACGCTCCAGGGCTTCCTTCTCGCTGCGGCGGAAACCCGGGGTCTTGAACAGGCCAGCGAAGAAGTTGGTGTTGAGGTGGCGGTGCTGGGCGATAAGCAGGTTTTCCAGCGCGGTCATTTCCTTGAACAGGCGCACGTTCTGGAAGGTTCGCACCACGCCCTTGCGCGCAATCTGGTGGCCGGCCAGGCCCTGGATCGGCTGGCCATCGAGCAGGATGGTGCCGCCGCTGGGCTTGTAAAAGCCGGTCAGGCAGTTGAACACGGTGGTCTTGCCGGCGCCGTTCGGGCCGATCAGCGCCACTACCTGTTTCTCCTTGACGGTCAGGCCCACGCCGTTGACCGCCAACAAGCCGCCAAAGCGCATGCTCAGGCCGCTGACTTGCAGAATTTCGCGGCTCATCGGGGCAGCTCCATCTGTGGACGTTGCATAGGCAGCAAGCCTTGCGGACGCCAGATCATCATCAACACCATCAGCGCACCGAACATCAGCATCCGGTATTCGCTGAACTCACGCATCAGCTCAGGCAGCAGGATCATCACGATGGCCGCGAGAATCACGCCCAGTTGTGAGCCCATGCCGCCAAGCACGACGATGGCGAGGATGATCGCCGACTCGATGAAGGTGAACGACTCCGGCGTCACCAAGCCTTGGCGCGCGGCGAAGAAGCTGCCGGCGAAACCGGCGAAGCAGGCACCCAGGGTGAATGCCGAGAGCTTGATCACGGTCGGGTTCAGGCCCAGTGCACGGCAGGCGATCTCATCTTCACGCAGTGCTTCCCAGGCACGACCGATCGGCATGCGCAGCAGGCGGTTGATCACGAACAAAGCCAGCAGGGCCAGCAGCAGGGCCACCAGGTACAGGAAGATGACCTTGTTGATCGAGTTGTATTGCAGCCCGAAGAACTCGTGGAAAGTCTGCATGCCCTCGGCTGCACGGCGTTCGAAAGTCAAGCCGAAGAGCTCCGGCTTGGGGATGTTGCTGATGCCGTTGGGGCCACCGGTCCAGTCGGTGAGGTTACGCAGGAACAGGCGGATGATCTCGCCGAAGCCGAGTGTCACGATCGCCAGGTAGTCACCGCGCAGGCGCAGCACCGGGAAGCCGAGCAGGAAGCCGAATGTGGCAGCCATCAGGCCGGCAATCGGCAGGCACACCCAGAAGCTCCAGCCCAGGTAGTGCGAGAGCATGGCATAGCTGTAGGCACCGACGGCATAGAAACCCACGTAGCCGAGGTCGAGCAGGCCTGCCAGGCCGACCACGATGTTCAGGCCCAGGCCCAGCAGCACGTAGATCAGGATCAGCGTGGCGATGTCGACCGCACCGCGAGAGCCGAAGAACGGCCATACCAGTGCCATCACGATCAACCCGATGATGACATAGCGCTGGGTCTTGGGCAGGGTGAGGTAGTTGCTGACTGCCGGGGGGATCAGCTTGCGATCCGAACGGCGGCCCATCACCGAACTCCACTGCTTGTCGAACAGCACGCGCAGGAACATCAGCACCGAACACACGGCGATGATGCTGATGGTGAACGAGCCCTGACTGTGCACGACCAGGCTGATGCCGTCGATGCTCAGTTTCAGGCCCAGCACCGGGAAGGCCACGGCCCAGACCAGCAAGGCGCTGAAGAACGCCTGTTTGAGATTTCTGTTCATACTTTTTCAACCTCCGGGCGGCCCAGGATGCCGGTCGGCCGGAACAGCAGGACAAGAACCAACAAGCCGAATGCCACCACGTCCTTGTACTGGTCACCGAATATGTCGGCGCCAAATGCTTCGGCTACACCCAGCACCAGCCCACCGAGCATGGCGCCCGGAATGCTGCCGATGCCCCCCAGTACCGCCGCGGTGAAGGCTTTCAGGCCCACCAGGAAGCCGGCGTTGGGGTTGATCACCCCGTACTGCATGCTCAGCAGCACGGCCGCCACGGCCGCCAGGGCGGCACCGATGACGAAGGTGAGGGCGATGATGTTGTTGGTGTTGATGCCCAGCAGGTTGGCCATCTTGATGTCCTCGGCACAGGCGCGGCAGGCGCGGCCCAGGCGGGAACGAGAGATGAACAGGGTGAGCAGTGTCATGGCCACCAGGGTGACGACGAACACCAGGATCTGCATGTAGCTGATCAGTACTTCTTCAGCACCGCCTGGCCCGAAGGAGAAACTCCCGGGGATCAGGTTGGGGATGGATTTATCCTTTGAGTCCTGCGAAAGCAAGACCGTGTTCTGCAGGAAAATCGACATGCCGATGGCGGAAATCAGCGGGATCAGACGGTTGCTGTTACGCAGGGGGCGGTAGGCAACTCGTTCGATGCTGTAGCCATAGGCACTGGTGACGAAGATCGTCGCGACGAAGGCGACGGTCATCAGGATCGGCAGCGAATGGATACCCATCATGGCCAGACCCGCCAGGGCGATGAAGGCCACGTAGGAACCGATCATGTACACCTCGCCGTGGGCGAAGTTGATCATGCCAATGATGCCGTACACCATCGTGTAGCCGATGGCGATCAAGGCATAGGTGCTGCCGATGGTCAATCCATTAACCAGTTGTTGGAAGAAATGGTAGATCTCAGGCATTACAGCGCTCCTAAAAACCTGATTTGCATTTCACTGGCAGGGGTACGGCCAGGAAACCGCGGATGACGGTTTTAAGATTTTCAGGTGAGCCCGCCCCCGGATCGCGGGGATCGGGCCCATGAACCTCATAAAACGAAGCCCACTGCTCGCACAGTGGGCTCGTAGGTCAGCTATTAGTCACGCAGTTACTGAGGGGAGACTTCAGTCTTCGGCTTGCCGAAGTGCCATTCGTAGACCACGAACTTGAAGTCTTTCAGGTCGCCTTTCTTGTCGAACGACAGGTCGCCGGTCGGGGTCTTGAAGGTGCCTTCGTGGATGGCCTTGGCCACCTTCTCGGTATCATCGGAGCCGGCTTTCTTGATGCCTTGAGCGATCAGTTCGACGGCCGAGTAGGCAGGGAATACGAACGGGCCACTCGGGTCCTTGCCGTCAGCCTTGATGGCGTCGACGATCTTCTTGTTCTCCGGGTCTGCGTCGAACGACTTCGGCAGGGTGACCAGCAGGCCTTCGGAAGCGCCCTGGGCAATCTGCGAAATGGAGTCGTTACCCACGCCTTCCGGACCCATGAACTTGGCTTTCAGGCCTTTTTCCTGAGCCTGGCGCAGGATCAGACCCAGCTCTGGGTGGTAGCCGCCGTAGTAGACGAAGTCGACATTGTTCTGCTTGAGCTTCTGGATGATCGAGGAGAAGTCCTTGTCACCAGCGTTCAGGCCTTCGAATACGGCAACCTTGGTGCCTTTGCTTTCCAGGGTCTGCTTGACGGCGGTGGCGATGCCTTCACCGTACTGCTGCTTGTCGTGCAGGACGGCAACGACCTTCGGCTTGACGTGGTCGGCGATGTAGTTGCCGGCTGCCGGGCCCTGGGCGCTGTCCAGGCCGATAGTGCGGAAGATCAGCTGGTAACCACGGGCGGTGATTTCCGGGCTGGTGGCGGCGGGGGTGATCATGATCACGCCTTCGTCTTCGTAGATGTCGGACGCAGGTTGGGTGGAGCTGGAGCACAGGTGGCCGACGACGAACTTGACGCCATCGTTGACCACTTTGTTGGCGACTGCCACGGCCTGTTTAGGGTCGCACGCGTCGTCGTATTCCTTGGCTTCGAGCATCTTGCCATCGACGCCGCCCGCGGCGTTGATATCCTTGATGGCTTGCTTGGCGCCGATGAACTGCATGTCGCCGTACTGGGTCACAGGACCCGTCTTGGGACCGGCGATGCCGATCTTGATGGTATCGGCGGCAAACGAATGGCTGGCTACCCCGGCCAGAACCATTGCGGCGAACAGCTTGGAAATCTTGATCATAGTGCTCCACTCATTCTGTTGTAATTCTTATAGTCCTGGCGGCCAGGGCTACAGACCGGGCGGGATTCGCGGCGTGGCCATGCCAACGCGCAAGCCCACCTTCCCCCGGAACATGTCCCGGAACTGTACCGGTACAGTGTAGAGCGCTGTTCGAGCGCTTGAAAAGCGGTCGAAAAGTGCGTCTTTCCTGTGTTGTCGCTTGATCGACAGAAAGATACAGAAAGGCGCCATCAAACTGCCTGCATCTGCGACCCCGTCCCACAAACCCGGGGTCAATCGACCAAATTACATATTTGAAACCGGGTTTTTCTGCAAAAATGCCGGCCTTTTTATTGGCCGACTTTTGCGGATACCGCCCATGACTGATCAAACAAGCACCCTCTATGCCAAATTGCTTGGCGAGACGGCAATCATCGAGTGGAAAGCGCTGGAGCGTTTTTGGGCCAAGGGTGACCTGATTTGGGTCGACCCCAGCCTTGACCTGATCGCTGTTGCCGAGGCGATGGCCGAGAATCGCAGCGAGATCTTCGCCAAGTGGCGTAGTGATGGCATCGTTGGGCCGGTGTCGGCCGAGCAGGCATTGGACCTGCAAAGCCGCGAGCCAGAGATCTGGGCGGTGGTGGTGTCGCCGTTCATCGTGATACAGGTGAAGTGCCAGGAATAAGCGTGATCTTTTTTGGTGCGCAAAAATACGCATCAGCGCCGTTTTGGTGATTGAAAGCAATCAGGATGGGTAGAGGGAAGTAACAATTCGGCGTGGCGGTAACATTTTACGGGATGCGTAATGTGGCACCGTTGTGCCAGGCGCCACCGGGATCGTCGCCAATCTGGGAAATGTTCGAATCAGTCAGGAGTTTATCGATGAGCACTGCACGACCTTCGCTTGGATTCGCCGGCATCGGCCTGATGGGCCTGCCCATGTGCCGCCGCCTGCTGGCAGCGGGTTATCCATTGACGGTTTGGAACCGCAGCCCGGGCAAGTGCGCCGCCTTGGTCGCTGCTGGCGCTCGCCAGGCCAACAGCCCGGCCGAATTGTGCCGTGACAGCGACATGGTGCTACTGTGCCTGGCCGACACGGCGGTGGTGCGTGAAGTGGTGTTCGGTGAGCAAGGCATTGCCCAAGGCGGGCGCAGCGGCCAGTTGCTGATCGATTTCTCTAGCCTGGAACCCACCGCCACCCGTGAAATGGCCGCCGAGCTGGCGGCACTGTGCGGCATGGCGTGGCTGGATGCACCTGTATCTGGCGGTACGCCCGGTGCCGAAGCTGGCACGCTGGCGATCATGGTTGGTGGTGAAGTGGCCGACCTGCAGCGTGCACGCCCGGTGCTGCAGGTGCTTGGTCAGCGCGTGACGCATATGGGGGCGGTAGGCGCGGGCCAGGTGACCAAGGCTTGCAACCAGATGATCGTCGCGTGCAATGCCCTGGTAATTGCAGAAGTGGTGGCACTGGCCGAACAGTCGGGCGTGGATGCGACGCTGATCGCTGAAGCGCTGGCCGGTGGTTTTGCCGATTCCAAGCCATTGCAGATTCTTGCGCCGCAAATGGCCGAGAGCCGCTTCGAGCCAATCAAGTGGCACGTACGCACGCTGCTCAAGGACCTCGATGGCGCGGTCAAGTTTTCCCGCGAGCAAGGCTCAGCAACGCCACTCAGTGGCCTTGCCGCGCAACTGATGCGGTTGCACGGTAGCCAGGGTTACCTGCAAAAAGATCCGGCGACCCTGGTAGAGCTGTACCGCAACAAGGAGTGATCCGGCCACTCTGGCGCTGCAACCGCTCCAGCAGAGGACGCAACTCGGCCAGCGGTACGGGGCGCCCCAACAGGTAGCCCTGCAGGTAGTCGCAACCATGGCTTTCGAGGAAAGCCTGCTGCTCGGCGGTTTCCACGCCCTCGCTGACTACCCGCAGGTGCAGGGTATGCGCCATGGCGATGATTGCCTGGACAATTTCGCGGTCTTTCTGGCTGCCCGGTACATCCTGCAGGAAGGTGCGGTCGATCTTCAGTACATCCAGCGGCAGGCGTTTGAGGTAGGCCAGTGACGAGTAGCCGGTACCAAAATCGTCGATCGAAAGTGCCACCCCCAAGGCCCGGACGCGTTTGAGCAGGCTGACCGTGCGCTGGATATCGCCCACCAGTGCGTTCTCGGTCACTTCCAGCTCCAGATGGCGCGGCGCAAGGCCGGCGTGGAGCAGCGCCTTTTCAACTTCGTTGGGCAGTTCGTCGTGGCTGAGGGTGACTGCCGAGCAATTGACCGTGACCTTGACTTCGCCGCAGCCGTGACGCTGCAAGCGGGCCAGGTCGGCACAGGCGTGGCGAAGCACCCACAGGTCCAGGTCGATGATCAGGCCGTTGGCTTCGGCAATGCCGACAAAACGGTCGGGCCCGAGCAGGCCGTGTTGAGGATGCTGCCAGCGTACCAGCGCTTCCAGTTTGGCCACTTGCCCACTGCGCAGGTCGAAGATCGGCTGGTAGTACACACGCAGCCCACGCTCTTCGAGCAGGGCCAGGCGCAGCTCTTCTTCCAGTTGCAAGGCGATCGACGCGCGGGCCTTCAGGCTGTCATTGAAGAAGTTCAGGCTGTTGCGCCCGTTGTCCTTGGATTGGTAGAGGGCCAGGTCGGCATGCTTGAGCAGCTCTTCGGCTGTGCCGCCATCGTCCGGGAAGATACTTACACCGATGCTGGTGGTCATGACCATGCGCCGCCCGCCCAGGTCGATGGGGTCTTTCATCCGTTGCATGATGCGCTGGGCCAGGTGGCGGGCTTCGTCGCGGCTGTTCAGGCTGGTGACCACACAGAATTCGTCGCCACCAAAGCGCGCAACCAGGTCGTGGCTGCGGGTAGCGGCCTTGATGTGGTTGGCGATCACCTTGAGCAGCTCGTCACCGGCGTCGTGGCCGAGGCTGTCGTTGATGCGCTTGAAATGGTCGATGTCGAGGAACATCACGGCCAGGCGGTTTTCACTGGCCTGATGTTCGACCAGGCGCTCGGCGAATACCTGGTTGAATCCACGGCGGTTGAGCAGGTTGGTCAGGGCGTCGTAGTGCGCCGCCTGCTGCAGCGAAGCGCGGGCCTGGTCCAGTTGGCTGAGCAGCACGCTGACCCGGCGCAGGTCGTGCTCCTTGCTTTGCAACTTCTTGTCGGCCAGTGCGGCGCTGATGCTGGCACCACTGATCAGCAGGGTGATGAAGCCGATGCCCAGTCCCAGTTGCAGGCTGTTGTCGCCAGACGGTAGGCGCAGTGCGGTATCGGCAGGGATGATCAGGGTCATGGCCGACATCGCGGTGAAATGAGTGGCGACGATGCCGCCGGCCATCAGCAGGCTGGCGCCGTACTTCATGGCCTGGTACAGGGTGCCGCTGCCATTGCGCAAGTAGCGGGCCAGGTACAGCGCGGTCAGGGCGGTAAGCAGGGCAATGGCGGCAGAGGCAAGTAGCAAGCCGGTCTGGTAGTACTGGCGGGCACCCGTTTCCATTGCGGCCATGCCGACAAAATGCATGAGGATGATGCCCAGGCCGATCAGCACTGCGCTCGGCACAAAGTGGTACGCGCGCATCTTGCTGCGTTCGAGGCTGTGCATGGCCAGCCAGGCCACGCACAATGCGATGAGCAGTGAAAGAATGGTCAGGGATACGTCGTAGTGCACTTCTACCGGGGCCCGAAAAGCCAGCATGCTGATGAAGTGCATGGCCCATATACCGCCTGCCAGGCAGCAGGCTCCCAGCATGTTCCATTGCCGGTGGGCGGTCGGGTCGTCGCTGTGGGACTGGCGCTCGGCCATGTCGAGGGTGGCTAGACAGGCCGCGCAAGCAACGAAATAGGCGAGCAGAACCAAGAACGGTTCATGACGGCAGTCGATGACGATGCGCCCGGTTGCGGGAAGATCGGCGAACAGTTGCAGCCCCAGCCATTCCATGGAATGCCTCTTGATCGAGTCTTCACTCGTCTGCGCTACAACCCTGTGCAGACTGTCCAGAGGCAGTATAGGAAGGAGTATTTAAGCCTTCCTGACTAATGGCACAATGATTTCTACGATTTGGTTATCACTGTAATCGCAGTCAGGAATATTGCTTGCCCGGTCAGAGCGGGCGTGCCCGCGAAGAATCCAGCACGGTGGCTGTCACCGACTGCGCCGGTGTTCGCGGGCCGCCCGCTCCCACAAGGGCAGCGGTGCCTGGTTTTTCTTAGCCAGCCACCAGCACGCGGATGGCTTCCAGCCGCAGGGCGGCCTTTTCCAGCATCGCCAGGCCATCTTCGCGCTGCTTGCGCAAGGCGTCGATTTCGCTGTCACGCACACTCGGGTTGACCGCTTGCAACGCTACCAGGCGCGCCAACTCTTCGTCGGCCTCGGCTGCCAGGCGGCGCTGGGCTTCGGCCACGCGCTCGACGTGGGTTGGCAGAATCTTCTCTTCACCGCCACTGATACGCTTGGCCAGCACATCGCGCTGGGCCTGGACGAACTTGTTGGCGCTGGCGCGCGGTACGCTCTCGAGTTGGTCATTGAGGGTTTCGAAGGCCACGCGTGACGCCAGGTCGTTGCCATTGGCATCGAGCAGGCAGCGCAGTGCCGCCGGTGGCAGGTAGCGGCCCAGTTGCAGGCTGCGGGGTGCCACTACCTCGCTGACGAACAGCAGTTCAAGCAGTACAGTGCCTGGTTTGAGCGCTTTGTTCTTGATCAACGCCACGGCGGTGTTGCCCATCGAGCCTGACAGCACCAGGTCCATGCCGCCCTGCACCATCGGGTGCTCCCAGGTGAGGAACTGCATGTCCTCGCGCGACAGCGCCTGGCCACGGTCGTAGGTGATGGTCACGCCTTCATCGTCGCCCAGCGGGAAGCTGGCATCGAGCATCTTCTCGCTCGGCTTGAGGATCAGG
Organism: Pseudomonas sp. FYR_5; assembly: GCF_043106315.1. NCBI lineage: Bacteria > Pseudomonadati > Pseudomonadota > Gammaproteobacteria > Pseudomonadales > Pseudomonadaceae > Pseudomonas > Pseudomonas sp. FYR_5. Next base: position 13,530 of record NZ_JBICMK010000125.1, on the reverse strand, counting down.
GCGTTCTCGGAATGGTCTTCGCTGTCGATGCCGAAGGCGTCGAACAGGGTTTCCATGTAGATCGGCAGGGCGAACTGGTCGTCCTGTTCGAGAATAGCCTCGACCAGCGCCTGACCTTCGCCGGCACCGCCGGAGTTGAGCTCCAGCAGGCGGTCACGGCCAGTGTGCAGTTCGGCTTCCAGACGCTCGCGCTCGCCGCGGGCGTCGGCCACCAGGGTATCCCAGGCCTTGTTTTCGCCGCCTTCGAGCAGCGGCAGCAGGCGTGGGCCAAACTGGTGTTGCAGGGCATTACCGGTGGGGCAGGTGTTGAGGAAGGCGTTGAGGCCTTCGTGGTACCACTGGAACAGGCGCTCCTGCGGGCTGTCCTGCAGGTACGGGATGTGCAACTGGATAGTGTGCTTCTGGCCGATCCGGTCAAGGCGGCCGATGCGCTGTTCGAGCAGATCGGGGTGCGCTGGCAGGTCGAACATCACCAGGTGATGAGCGAACTGGAAGTTGCGGCCTTCGCTGCCGATTTCCGAGCAGATCAGTACCTGGGCACCGAACTCTTCATCGGCAAAGTAGGCAGCGGCGCGGTCGCGCTCGAGGATGCTCATGCCTTCATGGAACACCGAAGCCGGGATGCCGGAGCGCACGCGCAGGGCATCTTCCAGGTCCATGGCGGTTTCGGCGTGGGCGCAGATCACCAGCACTTTGGTGCGCTTGAGCATCTTCAGGGTGTCGATCAGCCAGTCGACACGCGGGTCGAAACGCCACCAGCGCTCGTCATCCGCAACGTCACCCTGGGCCTGGAAGGCAACTTCCGGGTACAGCTCGGCGTGCTCGCCGGCTGGCAGGTCGCGGTACTGCTCGGGCGTGGCCAGCGGATAGGCGTGCAACTGGCGCTCGGGGAAGCCCTGAATCGCCGCACGGGTGTTACGGAACAATACGCGGCCGGTGCCGTGGCGATCCAGCAACTCGCGAATCAGCCGCGCGCTGGCCTGTGTGTCGCCGTCGCTGACCGCAGCCAGCAGGGCTTCGCCTTCGGCACCCAGGAAGCCCTGGATGGTGGCGTGGGCCTTGGGCGACAGACGGCCCTCGTCGAGCAGCTCCTGCACCGCCTCGGCTACCGGGCGGTAGTGCTCGCTCTCGGCGCGGAAAGCGGCCAGGTCGTGAAAACGGTTGGGGTCGAGCAGGCGCAGGCGGGCGAAGTGGCTGTCCTGGCCAAGCTGCTCTGGGGTGGCGGTGAGCAGCAGTACGCCCGGGATCACTTGGGCCAGTTGCTCGACCAGGCCGTACTCGGCGCTGACCTGGTCTTCGTGCCAGACCAGGTGGTGGGCTTCGTCGACTACCAACAGGTCCCAGCCTGCGGCAAACAGCGCGTCCTGGGCCCTTTCGTCGTCGACCAGCCACTCCAGGGCAACCAACGCCAGTTGGGCGTCCTCGAACGGATTGCTGGCGTCACTCTCGATGAAGCGCTCGGCGTCGAACAGCGCCACTTGCAGATTGAAGCGCCGGCGCATTTCCACCAGCCACTGGTGCTGGAGGTTTTCCGGTACCAGGATCAGTACGCGGCTGGCGCGACCCGACAGCAGCTGGCGGTGAATGACCAGGCCGGCTTCGATGGTTTTGCCCAGGCCCACTTCGTCGGCCAGCAGAACGCGCGGGGCGCTGCGGTCGGCGACTTCGCGGGCGATGTGCAGTTGGTGGGCAATGGGCTGTGCGCGGCAGCCGCCCAAACCCCACAGTGCCGACTGCATCTGCTTGCTGGTGTGCTGCAGGGTGTTGTAGCGCAGGCTGAACCACGACAGTGGGTCTATCTGCCCGGCGAACAGACGGTCGCTGGCCAAGCGGAACTGAATGAAGTTCGATAACTGGGTTTCGGGCAGGGTGCGAGGCTGGTTTTGCCCGTCCAGGCCGTGGTAGACCATCAGCCCGTCGATGTCCTCGACCTCGCGCACGGTCAGCTTCCAGCCCTCGAAGTGGGTGATCTGGTCACCTGGCGAGAAGCGCACGCGGGTCAGCGGCGCGTTGCGCAGGGAATACTGGCGGGTGTCGCCAGTGGCCGGGTAGAGCACGGTCAACAGGCGGCCATCCTGCGCCAGGATGGTACCCAGGCCGAGCTCTGCTTCGCTGTCGCTGATCCAGCGTTGCCCCGGTTGATACTGCTGCGCCATACTGCCTGAACTCCCGCGGTGAAAAAGCCGATTATGTTAACGGATCGGCCGGTCAGACCAAAGTGCCGATAGCATCGAAAGGTACCGAAAGGCACAGTCTAGTCGTTTCATCGTTCTGCACAGCGCCGCCGACGAGGGCCCTGGATCAACATGTCTGCCAAGCAACGCTGGATCAGCGCTTCGATAGCCGTGGGCAGCCTGGTGCTGCTGAGCGCCTGCGAGCAGAAAGACTTTGAGACATTGCCCCCCATCCCGATGGAGCAGCTTGAGGTACTGGGCGTGCAGACGCCGATAAAGAGCGTGCACTTTCGGGACGTTGACGGCGAGGGGCTGCTGGTTCTGAGCCGCAGCGATGGCCAGGCCAGCGACCTGGAAAGCGGACAGGAAGTGGACAAGGTGGTGCTCAAGGCCACCTTGTACGGGCGCACGGCCGAGAACGACACCTTCAGGGCGCGTTGGCAGATCGAGCAGGAAACCACTTGCCCGGGGCTGGATCTGGACGTTGACTTCTATAATGACGTCAGTGATGTCAGTGACCTGAACAAGAATGGCGTGGCCGAGGTAACGTTGGCCAGCCATGCGTTCTGCGGCGGCGGTATCGACCCGCACGACATCGACATCGAGATGCGTGAAGGGCAGGCCAGTTACACCATTACCGGTCAGTCGCTGATCACCCCGGCGGGCGAGGAGCCGGTCGGTGGTGAGCGCGAGGACAGCGCCTCGCTGAAAGCCGCGCCGCAGGCAATACGCGATCATATGGCTGCGGTTTGGCAGCAGGTGTACAAGCGACCCTGGAGCGAGGCCAGCTCGCCAGGTGACGACTTCCCTGGTGACGAAGCCGAGTAAATGTTGTCCATGACATCAAGGTAAAGCTGCGCCTGCCGATACAGGGGGCATAGGAGAACGTCCATGCTGCCGCCGATCATTCCGCTCAGTGCCGCCCCGGTCACCTCGCAACAGGACCCGGTCAAGCCAACACCTGACATCAAGCCGGTGGTGCCGACGCAGCCTGCGTCCGGCGATAGTGCCATCGACCTCAAGCGCCAGCGCGATCCGCAGGAGCAGGTACTGTTGCTGCGCGATGAACAGCGCCGCCAGCAGCAACGCCGGCAAAAGGGCGAGCACGAGCGCTACGATGCCGTCCCGGGTGACGAGGTCAATGCCGACAACACCGTGCCGGTAGCGCCATTGATGGGCGAGCATGTTCGCCAGGGACTGCTGGTGGACATCGAAGTCTGATACAGGGGCTGGTCAGCGCCTGCGCCTGGCTTCATCATGCAATTCTCTGTTGATCGTCGAGCCCACCCATGAGCCAAGACAACCTCATCGATTTCGATGCCGAACGTGCCAAGCGCGTCCACGACCTCAAGGAAAAGCGGCTGAACGAAATGCGCAATGCTTTCGAGCAGGCCCTGCCATTGAGTACCAGCAAGAAAAAGAAGCCCAAGGGCAAGCCGAAGAAGCGCTGAAACTTGACGCAGGTCAACCCTGCGCCCCCCTCGCGTGCCCGGCCCCGGGCACCATTGACGCTGATCAATTTTCCCCGCCTCCACATTGGTTAACTTGCACCCATCGGACAACGGCAAACGAATGGGGAGGCCAACATGTTCTTCGACAACGTGGTTATCGCCGGTGTGGTAACGGTCGGGTTGATGGTCGCCTTCTTTGCCGGTCTGGGCATTTTCATCTGGAAGGACTCGAACAAGCGCAAGCCGCGCTGACCTTCCGGGTACACGAGCACGCAAGGCATTTAGGGCGACTTCGGTCGCCCATTTTTTTTGCCTGCATTTTTTACTGCCTGAGCTGTCCCTTTCAGTGCAGGCCAATCGAATATACATGATTAGCTAGCTAATTAATCGTTTCCGCTTTATCCTGCTTATCATTGTCTATCTTTTCAGCAAGACTTTTCCCCGCAAGGTCCGCCTCGTGCCCATCACCTTTCAGGCCCTGTTCGCTCCCAGCAGCCTCGCCCTCAAGTTCGCCATCAAGACCCTGCTCGGTGGCGGCCTGGCGTTGTGGCTGGCGATGCGCTGGGGGCTTGAGCAACCCTCCTGGGCATTGATGACTGCTTTCATCGTCGCTCAGCCGCTATCGGGCATGGTGGTGCAGAAAGGCTTGGCGCGGTTGGCCGGCACGTTGGTAGGTACCGTCATGTCGGTGCTGTTCATCGGCCTGTTCGCCCAGACCCCCGGCCTGTTCCTGCTTACCTTGGCGCTGTGGCTGGCCCTGTGCACCGCCGCGTCCACCCAGTTGCGCAGCGCCTGGGCCTATGCCTTTGTACTGGCCGGCTATACCGCAGCGATCATTGCCTTGCCGGCCATCGATCACCCCCTGCAGGTATTCGACCAGGCCGTGGCTCGCTGTACCGAGATCTGCCTGGGTATTTTCTGTGCAACAGCCAGCAGTGCCTTGCTTTGGCCCATGCGGGTCGAGCAGCAACTGGGCGGGCAGGCGCGACAGGCCTGGCAGAACGGCCTGCAGGCCGCCAGAGCCATGCTGGGCGGAGAGGACGAGGCGCGCAAAGGCCTGCTGGAAAGCCTGGGGCGCATCGTTGCCATCGACAGCCAACGTGAGCATGCTTGGTTCGAGGGCAATCGCGGGCGCCAACGTGCTCGTGCCATTCGTGGCCTTAGCCAGAAACTGATGGTGCTGTTGCGTATTTCCCGTTCGGTGCGCCGCCAGTGGCGGCAACTGGAAGAGTGTGAGGTCGAGCACCTGACGCCCTGGTTGCAGGAAGTGCGCACGTTGCTGGACCAACCCGACCAGCCCAGCCTGTTGTTGCTGCGTCAGCGCATCTGGGATGCCGCACACGATGAGCAGATCAGTTCGGCTGAACACTTCTGCCTGGCGCGCATGGCCCTGCTGCTGGACTATGCCATGGCCGCCAGCCAGGCACTTGAGGATGTGGAGGCGGGCAGGGCACCCAAGGACGTGTCCCAGGGATTGGCTGCGCACCGAGACTGGTCGCTGGCCTTGCTGTTCGGCTCGCGCAGCGCGCTGGCCTTTTTGGTGATGAGTGGCTTCTGGCTGGCTACGGCCTGGCCTTCGGCCCCGGGTGGCCTGGTGCTGACCTGCGTGGTCTGCAGCCTGTTCGCCAGTCGCGAAAACGGCGCGCAGATCGGCCTGAGCTTTCTGCGCGGGATATTCCTGGCAATACCGGCTGCGTTTCTGGTCGGGCAGATCATGCTGCCGCAATGGAGCAGTTTCGCCATGCTCTGCCTGGGCATGGGCGTGCCGCTGTTTCTAGGTGCACTGGGCATGGCCCATCCGCGTACCGGGGCTACGGCCACTTCCTATTGCCTGCACTTCATTGTGCTGGTGTCGCCGCTCAACGCCATGCAGTTCGGCGTGGCGACCATGCTGAACAGTGCCCTGGCCATGCTGGTGGGGGTGTCGGCAGCGGTCATGGCCTTTCGCTTATTGGTGTTCCGCCACCCGGCCTGGCTGGGCCGGCGCTTGCGTGCTGCAACCCAGAACGACTTGGTGCGCCTGACTCGGCGCGACCTGCGCGGGGCTGACAGCTGGTTTGGCGGGCGCATGGCCGACCGGCTGATGCAACTGGCGCGGCATGCCAGTGAATTACCGGAAGGCGAACGCAAACGCTGGGATGACGGCCTGCACGGGCTGGATATCGGCGACGAACTGGTGCACCTGCGCATGTGCCTGGCGGTCGCCCAGGCCCCCCTGGGGCGGGCCGAGCGCGAGTACCTGCAACAAGTGGAAGCAGTGCTGGCCAATGGGCCTGCTGCCGGGCGAGGGCAGCGGTTGGATGCTGCCAGTGAGCAGTTCATTGCTGCCTTGCGTCGGCTGCCTGCCAGCGACCCGCTTCGGCTGGCCGAGGGGGCGGTGCTGCAATTACAGAAAAGCTGGGGCAAATGGTGCCGCTGGCAGGAGGACACCCATGGGCTTGCGTGAGTGGGAAGTGGGCGGTGTGCTGCTCAGCCCGTTTCTGCTTTATGTGTTGTTGGCGCTGCTGCTCACCGGCCTGCTGCGCCTGGTGGTGCATGCCACACCGTTGGGGCGTTGGATCTGGCATGAGGCGCTGTTCGACGCGGCGCTGTTCGTTTGTGTGTTGTTCCTGGTGGTACGCCTGCTGGGAACTTTATAAAGGAGTGTTTCGATGCGTGCGGCCGTACGTACTCTGGTGACCCTGTGTGTGGTGGCCCTGGCCGTGTTGGCCGGCTACCAGCTGTGGCAGTACTACATGCTCACCCCGTGGACGCGCGATGCCCGTGTACGCGCCGATGTGGTGGTGATTGCGCCTGATGTGTCTGGCTGGGTGCGCGAACTCAAGGTCCATGACAACCAGCAGGTCAAGGCTGGCGACCTGTTGATGAGTATCGACCGCGAGCGTTTCCAGGCCGCCTTCGACCAGGCCAGTGCGGTGACCGAGACCCGCGCCCAGCAACTGCGCTTGCGCGAGCGTGAAGCGGCCCGGCGTACTGCCCTAGGGCCAGAGGCGATCAGTGCCGAGTTGCGTGAAAACGCCCAGATCAATGCCGCCATTGCGCGCGGCGAGTTGCATGAGGCCGAGGCGCAGTTGCAGGTGGCCAAGATCAACCTGGCGCGCAGTGAAGTGCGGGCACCGCGCAGCGGGCATATCACCAATCTGCGTCTGGCTGAAGGCAATTATGTGAACACCGGGGAATCGGTGATGGCACTGGTGGATGATTCGACGTTCTACATCCAGGCCTATTTCGAAGAAACCAAGCTGCCGCGCATTCGCGTTGGGGACACCGTGAAAGTCTGGCTGATGGGGGCGGGTGAACCGATGCAGGGGCACGTGGAGAGCATCAGCCGCGGCATTACCGACCGCAACAGCAATCCGGACAGCCAATTGCTGCCGGAGGTAGAACCGACTTTCAACTGGGTGCGACTGGCCCAGCGCATACCGGTGAGGATTCGCCTGGACCAAGTGCCGGAAGGGCTGACCTTGAGTGCGGGTATGACGGCGAGTGTGCAGGTGCACGAGGGCGGCGACCCGCAGTGATGGTGCTGCCTCGTCAGGCAGAAATGTAACTTTCGAAGCGGTAAGCCTGTGCGTGTGGTGAAGGCAGTGCAGCTTTAATTCGCCGACGACCGTCAGGCCAAGCCGGCATTGACTGTCGGGCAAACACGAAAAAACTTGGCGAGCGGCCCGCCAGTTGCGTTAGGCTGCCGTTGTGAGTTGCCCGACAGAGGCAACCCTTCTCCTGCCAGGCGTGCGTATCTTCCGATTTCATTGCGAGGTTACGTCATGGCCATCACTTCCCAGGATATCTGCAACGCCGCCGATCAGCTAAAGGGCTTTGTCGGTTTTCACGGCAAGCGCGGTGTTCATATCGTGCGTTTCTCCGAGGACGCGTTCGGCATGGACGTGGCCGACGCCAGTATCACCCCCTGCAGCGAGTTTGTCTGGCGGCCCGAGCAAGGGCAGCGCATGGCGCTGTGCCGCGAACGACTGTCGCTGTTGCTGGATCAGCATGTGGATGACCGCTTGAACATTGGTGAACCGCTGCGCACCTATCTGCGTCGGTGTGACCTGCCCGAGATCGTGGCGCAGCGCAGCCTGCAGCAGCGCACCCAGTCTGTTTAGGAGCAGTACCAGGCCGCGTCTACAAGGGCTGTGCGGTGCTTTGGGATGTTTGGTGCAGCAACGCCGCCAACCCGGCGCTGTCCAGGGGTCTGCTCAGGTAATAGCCTTGCACTTCATGGCAGCGGTCCTTTTCCAGCGCCTTGAGTTGATGTTCGCTTTCCACGCCTTCGGCTGTCACTGTCAGCCCCATCGCCTCACCCAGGTTGATGATGGCCTGGACCACAGCGCGGTCGCTGCCGCCGTTGTTGTTCAGGCCGCTGATGAAGCGCTTGTCGATCTTGATGCTGTCGAACGGGTAGGTACGCAGGTAGCCCAACGACGAATAGCCGGTGCCGAAATCGTCCATGTTCAGACGCACGCCAAGCTCCTTGAGCGACAGCATGGTACCTAGCGCACCCTCGATGTCGTTGAGCATCACGTTCTCGGTAATCTCCAGCTCCAACCGTTGGGCGGGGAAGGCGGTGTCCAGCAAGGTTTCGCGCACGTCGGCTACCACATCGCTGCGCAAGAACTGCGCAGGCGACAGGTTGACCGAAACCAGTACGTCGGCCGGCCAGTCATGAGCCGTGCGGCAAGCTTCGCGCAGCACCCAGCGGCCTAGCGCAACAATGATGTCGCTCTGCTCAGCCAACGGGATGAAGGTGTCCGGCCCCAGCAAGCCTTCCTGGGGGTGCTGCCAGCGCACCAAGGCCTCGACCGCGACGATACGCAGGTCGTCGAGGCGGTAGCGCGGCTGGTAATGCAACTCGAACTCCTCATTGCGCAGGGCCCGGCGCAGGTCGTTCTCCAACTGACGGCGATACTGGATCTGCTGATTCATTTCGGCAACGAAGTAGCGCCATGTGTTCTTTCCATCGGCCTTGGCCTGGTACAGGGCGATGTCGGCACAGCGGATCAGCTCACCGGCATCGAAGCCCTGGTTGCGCGTCTGGGCAACACCAATGCTGGCACCAATGTGCAGAGGCTGGCTGTCGAAAACGATGGGTTGCTGCAGCAGACCGATCAGGCGCGCACAGAAGCGGTCGATTTCGCTGCTGTTGTCCATGCCGCTGAGTACCAGGATGAACTCGTCGCCGCCCAGACGCGCGACCAGATCGCCGTCGCGGGTGGTGTCGCGCAGGCGCGTTGCCACTTCTTGCAGCACGGCATCTCCGGCGGCATGACCGAGCGAGTCGTTGATCGGCTTGAAGTTGTCCAGGTCCAGCAGCAACAAGGTCAGCGGCGGCGAGTCACTGCCGCGCAACAAGGCCTGCTCCAGGTGCCTGGCGAGCTTGTTGCGGTTGGCCAGCCCGGTCAGTGGGTCGTGCTGCGAAAGGTGCTGGATGCGCGCGTGGGCGTCGACTTCGTCGGTAATATCGCTGGCGGTACCCCGAAAACCGATGGCCTTGCCATCGCGCCAGATAGCGCGGGCGGATATCCGGCAGTAGCGGTTCTGGCCATTCTGGTCGCGGTAAGTGCAGCGCAGGTTGGCCAATTGATGCGGGTCGGCGGTAGCCAGAGCGTCCAGCCAAGGTGACAGCGGCGTGGTATCGCAGGCCAGCAACTGGTTGAGCGGGTGGCCCAGCCAGCCGTCCACCTGGTAGCCGGTGACGGTGGCGAAGCGTTGCGACAGGTAGGTCAGGCGTTGTTGCCGGTCGGTTTCCCAGATCCAGTCGGATGCCGACTCGGCCACCGCGCGGAAACGTTGCTCGCTGGCCTCCAGGGCCTGGTTGCTTTGTTGCAGATGCACGAGCGTGAGGCCGACTGCCCGGGAGCTGCGCAAGGCATGGCGGAACAGGTAAAGCATCACCAGTCCAAGTATCAGTAGTGCGCACAATAGTGCTGGCAACACAGCCCACAGCATCTGACGCCCCGGCAGCGGGCTGTTCCAGGTCAGATGGTAGCCGGTGTCGCCCAGGTCGATACGCAGGTGGCTGTGATCCTGGCTATCCTCCTTTTCCACGTGCATGCCGGTCAGGCCGGCGCCGTTGCCCAACTGTGCCAGTTTGCTTTCGGTGAGCTGGTCGATGAACAGCATTACCGGCGCCTGGCTCACTTCGCTGTCGGTAACCTCCCTGTCCGGGCGCACGGCTGCTGCACTGAGTGCGGCCGGCCAGCCATTGAACAGCACGAAACGGGTGACCTGCTCGCGTGAAATTGCTGCTGCGCGGGCCTGTTCGATGATCGGCTGTAGCGGTGTGTCTATAAAGGTGTTGGCACCTGCCTGGCTGGGCTGGCCTTTGAACAAGGCATAGGTGGTGCGGTCGTTTTCCACGACGAACACCCCTTCGTAGCCGCTGGCGCTGTACAGCGACTCGCCTACGTTCTTTTCCTCGTAGGCCCATTGCCAGTCGGCTTGGCCCGCCAGGTGCTCGAAGGCTGCATCCCATACGGCATAGCTGGACAGAAACTGGCGTGAGGCGAGCAGCCGTTGTTCCAGCGCCTGGTTCGCATGGAAGGCGCTACGTTGGCGCTCCTGTCGGTCGAGTGTGCTAGCGATATTGAACAGCGCGCCGAGAATGACCAGGCAAGCCAGACCGAACACTGCGCTGAAACCGGCAATGAGGTGGCGCACCTGAAAGCGCGGTGTGGGGCTAGCGGGTGAAAGCTTGGCGGTCCTGGCCATGCGCGAGCGGCTCCTTCAGGCAACCTCCCGCCAGGCAGTCAGGAAGGAGGTTCAATCAGGATAGGCCAGCCTGAGCGTGGCAGCTTGACCGCGGGCAAAATTGACCTGATCGCGGCCAGCGTGCTTGGCGAGGTATAGCGCCTTGTCTGCCTGTTCGAGCCAATGTTCAGGGGACTCGAGGTCGGCCTCGAAGGGCGACAGGCCGATACTCAGGCTTATGCGCAGGTGCGGTAGCTGCGGGTTGCGGTAGCTGGAAACCCGTTCGCGCAGGCGCTCCATTGCTTGGCAGGCCTGAGCTTGGCTGGTCTCGGGCAGGATCACACAGAACTCGTCGCCGCCGTAACGTCCGGCCTGGTCGCCCTCGCGCAGGCTTCGCCGCAGCTCAGCGCTGAGCTGGCGCAGTACACAGTCGCCGACCACATGGCCAAAGGTGTCGTTGATGGTCTTGAAGTGATCGATGTCGATCAGGGCAATCACCGCGTGCCCCTGTTGCTGCTTGCAAGCCTGGAACTTCAGCAGCAGCAGGTCCTTCCAGGCGCCGTGGTTGAACAGGCCGGTCAGGCTGTCGGTGAGGCTCAGGGCACTCAGCCGGCGCTTGTGGTCGCCCAGCTTGATCGCAAGCTGGTAGCACACCCAGCCCAAGGCCAGCGGGTACAGCGCCAGCATTGGCAGGCACGCATAGACTTGCTGGGGCGTGGCGATCAATTGCAAGCCAGGGCCAAGCAGCAGGAGGGCGGCGAGCATGCCGGCCAGTTGCGCCAGCATCCCGCGAAAGACCATGCGCTTGCCGCCGGCGGCGACGTTGTTCATCGTCATCATCGACAGCACGGTCACGCTGGGCAGCGGGTTGAAGTGCATGGCGGCGGTCCAGAACCCGCCCATCAGCGAGTCCAGCAGGAGGTTGCGCTGTTCCGCCTGGTAAGGCGTTGTCGAGCGGGAAGCCCACAGGTAGGCTGCGTGCGGCCACAGCAAACCATTGAACAGTACCAGCAGCCATGTCCAGAAGGGTGGCGACAGCGGCGCAATGGCCGCCATGACCGTGAACAGGCCGATTCCCAGGCCGATGACACGCGGCAGGTAGATGCGCTTGACGAATGAAAGCCCTTTGCCGTTGCGGTTGTCCATAATGCTCATCTTCTTTTGCCGATGTACCGTTCATCGCATAATTCGCTTGAATATTGTTGAACAGTGCTTCATTGGCGAGTAATGACCTTACAAGCCAATTCACGGTTGATTCGATCAAAGTGGGGGCAGTTGACGGTTCCTTGTAATGTTGGCCAACCCGGCTCAGATGGAGACGGGGTAGCCAGGACTCGCCGCATGGCGGGAGGAACTGGTGTGTAGCCCCTGGCCCGTGAGTTAGCAAGGCCAGGGGGAATGAACTCACCGTAGCGGCACGCTGAGTATCATTTGTGCTCGTGCCTGCTGCGCGCGGACAGGGCCTGGTCGTCGTCCAGAAGTCGCGAGGGTGGTTTACCGCTGTCACTGCGCACTTGTGCATGGCTGATCAGGGCGAAGATGAAACTGCCGCCTATGATGTTGCCCGCCAGCGTCGGCAATGCAAATTCCAGCCAGAAGCGGCGCCAGGTTTCGTCGCCAGCCCACACCAGGTAGGACACTTCGACTGACCCCACCACTATATGAGTGAAATCGCCAAGGGCCATCAGGTAGGTGATCATCAGAATGATCCAGATCTTGGCGTGCTCCATTGACGGAATCATCCAGACCATGGTGGCAATCATCCAGCCCGATATGATGCCCTTGGCGAACATCTGGCTGACGTCGTTCTTCATTACCTTGCGGCCGACCTCCAGGAATGCCACATCGGTCTTGCTGTCGAAGATCGGCAGTTCCAGCATCACCCAGGCTATCAGCAGAGTACCTGCCAGGTTGCCAAGCAACACCACGCCCCAGAGACGTAGCAGTCGTCCAAAGTTGGCCAGCGTAGGGGCGGTCATGACGGGCAGCACCGCGGTGATCGTATTTTCGGTGAACAGTTGCTGGCGGGCCAGTATCACGGCAAGAAAGCCCGCGCTATAGCCGATGCTGGCGATCACGTGGGCACCGTCGCCTTCCGGCAGGCGGGCGTAGAATAGCCCCATGGCCATCAACGACAACCCCATGGACAGGCCGGCGGCCAGTGCCGACCACCACAACGCGGCAAGTGTACGTTCCAGCTCCTGATCGCCCTGGTAGCGAATGATTTCATGCAGCAGTGCCGCCCGCGGCGGTTGGCTGTGGCTGACCTCCTGCTCTTCATCTGCAGAGAGACCGGGGGTTTTCTCGCTTTGCCCATTGCTCATGGCCGCTACGCTCCGTGGTGTGTTTCTTTACAGATCCACTGCGCTTTCATTAGTTGCCAGGTAGCGGCAAAAGGTTGTTGGAAAAGTTTTTCAGAACAAGGTGTTGACTCTGATTTCAAAGCGCGTATTATTCGCCTCCTCGCAGCGATGAACGCTTCGGGGCAAGCAGTAAGTTGTTGAAGTTGTTAGCTTTCGAAAGAAAGTGGTAGTAAAAACTTCAAAACAAACGCTTGACAGGTTCTGAGGAAAGCGTAGAATGCGCGCCTCGGTTGAGACGAAAAGCTCTTAACCAAACGCTCTTTAACAAATCGAATCAAGCAATTCGTGTGGGTGCTTGTGAGTACGGATTGATAGTCAAAAAGATTATCAGCATCACAAGTGGCCATGCGAGAAATCACATAGTCATTTGAGATTGCTGAGCCAAGTTTAGGGTTTCTTAAAAACCCAAGCAGTATTGAACTGAAGAGTTTGATCATGGCTCAGATTGAACGCTGGCGGCAGGCCTAACACATGCAAGTCGAGCGGATGACGGGAGCTTGCTCCTTGATTCAGCGGCGGACGGGTGAGTAATGCCTAGGAATCTGCCTGGTAGTGGGGGACAACGTTTCGAAAGGAACGCTAATACCGCATACGTCCTACGGGAGAAAGCAGGGGACCTTCGGGCCTTGCGCTATCAGATGAGCCTAGGTCGGATTAGCTAGTTGGTGGGGTAATGGCTCACCAAGGCGACGATCCGTAACTGGTCTGAGAGGATGATCAGTCACACTGGAACTGAGACACGGTCCAGACTCCTACGGGAGGCAGCAGTGGGGAATATTGGACAATGGGCGAAAGCCTGATCCAGCCATGCCGCGTGTGTGAAGAAGGTCTTCGGATTGTAAAGCACTTTAA
>NZ_JBICMK010000123.1:0-13190 GCF_043106315.1 Pseudomonas sp. FYR_5 | reverse complement strand
GCCGGCCTCTTCGCGGGTGAACCCGCTCCTACGGCGGCCTGTGTTCAACCCCTGATGCGTGTGTAGGAGCGGGTTTACCCGCGAATACGGTGGCGGCAGCAACGGTGAACGGCGGGTGGAGATTGGCCAGCAGGGCCGGCCTCTTCGCGGGTGAACCCGCTCCTACGGGCGACCGTGGGGGCTTTGCCTTCAGGCTTGCGCAGCGGGCAGGCCCGCGAAGAGGCCGATGCAGGCAACACGCCAGTCAGGCTGATAAGCTGCACTCAATTTGCATCAGAGCGTTCGGGGTTAGCATGACAGTGGATCTGGCCAGCATTCTGCTGGGCTTGGTGGCAGGGGCAATACCCTGTCTGGTGTGGGTCATGCAGGTGCAGCGCCGCCAGGGCGCACGGCAAGGTGAGCAGGCCTTGCTCGAAGAGCGCCTCAACGCTGCCCAGCTGGCCCAGGCCGGTCTGCAGGCGCAACTGGACGCCAGCCGCGACGAGGTCAGCGACCTCAGTGAGGCCAACGCCGTCAAACAGGCCCAGTTGGCTGCTCAAGGCCGTGAGCTGGAGCTGCTGCAGATCGACCGCGACAATGCCCGTGACGCCGCCCACGCCTGGAGCCTTGAGCGCGCCAACCGCGAAGCCGAACTGCGCCGCCTGGAAGCGCAAACCGCGCGCCTGGACGCAGAACTGCGTGAACAGCAGGAAAGCCACCAGCAACGCCTGGAAGACCTGCAGGAGGCCCGTGACACCTTGCGCGCCCAGTTCGCCGACATGGCCACCAAAATCTTCGACGAACGCGAACAGCGCTTCGCCCAGACCAGTCAGCAACACCTGGGCCAGTTGCTCGACCCGCTCAAGGAGCGCATCCATGCCTTCGAAAAACGCGTGGAGGAAAGCTACCAACAAGAGGCCCGCGAGCGCTTCTCGCTGGGCAAGGAGCTGGAGCGCCTGCAACAGCTCAACCTGCGTCTGTCCGACGAAGCCACCAACCTTACCCAGGCCTTGAAGGGCCAGAAGACCCAGGGCAACTGGGGTGAGCTGATTCTCGAACGCGTGCTGGAACATGCCGGCCTGGAAAAGGGGCGCGAATACCAGACCCAGGTCAGCCTGAAAAGCGCCGACGGCGAGCGTTTCCAGCCGGATGTGCTGATCATGCTGCCCGGCAACAAGCAGGTGGTGGTGGACGCCAAGGTCAGCCTCACGGCGTACCAGCAGTTCGTTGCCGGCAACGACGAAGCTGCGCTCAAGCAGCATGTGCAGTCGCTGCGCAGCCACGTCAAAGGCCTGTCGAGCAAGGACTACAGCCGCCTCGAAGGCCTGCACAGCCTGGATTTCGTGTTGTTGTTCGTGCCCATCGAGGCGGCCTTTTCAGCGGCCCTGCAGGCCGAGCCGAACCTGTTCCAGGAGGCCTTCGACCGGCAGATCGTGATTGTCAGCCCTACCACGTTGCTGGCGACCCTGCGGGTCATCGACAGCCTGTGGAAGCAGGAACGTCAAGGGCAGAACGCCCGCGAAATTGCCGAGCGCGCCGGCTGGCTCTACGACAAGTTCGTGCTGTTCATCCAGGATCTGGATGAGCTGGGCAACCGCTTGCAGCAGGTGGACAAGGCTTATGCCGCAGCGCGCAACAAGCTGTGCGAAGGGCGTGGCAACCTGGTCAGCCGCAGCGAGCAGCTTAAGCTTCTGGGCGCCCGTGCCAGCAAGAGCTTGCCGGCAGACTTGCTGGAGCGGGCGCTGTCCGACGAGGCGCTGCCCGAGGTAGCGGTTACTGAGCCAGGCTCAGATGGCGATTGAGCAGGGCGCGCAAGGCCGCCGGCTTGACCGGCTTGGCCAGGTAGTCCAGGCCTGATGCGTGTACCCGTGCGATGGTTTCCTTGCTGCCGTCGGCGCTGATCACCACACCGGGTACCGGCTCACCCAGCCGTGCTCGAAGCCAGCCCATCAGCCCGGTGCCGGTCTCGCCGTCGTCCAGGTGGTAGTCCACCAATGCCAGGTGCGGGCGCATGCCCTTGGCCAGCAGGGCTTCGCATTCGGCCTGGTTGCGCGCGGTCCATACCTGGCAACCCCAGCGGCTCAGCAAGCTGTTCATGCCAATCAGGATGCTGTCTTCGTTGTCCACGCAAAGCACTTGCAGCCCGGCCAGAGGCTGGCCGCCCTGTTGTTCCACCGGGGCGCTTGATGCTGCGGCGGCCTGGCGGGCAATCGGTACGCTGACGCGGAACACCGTGCCCTTGCCCGGCCATGAGCGCACCTCCAGCGGGTGCCCCAGCACCCGGCACAGGCCGTCTGCGATCGCCAGGCCCAGGCCTAGCCCCTTCTCGGCACGGGTCTGGTGGCTGTCCAGGCGCTTGAACTCCTGAAAGATCACCTGCAGCTTGTCGTCAGCAATGCCCGGGCCACGGTCCCAGACCTCTAGCCACAAACGCTCGCCCTGCCGGCGCGCGCCCAGCAGGATCGGGCTCTTGCCGTAGCGCAGGGCATTGGTGAGGAAGTTCTGCAGCACCCGGCGTAGCAGTTTCATGTCGCTGTCCACCCGCAGGCGGCTGCCGCGCAGGCGGAACGCCAGGCCCTTCTCGGCCGCCAGCAGCTTGAACTCGGCGCCCAGGGTGTCGAACAGTTCGTTGAGGGCGAAGGGTTTGGCATCCGGGGTGATCTTGCCGTTTTCCAGGCGCGAGATGTCCAGCAGGTCGCTGATCAGCTCTTCAGCCGAGCGCAGCGAACTGTCCATGTGCTGTACCAGCTGCCGGGCCTCTTCGTTCATGCCCTCGGCCTGTTGCGACAAGGCGGCAGAGAAAAGTCGTGCGGCGTTCAAAGGTTGCATCAGGTCATGGCTGACGGCGGCCAGGAAGCGGGTCTTGGAGTTGCTCACCGCTTCGGCCTGGCTCTTGGCTTCGGACAGCGCCTGGTTCAACTGCGAAAGCTCTTGGGTACGCTCTGCCACGCGTTGCTCAAGGCGTTCGTTGGCATCGCGCAGTGCCTGCTCGGCCTCGCGGAACGGGGTGATGTCGGTGAAGCTCATGACAAAGCCGCCGCCCGGCATCGGGTTGCCGATCAGCTCGATCACCCGGCCATTGGGGAACAGTCGCTCGGAGGAGTGCGCGCGGCCCTGGCGCATCCAGTGCAGCCGCCGCGCCACATGCACCTGTGCTTCGCCAGGGCCGCACAGGCCGCGCTCGGCGTTGTAGCGGATGATGTCGGCAATCGGTCGCCCAACGCTGATCAGTCCGTCCGGGTAGTTGAACAGTTCCAGGTAGCGGCGGTTCCAGGCCACCAGGTGCAAGTTCTGGTCGACCACGCTGATGCCTTGGTTGATGTTCTCGATGGCGCCTTGCAGCAGGGCGCGGTTGAACTGCAGCACCTCACTGGCTTCGTCAGCGATGCGCACCACGTCTTCCAGCTGCATGTCGCGGCCTTCGATGGCCGCCTTGACCACCGCGCGGGTCGACGAGGTACCGAGTACGCCGGCCAGCAGGCGCTCGGTGTGCTCGATCCAGTCGCCGTCGGCGTTCTGGTTAGGGTTGAAGCCCTTGCCCTGGCGGTAGGCAAAGCGGATGAAGCTCTGCCGTGCGCGCTCTTCACCGACAAAGCGCGAGGCCAGGGTCAGCAGGTCGTCGATCTGCACCGCCAGCAGCGGTTTGCTGCTGGGTCGCGCGCTGGTCTGCTGGCCAATGAATCGGCCGGCCTGCCAATGCTCGGAAACCCGTGTGCGCGACAATACCGAAACCCAGGCGAACAGGGTGAAGTTGCCCGCCAGTGACAGCACTACGCCTTGGGTCAGTGGACTGATCGGCAGGTTCAGCGGGTTGCCGTGCAGCCATGCCAGGCCAGGGAACAATTGCAACGACCAGCCCAGGCTGTGCGCGGCAATCGGCAGCACCAGGGTGTAGAACCACAGGAAAATGCCAGCGGCCAGGCCGGCGAACACGCCGCGACGGTTGGCCTGCTTCCAGTACAGCGCGCCAAGCATGGCCGGGGAGAGCTGGGTCACGGCGGCAAAGGCAATCTGGCCGATGGTCGCCAGGCTGGCGGTGGAGCCCAGCAGGCGGTAGCTGACATAGGCCAGGAGCAAGATCACCACGATGGTTACCCGGCGAACCGAAAGCATCCAGTGGCGAAATGCTTCGAAAGGCCGCTCGGCGTTATTGCGGCGCAGCAGCCAGGGCAGCAGCATGTCGTTGGACACCATGGTCGACAGCGCCACGGCCTCGACGATCACCATGCCGGTGGCCGCCGAGGCGCCGCCGATGAACGCCAGCAGGGCCAGGCTCGGGTGCGCCTCGGCCAGCGGCAGGCTGATGACGAACGAGTCGGAGATCACCGTGCCTGGCAGCAGCATCTGTCCGGCCAGGGCAATCGGCACCACGAACAGCGCGGCCAATGCCAGGTACATCGGGAATACCCAGCGCGCCAGGCGCAAGTCCTGCGGTTCGATGTTCTCCACCACGGTAACGTGGAACTGCCGGGGCAGGCAGATGATTGCCATCATTGCCACGGCGGTTTGCACCACCATGGACGGCCAATTGATGGTTTCTTTCCAATAGTCCTGCAAGTGGATCGACTGGCGGGCCTGGCTGAACAGGTCGTCGAAGCCGTCATACAGGTTGAAAACGATGAAGATGCCCACGGCAAGGAACGCCAGCAGCTTGATCAGCGATTCGAAGGCAATCGCCAGGACCATACCGCGGTGGTGCTCGGTCACATCCAGGCTGCGGGTGCCGAAGACGATGGCGAACAGCGCCAGTACCAGCGACACCACCAGCGCAGTGTCCTGCACGCGGGTGCCGGTGGCATCGGCGTTGGCGCCGATCAGCAGGTTCACGCCCAGTACGATGCCCTTGAGCTGCAAGGCGATGTATGGCAGCACGCCGACCAGGCAGATCAGCGCCACCACCACTGCCAGGGTCTGCGACTTGCCGTAGCGCGCGGCGATGAAGTCGGCGATCGAGGTGATGTTCTGCTGCTTGCTGATCAGCACCATCTTCTGCAGCACCCAAGGGGCGAAGATCAGCAGCAGTACCGGGCCCAGGTAGATTGGCAGGAACGCCCAAAGCTGTTCGGCGGCCTGGCCGACCGCGCCGAAGAAGGTCCAGCTGGTGCAGTATACGGCCAGCGACAGGCTGTACACCCAGGCACGCAGCTTTGGCGGCAATGGCGTGCTGCGGCGGTCGCCATAGAAGGCGATGGCGAACATGATGGCCATATAGGCCAGGGCGACCACGGCGATCAGCCCGCTGGACAACGACATGAAGACTCCGAAGCAAAAAGGTAACGCGGTCCCGATCAATCAGTCTGGCACGCAAGTGCCGCTTCGTCAGCGCAGACGATGGTTGTAGGAGCGGGTTCACCCGCGAATAGGCCGGAGCAGGCCACATCAACCCCTGCGGGTACCCAACCCGTAGAACACCCCTGCCAGTATCACCGACAACACCAGCAGGTAGAAGACCGCCCCCGGCCACAGGTGTACCAGTGCGAACCCCACCATCACCGGCCCCAGCGCTGCCCCCAGGTTGGACAGGTTTTGCGCGCCGTAATACACCCCGCGCAAGTGCTCCGGTGCGATCAGGTCGATAAACATGTACTCGGCCGGAATCACGATGATTTCGCCCAGCGTGAACACCAGCATCGCCAGGCACCAGGCCAGTACCGAGCCCGCCAGCGCAAAACCCAGCAAGCCGGCGATGAACAGGCCCATGCCGGCCAACAGCCACGGCATCAGGCGCTGGCGGCTGATACGCCGGCCAATCAGGTACTGCAAGGCAATGACCGTCACGGCGTTGGTGGTGACCAGATAGCCGATCAGCCGTGCGGCTTCGGCCGGGTTGCTGGTGACCACCAGGTACTGGGACAGGTAGGCGGTGAACTGGCCGAACACCACCGCGCTCAGCACCCCACCCACGGTAAAGCACACCAGCCGATGATCCCGCGCCAGCCCCAGCGCCACTTGGCCGAAGCCGGCCGCGGGTTTGTCCGGTACGCTGGCCTGCAGGCTGCGATCGCCAAGGCGCCAATAAGCCAGGCACATGGCCAGGCCAAGCGTGGCAGAAGCGATGAACGGCACATGATCGTTCAGTTCAAGCATGGCCACGCCCAGCAACGGGCCGGCGGCGTAGCCGACGTTGCTGAGGGTGTACTTGATGGCGAATACCTCCGCCCGCTCATCCACCGGCAGTAATGCGCAGAAGCCTGCCTTGGCGGCGATGTCGACCACTGCCAGGGCCAGGTTGATCAACACCAGACAAAAGAAGAACGGCAGCGCCGAACGGCTGGCGACCGCGCCGACGAAGGCCAGGGCGAACAGCAGGGTACTGGCGCTGACCAGCGTGTGGTTGCGCAAGGTGTCGACCAGATGGCCACCATACAGACTCAATAGTGAGGCGATGATCAGCGCGCCACCGATCAGCAGACCGATCTGGCTGATCGGCAGCTGGAAATTGTCGGCCAGGTAAACCACCAGGTAGGGCAGGGTGAGGGCGCGGGCGACGGTAAGCGTGAAGGTGGTGGTGAGCAGCAGGCGAACGGTGTGCGGGTAGCGTTTTATGGCGGCGAGCATTACCACGTCCTTGTTGTGGGGGTGCCGAGCACAAGCATAAGCCACATGCGGTCCCTTCGGCAGCACCGGCCACGTTCGAGTGAATGTGGGGAGTTCTCGGGCTGCTTCACAGCCCTTGCAATTTATGTCTCGAAGAGGAGTGGCCACCTGGCCCTGTCGTAGGGTTATCGCTCAAGTCATCGAGCGCGCGTGCTGGGAAAAAAGGGGGAACATCTGTTCTGCGCTAGAGCGAGGCCCACTCTTCACGATACTGAACCAGAAAATCCACAAAAGCGCGCACCCTCTGCGGGACATGACGACCGTGGGGGTACAACAAGGTGTACGGCCTCGACCGCCCGCCAAACGGCGTCAATACTTCGACGAGTCGCCCGTCAGCCAGCTCTTGTTCCACGATGAACTTGTAGGTCTGGAACAATCCGGCACCATTTTTTGCGAGTGTGACTCCGCCCAACACGTCGTCGGAACAGGAATAGCTTCCAGCGGTGAACACCTCACGGTCTCGGCCGTTCTCTCGGAACAGCCAAGAGATACGCCTACCGCTACTCGGAAGCTCGAATTGGATGCATTCATGCTGGTCCAGGTCCTCCAGTGCCTGCGGTGCCCCGACCTTCTCCAGGTAGGGCGGAGACGCTACGACAACCAGCTTTGCATCTTCCAGCAACCTGGCAATCATCGTGGAATCAGGTTGAGCTCGTACTCGAATCGCCAGGTCGTATCCTTCCGCAACGAAGTCGATATTTCGATTACCGAGGTGGATATCAACGGTCACCTCAGGGTATAGGTCGCGAAATTTAGGAAGCAACGGCAGGATCCGGTGGTGCCCATACGTCGTGGGCAGGCTGATACGAAGACGCCCTGACGGAGTTGCTTGAGCGCCCATGACTGCCTGCTGGGCCTCCACCAGTTGCGTGAGCGCCTGGCTGCACTGCTCGAAAAAATCCTTTCCTGCATCGGTCAATCGAATGCTTCGGGTTGTTCTTGCGAACAGCCGAGAGCCCAGCCTTTTTTCCAAGCGAAGGATCGACCTGCTTACTGCGGCCGGAGTAACACCAGCGAGCTGAGCAGCGGCAGAAAAGCTGCCCGCTTCCGCAGACAGGCAAAACAGCTCGATACTTCCCAGCTGCAGATCGTCAAAATGCCGCTTCATAGGGCTTGCACCGTATAGGGCCTAGCAGGAGGCTGAGCGTCGGACTCTGCGGTAGAGTCGCGCACCGGCATGGAAAAGTACAACTGGCGTCGAGGTCGTCTCGTGGGTAGTCCCGGCCAGATAGTACAGTGAATCTGCCCATCACCCGTACGGGCCGGTGATGAGCATACTGTCGATCAATGGCCTGCGCTTTGACCGCCGTCGACGTGCAGGATCTCGCCGGTGACAAATGAAGCGCTGTCCAGGTAGAGGATCGCTTGAACGATGTCGTTGATCTCACCCATGTGGCCGACGGGATGCAGCTTGCCCAGGGCATCGTGAGTTTCGGCGCCGTGCATCGGAGTTTTGATGATGCCAGGCGACACGGCGTTAGCGCGGATGCCTCGCTTGGCAAACTCAATGGCGATCGATTTGGTGGCAGCGTTGATGCCACCTTTGGTGAGCGATGCCATTACCGACGGAACGCCGTCGATAGCATGATCAACCAGGCTGGTGGTGACGCTGACCACATGCCCGCTACCACGCTTCACCATTTCCGCGATGGCGAGCTGGGAGATGTAGAAGAAGCCACTCATATTGGTCGCAACGACTTGCGCATAGTCTTCCTTGGTATAGCTGGTGAATGGCTTGGCGACGAAAATCCCGGCGTTGTTGACGAGAGTATCGATGCGCCCGAAGCGGGCCACTGCGTCGCGCACCACTCGTTCCGCAGTGGCCGGATCCGCAATATCACCGGCAACAGTCAGGATGTCTGGGTCGGTCGATGGTTGAATGGAGCGCGAGGTCGCTACCACCTTGTGGCCGAGGGCTCGGAACCCGTTCACCACCCCAGCACCGATGCCTTGAGATGCGCCAGTTACGATGATTACCTTTTGAGAGTCGCTCATGATGTGTTCTCTACAATGGATTAAGTTTAATTGTCTGCCTCATGATTGTGATGGCGACAATTGTTTTCGGTACTCGGTTGTTGTAATGCCGGAGTAACCCCAATTGTCGGTGTCGACTTCTTCGATTACGATGTGCGTCAACTTCGGATCTTTATGAAGCACGCGCTCCATCGTTTCATTGATTTCTTTTATCACCTGAGCCTTTTGTTCCCGGGTTACACCATCACGAGTGATGCGGACGCTGATGAATGGCATTGTAAGTTCCTCTATCAAGTGTGCATTGGGTGATGAGCAGCTGATGGAGAAACTCTAGGAACTCAGAGCGAATTGATAAATATGCCGTGAGTTACATCACTTGTGACTTCGTGTATCAAATCACGCGGTGCCATGGCTTGCTGTGCGTGTTGGCGGTCAGTGCACAGCCGTGGCAGCCTTGGCTACCCGTTTTCCAAAGCGCTGTGCGGTCAGGTAGTCGCCTACGCCGAAGAGACACTGAACGTCGAAGCGGCCGACGCGGTGCATGGCCGCTTGCTGCAGCTGTCGGCCGACAGCCCGGTGGTAGTGATCGAGCGCCTGGCCCGAGACTACGCTGGCAAACCTCTGGAATGGCGCCGCTCGCTTGGCCAGGCCTGAGCCGATACTTGCCAGTCAGCGCATTTCCCATGCAGATTTGTGGCCCGGCGCGCTTGGCGAGCCTCCAATTGAAAAGCCCTCAGGACCAAGGACGATGAGTCACTCTTCGCAATTCACCTTGCTCGGCAAGCGGCGTTTCCTGCCGTTTTTCATCACTCAGTCGCTGGGTGCCTTCAACGACAACCTGTTCAAGCAGTCGCTGATCCTGGCGATTTTGTTCAAGCTCAGCCTGGGCGATGGTGACCGATCGATCTGGGTCAACTTGTGCGCCTTGCTGTTCATCCTGCCGTTTTTCCTGTTTTCGGCACTGGGTGGGCAGTTTGGCGAGAAGTTCGCCAAGGATGCGCTGATCCGTGCAATCAAACTGGCCGAAATCGTGATCATGGCGGTTGGTGCGCTAGGCTTTGTCACCAACCATCTGGCGCTGATGCTGGTGGCGCTGTTCGGTATGGGGACCCAATCGGCGCTGTTCGGCCCGGTGAAGTACTCGATCCTTCCGCAGGCCCTGCGCGAGGAAGAGCTGGTAGGCGGTAATGGGCTGGTGGAAACCGGCACCTTCCTCGCCATCCTAGTCGGCACCATCGGCGCCGGGGTGATGATGTCGGCCGACAGCTACGCAACGGTGGTGGCCGGTGGCGTGGTCGGCACGGCTGTGCTCGGCTACCTCGCCAGCCGCTGGATCCCACGGGCGGCTGCCGCCTCGCCACAAATGCCGCTGGACTGGAACATCCTCAAGCAGTCGTGGGTGATCTTGCGCATGGGCCTGAGCCAGCCGCCGGCGGTGTCGCGCTCGATCGTCGGCAACTCGTGGTTCTGGTTTGTCGGCGCCATCTACCTCACGCAGATCCCGGCCTATGCCAAGGATTGGCTGCACGGTGACGGCACGGTGGTGACCCTGGTGCTGACACTGTTCTCGGTGGGCATCGCCCTGGGCTCGCTGCTGTGCGAGCGGCTCAGCGGACGCAAGGTGGAAATCGGCCTGGTGCCGTTCGGCTCCTTCGGCCTGACCCTGTTCGGCCTGCTGTGGTGGTGGCACTCTGGTGATGTGCCGGCTGCAGCAGCGCCGCACGACTGGCTGGCATTGCTGGGCATGAGCCAGGCGTGGTGGATCTTGCTGTCGATCGTTGGCCTGGGGGTGTTCGGCGGCTTCTACATCGTGCCGCTGTATGCGTTGATCCAGGCCCGCACGGCCGAGGACGAGCGCGCCAGGGTGATCGCTGCCAACAACATCCTCAATGCCTTGTTCATGGTAGTGTCGGCGGTGCTCACCATCATCCTGCTAGGCTTGGCCGAACTGAGCATTCCGCAGCTTTTCCTGGTGGTGTCGCTGCTCAATATCGCGGTCAACACCTACATCTTCAGGATCGTCCCCGAGTTCACCATGCGCTTCCTGATCTGGTTGCTCAGCCATTCGATGTACCGCGTGCAGCACCGAGACCTTGAGCGCATCCCCGATGAGGGTGCAGCGTTGCTGGTGTGCAACCACGTGTCGTTCGTCGATGCGTTGCTGCTGGGCGGGGCTATCCGCCGGCCGATCCGCTTTGTCATGTACTACAAGATCTACAACCTGCCGGTGCTCAACTTCGTGTTTCGTACCGCCGGTGCCATCCCGATTGCCGGGCGTAACGAAGACCAGGCGACGTACGAGCGGGCCTTCGCGCGGATTGCCGAGTACCTGGCTGATGGTGAACTGGTGTGCATCTTCCCGGAAGGCAAGCTGACGGGCGATGGCGAAATCGATGTCTTCAAGGGTGGGGTCAGCCGCATCCTCGAAGAAACGCCGGTACCGGTGATTCCGCTGGCCTTGCAGGGGTTGTGGGGAAGCTTCTTCAGCCGTGACCCGGCCAAAGGTTTCTTCAAGCGCCTGTGGTCGCGGGTGACCATCGTGGCGGGCGCCGCCGTCCCGGTGGAGGCGGCGCAGCCCGAGGTGTTGCGCGAACAGGTCAGCCGCCTGCGCGGCCACCTGCGATAGGGGTTAGCTGGCGCTGACTTTCAGGCCGACAAGGCCGCAGACGATCAGCGCCACACTGACCAGCCGCACCAGGGCCATGGACTCGCCGAACAGAATGATCCCGGCGATGACCGTACCGACTGCGCCTACGCCGGTCCAGATGGCATAGGCGGTGCCCAGCGGCAACTCCTTCATGGCCAGGCCCAGCAGGCCCAGGCTGATGACCATGGCGCCGACGGTAAGGACAGTGGGGAGCGGTCGAGTGAAACCGTCGGTGTATTTGAGGCCGACGGCCCAGCCGACCTCGAACAGGCCGGCGAAAAACAGGATGATCCAGGACATGAGTGTGTCTCCATCGTTTGAATGATGGGGCCGTCCCCGGAGTGGTCACGCGGTGCGTCGTGAGGTCGTCCTCACAGTGGGCACCATGGTGCCTGTCTGCGGCCTTCCGGGCAAGTCCGCGCCTGCTGGCCAATTTCCCCCGCCGTTTACCGTTGCCGCCACCACCGTATTCGCGGGTGCTGGTGGAAACGATCCAAGCCAGCACCCGCATCTCATACCCGTCAGACCCCTTGCGGGATCTCTTCCCCACCCAGCGCCTCGAACAGCACCGGCAGGAATTCGGCAAAGGTCATCATCATCAGCTGGAAGCTGGCGTCGAACTGCTGCGCAGCCTCATCGCCACCGTCCTGCTCGGCCTGCTCCTGCAGCAGTTCTTCGAACTTCAGGCGCTTGATGACCATCTTGTCGTCGAGAACGAACGACAGCTTGTCTTGCCAGGCCAGTGCCAGCTGGGTCACCACCTTGCCAGTGCTCAGGTGCAGCTGAATCTCTTCGCCGGTCAGGTCCTGGCGCTTGCAGCGCACGATACCGCCATCTTCGGCGGTGTCGCGCAGTTCGCACTCGTCCAGCACATAGAAACCTTCGGCCGCTTGCTGCGATTTGACCCAGTCGGTCATGGTGGCCACCGGCGCAATCTTCACCGTGGCCGGGCGCACCGGCAGCGAGCCCATCACTTCACGCAGGGTCGACAGCAGGTCTTCGGCCCGTTTGGCGCTGGCCGAGTTGACCAGGATCACGCCCAGGCGCGGGGCAATGGCAGCGAAGATCATCGAGCGGCGGATGAATGCACGCGGCAGGAACGCCTGGATGATTTCGTCCTTGATCTGGTCGCGCTCCTTTTTATAGACCTTGCGCATTTGCTCGGTCTCGATCTCTTCGACCTTTTCCTTGACCGCGTCGTTGACCACGCTGCTCGGCAGGATGCGTTCTTCCTTGCGCGCGGCAATCAGCAGGTACTCGCCGCTGACATGCACCAGGGGAGCGTCTTCGCCTTTGCCGAACGGCGCGACGAAACCATAGGTGGTCAGCTCCTGGCTGGCGCAGGGGCGGGCCGGCTTGCTGGCCAGGGCGGCTTCCAGCGCTTCAGGCTCGAACGGAACTTCCTGGGTCAGGCGGTAGGTCAGCAGGTTCTTGAACCACATGAGGGGCAATCTCTCCTTAATGCATAAGGCGGGCATTATTCTCCGAGCGGTGAATTGAGGCCAGCCCTGTCAGAGGGCCAGCAGTGGCTTATGCATGAAAGAATCGCCCGACAACGCTAGGTCTTTGAAAGGGCAGAGGTTTTTTTTGCAAAAAGTTTAAAAAGTGCTTGCCAGGGTGCGGGGCGCTCCGTAGAATGCGCGCCACACCGAGACGAAGGGTGATTAGCTCAGCCGGGAGAGCATCTGCCTTACAAGCAGAGGGTCGGCGGTTCGATCCCGTCATCACCCACCACTCGATGTATAGCGCAGCGGTAGTTCAGTCGGTTAGAATACCGGCCTGTCACGCCGGGGGTCGCGGGTTCGAGTCCCGTCCGCTGCGCCATATTCCACTTCCAGGGCCCACTGAACACCCGGAAGTAACAGAGAAAGCGACCTTAGGGTCGCTTTTTTTGTGCCTGATTTTTGGTGTTTGACCGAAGTGTGAAAAAACTTCGATAAGTGCTTGCCAGAGCGCCAAGTCGCCCGTAGAATGCGCGCCACACCGAGAGACA
>NZ_JBICMK010000122.1:0-37953 GCF_043106315.1 Pseudomonas sp. FYR_5 | reverse complement strand
GCCGCTTCAGGAAATAGAAACGCCCCGGCGAGCCGGGGCGTTCTGGGGATCACACGGCGTTCAGTGATCTCAGCTTAGCGAATACCCGACTGACGCAGCGCCGCTGGCTGGAAGTCGGCCTTGCTGGCACTGAAGCCGAAGTCGTAGGCGCGTTTCTCTTCGTTCTTCATGCCCAGGGCCAGGTAACGACCGGACTGCAGGTCGTAAATGGCTTCCAGGGTGTACCAAGGTACTTCCACATTGTAATAAGGCTGGGCGTGAGCCTCGGACACACGCCACAGTTGGCCACGGCCGTCGTACTGGTCGATCACTGCAGCCTGCCAGGTGTCCTCATCGATATAGAAGTCACGCTTGGCGTAGATGTGCCGCTGGCCCGGCTTGAGGGTTGCAACTACGTGCCAGACGCGGCGCAGCTCGTAACGGGCCAAGTCCTGGTTGATGTGCCCGGCCTTGATGATGTCGGCGTACTTGAGCTTCGGATCATCCAGTTTGAAGGCGTTCGATGCGATGTACAGCTCCTTCTTGCCTTCCAGTTTCCAGTCATAACGATCGGGTGCACCGTTGAACATGTCCAGGTTGTCCGACGTACGCAGGCCGTCGGCGGCGGTGCCCGGGCCGTCATACGACACTTGCGGTGCCATGCGCACACGGCGTTGGCCTGCGTTGTAGATCCACGCCTTGCGCGGCTCCTTCACCTGGTCAAGGGTTTCGTGCACCAGCAGCACAGTCCCGGCCAGGCGCGCAGGCGCAGTAACTTCCTGCTTGAAGTAGAACAGGATGTTGCCTGGGTTGTTCGGGTCGTAGTCCTTCATCTTGTCGCGGAAGACGAACTGGTCGGAGAAGTACACGGGGTTGAACGAGCCGCTCTGCTGCGGCGTGGCCTGGGTCACCAGACGGCTGACACTGCCGCCGCGGTAGCGGGTGATGTGGTTCCAGATCACCTCCAGGCCGCTTTTCGGGATAGGGAACGGCACTGCCGTGCGGAAGTTGCTCAGGCCGTTGCCGCCTTCCACCAGGGTGGTTTTGGTGGCGTTTTCCTTGATGGCCGCGAACACATCGGCAGGGACGGTTGCGCCGCGATGGGTCTTGAACACCGGGATCTTGTAGGTGTTCGGGTAGCGCTTGAACATGGCCAACTGGCCGGGCGAGAGCTTGTCCTTGTACTGGTCGGCATTCTGCGCAGTGATGGTGAACAGCGGCTTTTCGCTGCCGTACGGGTCGGACAGGAAGCCCTTGCCGTCGACGCTGCCTGCCGTCTTCGACAGCGGCTCCCAAGGGCCGATGGAGCCGTCGGCGTTGCCGGCCTTCTCGGCACCCATCGGGGTCAGGGTGCTGCCCAGCTTGGCCGCCTCGTCGGCGGATACCGCAGCCATGACGCTGGTCGCCAGCAGGGACAGGCCCAGTACACCGGCTTGCAGCAGACTTATGGTCTTGTTCATGTCGTGTCGTCCTGGATCTGTATGCTTAGAAGTTCACGCCGAAGCTGAGGGCGACGAAGTCGCGGTCATCCACGGTGCTGTACTTGCCATCGAAGAAGTTGGTGTACGAGAGGCTCGCCGTGTAGGTTTGCTGATACTCGGCATCCAGGCCCAGGCTGACAGCCTTGCGGCCTTCCTCGAAGTTGGCGCCAGGGCCCGGCGAGTAACCGGACACGTCATGCGACCAGGCCACGCTCGGCTTCAGGTTGATACCTGCGAAAACGTCGTTGTAGTCCCAGATGACACGGGCGCGGTAACCCCAGGAAGTGCTGGTGGTGTAGCCGTCGTTCTCGCATTTGCGGTTCAGGTTGGCGGTGGACGCCCCCGCACCGGCGCCGGCGATGGTGCTGCCATTGAGCGCCTGGCAGGTATCGGCGCCACCGGTGGATGGCAACGGACCTGGGCCGAACACCGGGTCGCGACCGTAGCGGGTATCGTGGGCATTCTCCAGGCCGCCGACATGGGTAACACCCACTTCACCGACGACAGTCATCCGGCTGGCACCCATCACCTGGTCGAAGAAGTGGGTCAGGGTGGTCTGGAACTGAGTGATCTCCTTGCGGCGATACCCGTGAAGGTCCTGCCCTGGCGTACCGGTCAGCAGCGATGCGTTGCTCAACGCGCCGCCAATTGGACGGACACCGGCGAACAGGATATCCGTGGTATTGAGCTGCACTGGCGCATTGGGGCGGTAGCTGACTTCGCCGCTCCAGGCGGTGCCAGTGGGTAACGTGGTGGAGAAGCTCAAGCCATAAAGGCGGATATCCTCGGGGTATTCCACAAAGTACTCGGAATTACCTGCCACGATCAAAGGTGCCAATGCGCGCAACTGTGCAGGCAGGGCGCTCAGCCCGGCGAACACGGACGGCGGGGCCCCTGTGGCACTGAAGATGGGAGCACGGCTGTGGTAATTCATGAAGTAGGCGCCGAACTCGGTGTCCAACGGCTCGAACATATAGCGCAAGGCCACACCGAACTGGCCGCTGTCACGCGCATCGCGGTCGGCACCACGGCGCACCATCACACCCTCTTCGTTGATGTTCACGCCCTGCGTGGCGAGGAACTGCTGCGCAGCGCCCGGCACCGTGCGGCTGCTATTGAGCACACGCAAGTTGTCGGTACAGCCGTCGGCAATGATGTCCGGCTGGGAGAAGAAGGTGCCGCAGTTGTCGACGACCGTCTGGTCCCACTCGAGCTGGTAAAAGGCCTCGGCCGACAGGTTGTCGGTCAGGCTCTGCGAGATGTAGAACATGTTGACGGGAATCAGGCCTTCCTTGATCTCGGCCCCGGGACGGCGGAACGCCGACACGTCGATGGGGTTGATCGCGTTGATGCCGCCGCCGATGAAGGTACTTTCGCCCCAGCTCACCACCTGCTTGCCGAAACGCACCGAGCCAGGCTGATCGCCGATGGCGTAGTTGTGATAGACAAAGGCGTCGAGCAGCTCGGCGCCGGACGACTTGGCGCCTTCCTTGCGGTTGGAGTCGCTGATGTCCTTGAACTCGCGGTTTTCGTCCTTCAGTTCGAAGTCGTACCAGTACTTGCCGCGGACGAACACACCGGTGTCGCCGTACTTGAGCTCCAGGTCATGAATGCCTTTGAAGATCTTGGAGAAGGTTTCGCCCTTCTTGAAGTTCAGGTGGCCATCGTCGGATGTCTGTGACAGGCCCTTGCCGCCGTTGTTCACCCCTATCAGGTTCTTGTTGGGGTTGGCTGTCGACCAGCTGGCGCCGATGGAGAGCGACGAGTCGAACTGGCCTTCGATTTCACCAATGTTGAAACTGACAGCGAAAGCAGGACTTGCGAGCGTGGAAGCAAGGCTGACGGCCAAGGGCAGCTTGGCCCGGCGCCAGAACAGGTTTGCAGATTTCATCGACGCTACTCCATGTACTTTTTTGTTATGGCAGTGAGTCCTTTCAAGAACGGCCCGAGCGACCGGATGACAGGCTTTCACCTGCCGGCGACACAGCTTGCGCATGTCGCCCTCCCCCATTCCTGAAAATCCCCTGGCCCCGACTATAGCCAGCAGGCACAGGCGCTTGATCCCTCTAAAGTGTGATTTGCGCTCCATGCCACCATCACGCTGCAGTTTTGTCTCGGTTGCGGGCTGGCACTGCTCAAGGATGGCGCATTTCTGTCGTTTGGCAAGACGGCGGGCTCTCTAACATGCGGGTCGCGCTCTTACGTACGCGACCCGCACAACGATTACAACGTGGAAAGAAACGTGCTGTTGCTGGCCTGCCACTGGACGATGTCCTGGCGGATGCGTTTCTTGTCGAGCTTGCCGACACTGGTCTTGGGAATTTCAGTAACAACGGCGATCTGGCTTGGAATCGCCCACTTGTTGATATGACCTTGTTCCACGAACGGCTTGAGGTGTTCCTTCAGCGCCTTGGCGTCAATCTCGTGGCCGTCACGTACCACCAGCAGGGCAAACGGGCGCTCACCCCACTGCGGGTCGGCCACCCCCACCACCGCCACTTCGCGCACGGCCGGGTGGCGGCTGATCAGGTCTTCCAGGTCGAGCGAGGAAACCCACTCGCCACCGGTCTTGATCACATCCTTGATGCGGTCGCGGATGTCGATGTAACCCATACCGTCTAGGGTGGCGACGTCACCGGTGTGCAGCCAGCCGCCCTGCCACAGCTCCTCGCTCTTCTCCGGCTCCTTGAAGTAGCCCATGGTCAGCCAAGGCGCTCGCAGTACCAGCTCGCCCTGGGTTTCACCATCGGCGGGCAGGAAGTTGCCTTCACCGTCGACGATGGCCGCTTCGACCAACGGCACCGGCACACCGGCCTTGATACGGTAGGTGACGCGCTCATCCTCGCTGCCGGCCTGCAGTTCATCGTTCAGGTGTGCGGCGGAGATCAGCGGGCAGGTTTCCGACATGCCATACGCGGCGGTCAGCTGGATGCCGCGCGCCAGGGCGGCCTGGTACAGCGAACGGTTGAGCGAGCTGCCGCCGATGATGATCTTCCAGCCGCCGAAGTTCTGCCCCTGGGCGTTCGGGCAGTTGAGCAGCATCTGCAGGATGGTCGGTACGCAGTGGGAGAAGGTGACCTTCTCTTCATGCCAAAGCTTGACCAGCATGTCCGGCTCGTAGCGCCCCGGGTACACCTGCTTCATACCGAGCATGGTGGCAGCGTAGGGGATGCCCCAGGCATGCACGTGGAACATCGGGGTGATGGGCATGTACACATCGTTGCTGCCCAGCAGGCGCACGCTATCGATACTGCCGGTGACCGAGGCCTCGGCCAGTGTGTGCAGTACCAACTGGCGGTGGGTGAAGTACACGCCCTTCGGGTTGCCGGTGGTGCCAGTGGTGTAGAAGGTAGTGGCCACCGAGTTCTCGTCGAAGTCCGGGAAGTCGTAGCGCGGGCTGGCAGCAGCCAGCAGTTGCTCATACTCGCCGACCAGGTCGGGCAGTTCGGCAGTCTTGTCCGGGCCATCGGTCAGCAGCAAGGTCTTGTCGACAGTGGTCAGCTGCCCGGCGATGGCCTGGTACAGGCCGACGAAGTCGCTGTTGACCAGCACCACGCGGTCTTCGGCATGGTTCATGGTGTAGAGGATCTGCTCGGGCGACAGGCGCACGTTGATGGTGTGCACCACAGCGCCGATCATCGGAATGGCGAACATGCATTCCAGGTAGCGATGGCTGTCCCAGTCCATCACCGCCACGGTGTCACCGGCCTTCACCCCAGCCTCGGTCAGCACATTGGCCAGGCGGGCAATGCGCTCGTTGAGCTGTGGATATGTCAGCCGCAACTGATCGCGGTAGACGATTTCGCGGGTCTTTTCATAGCGGCTGCCGGACATCAACAGGCGCTTGATCAGCAATGGATAGGCATAGGCGCCCTCGGCGGGCTTGATGATGCGTGTCTGCAACATGGGGATCCCTTTTCTGAAAAGCGGGCCGGACAAGTCTGGGTTTACTGTAGTTCGCCAATGTGACGGCCAAATCAGCCGAAGGAATGATTTGCGTGGCAGAGGTATGAGTGGCGGGCGTTGACGGGCGGCAAGGTTGAGCTAGACACTGCGGCGGCGGCTTCAGGTTTGCGCCGAAGCTGAGGGCCTCTTCGCGGGTAAGCCCGCTCCTGCAAGGGTTGTGGTGACCTTGTGGGCGCGGGCGTGCCCGCGAATGGCCACAACGCCCTTATCCCTCCCTGCCACCGGAGATCTTCATGTCCAGCCCGCGTCGCGCCGTGTTTCTCGATCACCAGTCCCTGGACCTTGGCGACCTCGACCTTTCGCCCCTGAAGCAGCAGTTCGACGCGTTCGAACTGTTCGCCGCCACCCGCCCGGAACAGGTTGCGGAACGCCTGCAGGGCGCCATGGCAGTGGTTAGCAACAAGGTCATGCTCGACGCCGCAACCCTGGCCGCCAACCCGCAACTGAAGCTGATCCTGGTGGCCGCCACCGGCACCAACAATGTCGACCTGGCTGCCGCCCGCGCCCAGGGCATCACGGTGTGCAACTGCCAGGGCTACGGCACGCCGTCTGTCGCCCAGCATACCCTGGCCCTGCTGTTGGCCCTGGCCACCCGGCTGTGCGACTACAACCAGGCGGTGGCCGATGGCCAGTGGGCCAAGGCCAGCCAGTTCTGCCTGCTGGACTTTCCTATCATCGAACTGGAGGGCAAAACCCTCGGCCTGCTCGGCCACGGCGAACTGGGCGGCGCAGTGGCGAGGCTGGCCGAAGCCTTCGGTATGCGGGTACTGAGCGGGCAGATCCCTGGCCGACCGGAGCGCGCCGACCGGTTGCCGCTGGACGAGTTGCTGCCGCAAGTCGACGCCCTGACCCTGCACTGCCCGCTGAACGAGCACACCCGGCATATGCTCGGTGCCCGCGAACTGGCCCTGCTCAAGCCCAACGCGCTGGTGGTCAACACCGCCCGTGGTGGCCTGATCGACGAACAGGCGTTGGCCGATGCCCTGCGCGGTGGTCACCTGGGCGGCGCGGCCACCGACGTGCTGAGCGTGGAGCCGCCGGTCAACGGCAACCCGCTGCTGGAGCCCGGCATCCCGCGCCTGATCATCACCCCGCACAGCGCCTGGGGTGCCGTGGAGTCGCGCCAGCGCATCGTCGGCCAGCTCAGCGAGAACGCCCAGGCTTTCTTCGCCGGGCAGCCACGCCGTGTGGTCAGCTGAGCCTGGCGCCCGCCTCTGCTACACTGCGCCACTTTTTTCCAGGAGACGTCGTCCATGGACCCGCGCAGTGAAGTGTTGCTCCGTCAGGCTGAGCTGTTTCAGGGGCCGCTGCTGGTCGCCGGCGCCCCCGCCGACGACCTGCTCGGCCAGTTGCCTCAGGCCCAGGCCTGGACCTGGCATGCCGGTGATCAGGCCATGCTCGAAAGCCGCTTCGCAGGCCGCAGCCATTACGGCGTCGAGGCCCCTGAAGCAGCATTCGACAGCGCCGTGCTGTTCCTGCCCAAATCCCGCGAGCTGGCCGCCTACCTGCTCAACGCCCTGGCGTCGCGACTGGCTGGCCGCGAGCTGTACCTGGTCGGCGAGAAGCGCGGTGGCATCGAGGGCGCGGCCAAGCAGCTGCAGGCCTTTGGCAAGCCACGCAAACTCGACAGCGCCCGGCACTGCCAGCTGTGGCAAGTGACCATCGACCAGGCGCCGCAGGCAAAACCGCTGGAAAGCCTGGCCGAGCGCTTCGAGCTGGCCCTGGAAGACGGCCCGCTGCAGGTGGTCAGCCTGCCTGGGGTATTCAGCCATGGCCGACTCGACCGAGGTACCGCCCTGCTCCTGAAGCATCTTGACGGCCTGCCCGGTGGCCACATGCTGGACTTTGGCTGCGGTGCCGGGGTACTGGGTGCCACGCTCAAACGCCGTTACCCACAAAGCCGGGTGACCTTGCTGGACGTGGATGCCTTCGCCGTGGCCGCCAGCCGCCTGACGCTGGCGGCCAACGGCCTGGAAGGCGAAGTGATCAGCGGCGATGGCATCGACGCAGCCCCTACCGAACTGAGCCTTATCCTGAGCAACCCACCGTTCCACACCGGCGTACATACCAACTACCAGGCTTCGGAAAACTTGCTGAAAAAATCCGCCATTCATCTGCGAAAAGGTGGCGAAATGCGCTTGGTCGCCAACAGTTTCCTGCGCTACCAGCCACTCATCGAAGGGGCATTGGGCAACTGCCAGGTACGTGACGAGGCCGATGGTTTCCGCATCTACCAGGCAACTCGCGGATAAAAAACAGCGCTTGCCGAAAACGTTTTGCCTAGGCAGAATCCGCACCGTCCTAGGGGAGTAGTCTCCCGCGAGCACCCAGCTCGCCCGGTACGCGTCAACATACTTGGTCCACAGACCATGGCGCGTGCGACCCACCATGCACGCCTGCATGGCGAGATCCGCATAGACGGATCGAGGGTTTGACAAGACCTATGACACGCACACCTTACCCGGGGCGGGGAGGCTGTACGTGTCATAGCCGTGTCGACCCGCCCCCGTAGGAATCCTGATGCTGGAATCACTGCTGGTCCCCACCGCTATCGTTGCCCTGGCCGAGATCGGTGACAAGACGCAACTGCTCGCACTCATTCTCGCTGCCCGCTTCCGCAAACCCTGGCCGATCATCGCCGGCATCATCGCCGCCACCCTGGCCAACCATGCCGCAGCCGGTGCCGTGGGGGCGTGGGTCGGCAGCTTCTTCAGCGATTCGGCCCTGCACTGGATCCTGGCTGCGAGCTTTACCGCCACCGCACTGTGGACGCTGGTACCGGACAAGATGGATGACGACGAGAACCCGGCTCGCCGTTTCGGGCCGTTCCTGACGACGCTGATTGCGTTCTTCCTGGCCGAAATCGGTGACAAGACCCAGGTCGCCACCGTGATGCTGGCTGCACAGTACCCGCACCTGATCATGGTCATTATCGGCACTACCCTGGGCATGCTGATTGCCAACGTGCCGGTGGTACTGGCGGGTAACTTCGCGGCTGACAAACTGCCGTTGACGCTGATTCGTCGCCTGGCGGCAACGGCGTTCTTCGTGCTGGCGATCGTGGCCGTCTATTCGGCGATGAAGGCCAGTGGCTGGATTGGGTAAAGGGAAAAGCTGGGGCTGCCATGCAGCCCCAGGATTCAGGCATTCACGGCTTGGCTGCAGCCTGATACAGCGGCATCACCTTCGGAATCGCCGCCTGCAGCGAAGCAATGCGGCTCTCGGACGCCGGGTGAGTACTCATGAACTCAGGCGGTGCACCTTCGGAAGCCTTGCTCATCTTGTTCCACAAGGTGATCGCGGCATTCGGGTCGTAGCCTGCACGGGCCGACAGCTCCAGGCCAATCAGGTCGGCCTCGTTCTCGTTGGCCCGGCTGTTGGGCAAGGTCATGGCGTAGTTCACCACCGTGTCGGCCATGGCCATGCTGCCCTGGCCGAGGCCGAAGATGGCACCGGCACCCTGGCGGGCCATTTCCACACCGTATGCCTTGGACATGGCCTCGCGGCTGTGCTCGCGCAAGGCGTGGGCAATCTCGTGCCCCACCACTGCGGCAATTTCCGCATCGGTGAGCTTGAGCTGATCGATCAGCCCGGTGTAGACGATGATCTTGCCGCCCGGACCGCAGTTGGCGTTCAGTTCGTCACTCTTGATCACGTTGACTTGCCAGTCCCACTGCGCGGCATCCGGGCGGAATTTGGGTGCCTGGGCGATCAGGCGGCTGGCAATTGCCTGCACACGCTTGGCATCGGCACTGGACTTGTCGAGCACACCCTTGCTCGATGCTTCACCCAGGGTCTGCTGATACGACTGGGCGTACATCTTGTTGACCTCATCGGTCGAGAGCATGCTGAACATGTATTGCTGGCGCTCGACGCCAACAGCACCACCGCTGGTGGTATTCACCGCCTGGCAGCCGGCCAGCAGAATGCCAGCGCTCAGCAGGCTGACGACAAAAGACTTACGCATGAAAACACTCCCTTTTTACATGCGCCGTATCCTAGGCCGAGTCGCCAGTGGCTGCCATAGCCGCAGGGAAGATTTTCGTCGCTGTAACGGCCTCTTCGCGGGCAAGCCCGCTCCTACACGGGTAACACGACCGTTGGTAGGAGCGGGCTTGCCCGCGAAAGGGCCGGCGCAGGCACCCCATCAATCCCGCTTCGGCTCATTGCCGAAAATGGCCGCCTTGGCCGCTGGGAAGATTTTCGTCGCCTGTACCGCTCCCTTCGCGGGCAAGCCCGCCCGTACAGGGGAACACGACCGTTGTAGGAGCGGGCTTGCCCGCGAAAGGGCCGGCGCAGACAATCAAGCCGGGGTCAGGCACTCCGGCGCATCCAGCTTCGGGTCATTGACGAAATTGGACAAGGCCCGCTCACGCAACGTCGCCGGCGGGCTGGCCAGCAGCTCGTGCAAGCGGGTTACCGGCGTGTCCGGGTCAAGCCAGGCCGCCTGCCCCGCCTCGTCGAGGATGAGCGGCCGACGCTGGTTCATGGCGGCCTGGGTCACCACCGCGCAACTCAGCCAAACCTGATCCTGCACCGGATAGGCCTCCCACACCGCCGCAAAGTAGAGCGCCGCGCCCTCCCCCGGGGTCAACCAGTACGGGCGTTTGCGCACGCTGCCACGCCATTCGTAAAAGCCGTTGGCCGGCATCAGGCAGCGGCGCTGGCGAAATGCATCGCGAAACATCGGCTGTTCGGCCAGCGTTTCGGCGCGGGCATGGGCAGGGGTACGGGACAGGTCGGTGAGCCAGGCCGGGGTCAACCCCCAGCGCGCCTTGGCCAGTTGCTGCTGGCCGTCAAGCTGACGCTGGATCAGCACCGACGCCCCAGGCGATATATTCCATTGGGCCGGCTGGCCGACGGGAAAACCTGGCAGACTGGCAAGGGCCTGGGGCCAGCGAAACAGGGCATAACGTCCACACATGGGCGAATTCAGAACCTAGCAGATCAAGGTACCGGGGACATTCTCCGGTTCGTCGCCAACCAGTGGCTGGGCGTCATTGTACGCATCGATCAGCTGTCGTGCGCATTCGGCCTGCTCATCAGACACGACGAGCCCCAGCAGTCCCTGCAAGGGCAGCTCGCCGGCGGCACCGACCAGGTCACGGCCGACCACATGTACCTCGATCCCCTCGCTGGCAAGCATGCCTGCCAGCATTTCCGCTTCGAGCAGGCCTTCCGGTTCGTAGATGCGCTGCATCAGGTATCGTCCTCGCGTCGGACTTCGAGCATCCATTCGTCACCGTGCACCTGCAGAATGCACACCACAGGCTGGCAGCACACCTGGCAATCCTCGGTATAAACCTGATCACCAGCAGACAGATCGACGGTAGTTTCCACACGTTCGCCACAATAAGGGCAATCATAGAAGTCGGTTTCCAGCATCGCGGCCTCCGCAGTGACTTATGCGTATAATTGCCGGTCTGTTTACAGGGTCTGTGTGCGTCCGAGCCGTTTTTCGGAGCCCGTCCCTACCTTATTACCCTAGCCGTTTCCAACAAGAGAGCATGATGGGCGAATTCGATGCCATCCGACCGTATGACGACGCTGAGGTCCCTGCCGTTCTGGCACGCCTGCTCAGCGACCCGGCATTCCTCGATATCCTCACCCACTTCCGCTTTCCGCGTGCGGCCGGTGCTCTCGGCTGGTTGCTCAAGCCCTTGATCGCACGCCGCCTGCGCAAGGAATTCGCCGGCGTTACCTGTGTCTCGACCTTGCAGGACAAAGTCGAGTACTACGTCGACCAGACCATCGATCGCGCCACCGACGGCGTCACCTACTCGGGTGTGGAACAGCTAAAGGCCGGCACCGCCTACCTGTTCCTGGCCAACCACCGTGACATCGTCATGGACCCGGCCTTCGTCAACTACGCGGTGTACCACGCCGGCCTGCCCACGCCGCGTATCGCCATTGGCGACAACCTGCTGCAGAAGCCCTTTGTCAGCGACATGATGCGCCTGAACAAGAGCTTCATCGTGCACCGTTCGATCAGCGGGCGGCGTGAAAAACTGGCTGCTTACCAACTGCTGTCGGCCTACATCAACCACTCGATCCGCAACGATGCCACCTCGATCTGGATCGCCCAGGCCGAAGGTCGGGCCAAGGACGGTGACGACCGTACCGACTCGGCGATTCTCAAGATGTTCCACATGAGCCGCAAGGACGAACCGTTCGGTGCAGTGATCCAGAGCCTGAACCTGACCCCGGTATCGATCAGCTACGAATACGACCCGTGCGACCAGGCCAAGGCCCGCGAGCTGTACATCCGCGCCACCACCGGCACCTACCAGAAGGCGCCCGGCGAAGATGACAACAGCATCGCCAAAGGCATCACCGGCTACAAGGGCCGCGTGCACATCAACTTTGCGCCGCCGGTAACCGAGTACCACGAAGACACCAAGCAGCTGGCGGCGGAGATCGACCGGCAGATCCTGGGGGGCTACCGACTGTTTCCGGTGCATTACCTGGCGTATGCGATGTGGGAGGGCAAGGACGAAGCCCTGCAGGTGCCAAGCGCCGAGAAGGTGTTCCCCGCGGATGAACTGGCCAAGGCCAAGGAAGAATGGCAACGGCGTCTGGATGCCTGCCCGCAAGAGCAGCGGCCGTACCTGGTGTTGCAGTATGCGACGCCAGTGCGCAACCAGTATCAGGTCAGGCAGCAGGCACCTGTAGCCTGATCAGGTTTGGGGCTGCGTTGCAGCCCCGATGCTTCTCAGATCCAGGTGCTGAACCAGGAAAGCAGCAGTGCCATCGCCAGGCACGAAAAGCCAAGAATGTAGAAGTATTTCGGCACACGAAGGTCGAAAGCGTTCACTACCCCCTCGTCTGCCGCCATGTACTCGCGGGTTTCGGCCTCGCGCCGTCGCGCGCTGTGCAGCAGCAAACCGCCCGGGCAGGTCAGCAGCAGCGCCAGCAGGTTGATCAGCTTGGTGGGATGGGCGGCCAGGAACCCCCAGAGCACTTGCAAGGACATCACGCAACCTCGATGTGAGCAATGGCAAAGGCCAGCATTCTACCCAAGTCGCACCTTGGCGCCCGGTCTTGGCGACAAACTGTCATTAAATTTCATCTGTCATCCGCTCGTCATCAATACAGGCGACCCTGTCGGCCTTTTGATGACCCGGAGCTTTTTCATGTTGCACGCCGAAAACCAAGACCGCCTTTACCTCGTTGCCCAGAGTGATGAGCAACAGGCGCTGATCGATGGTTTTGCGATCAATGTGCAGGACCGCCAGTGGCTGGTCTACTGCGCGCTTGGCGGGCATGTACATGAGGACTTGCCCGAAGTGGATGCAGGCACAGGGTTCAGCTTGCTGGATTTCCACATAGAAGCTGCGTGAATCTGTGCTGGCCAGACAGCAAAAACCCGCTGCCTGTCACTCAGGCAGCGGGTTTCTGGCATAACCTGAAGCTTACTGACCCAGCACCTGCCCGATACTCGGGTCCTTGAACAGGCGGGTCAGGGCATCGCTCAGCACATCCCCCACCAGCTGGTTATTGGTGTCCTGATTCGGCGCCATGCCGAAACGCTGGTCCAGCGAAGCGCCATAACGGCCGCTGTAACGGCGGCCACCATTGGTCACATCAGCACGGAAAGTGGCGCCGATGGTGGCCTCGGTCACGTAAAGGTTGTCTTTCGGCGACTGGTACTTCAGCTCGGCCAGGGTCACGGTCAGCTGCGGTGCATTGCCGGCGTTCGGGGTCGGGGTGAAGCCGAGCAGGCGCACAGCGGCTTCAGCCTGGGCCTGCAGCTTGGGTACCACGTCATTACCGCTGACGCTGATGGTGCTGGTCTCGGGGTACATGCCACCGCGGGTACCCAGAGACTGCGAAGGCCGGCCATCGACTACCCGGACCACCACCGGCTGGCCATGGCCGACCGGGGCCAGTTGGGCCTTGAGCGTGGGTTGCGGGTTGAGTTGTTGCGGGCTGTGGGCACAACCGACAAGGCTAAGGCTGGCCACGGCGATCAAACCGAACAACAGACGTTGCAACATGCGCGTTTCTCCAGAAAATGCGGCAAAGGCCCACAGTATACCTAGCCAGGCACAGACCAGTCATCGGCCCGGCCCGGTTGTCACAATCGTTTCATGGCCACCCCCTTATCCTTGCGCCAAGCCCTAACGCAAAGGACTCGCCGCCATGACCTCGCTCTGGACTCAGCTCTTCCAACGGCCGCGCCACAACGCTTATGCCCGCCTTGACGCTGATGGCAAATGCCTGGCGTTCAAGCAATGCAGCCAGGCACCAAGCGGCCTCGACTGGGTGCAGATCCGCGAAATTCAGCTGGCCTGGCTGGGCCGCGAGCTGCCCATCGAAGCCCGGGTTTGCGCCCGCGCAAACCGCCGTTGGCACCAGCGCCTCCTCGCTGCCTGACAAACGCTGCAATAAAAACCACGAATGGCGACATTTCTGTCCGCGACATCGCTATAATCTCCCCCCGATTATAAGGACGTCTCCTGATCGGGCCCCGCACTCGCCGATTGACCCCGGCAACTTCACCGCTTCGCCCACAGAGAGCCTTCCACTCAGGTCTTGCATCGGCTGTCGTGCCTGTTTTTCCGGCCCTTCACACTGCATGAACCTGCGGGTTGCCATCGCGCAGTCCCCTTTTGAGGTTCACGTCTCCAAAAGAGCGTGAAAAAACGGTTTTCACAACTTCACAAGAGTGTGGCGAGCAAATGAACAGTCTGGCATGTGCAAAAGCGGCAGATGTGTCCCGAACAGCCCTGAACAGGCGGCAGATGCGCTCATCCCGTATGAGTGTCTGAACCGTTCCATAACGCACGCACGACACCTTGACCATAAGTCGAATTGCCGCACCTGTGGCAAACGGCGTTCAATACACGAACCCGAAGACTGATTGGCGGTGTCCGCGGAAGTTGCAAGAACTGCGAAAAGTCGGACATGGCGACCCTGGCAACCCCAGGTCCTATGCTGTCAATTAGGTAGCTGTAGATTGTGGAGACGCGTTAAATGGCGCAGAACGAATCGGTTGATGTGGTACTGGTAGGCGCGGGCATCATGAGTGCCACCCTGGCCGTACTGCTCAAGGAGCTTGACCCGACCCTGAAGCTTGAGGTCGTCGAGGCGATGGACTCCGGGGCCGCGGAAAGCTCCAACCCCTGGAACAACGCAGGCACCGGCCACGCCGGCCTGTGCGAGCTGAACTACACGCCGCAGGCCGCCGATGGCAGCATCGACATCAAGAAGGCCGTGCACATCAACACCCAGTTCGAGGTTTCGCGCCAGTTCTGGGCCTACCTGAGCAAGAAGGGCAACTTCGGCTCGGCGCGTGCCTTCATCAACCCTGTCCCACACCTGAGTTATGTCGAGGGTGACAAGGGTGTTTCCTTCCTCAAGAAGCGCTTCGAGCTGCTCAAGCAGCACCACGCCTTCGCCGAGATGGAATACACCGAAGACAAGGCCGTGATGAACGACTGGATGCCGCTGATGATGCCTGGCCGCCCGGCCGACCAGCACATCGCTGCTACCCGCGTGGCCAAAGGCACCGACGTGAACTTCGGCGCACTGACCAACAAGCTGCTCAAGCTGCTGGGCGACTCGCCGGACGCGCAAGTCAAGTACAGCAAGAAGGTTGTCGGCCTGCGCCGTAACGGCAGCGGCTGGACCGTGAGCATCAAGGACGTCAACAGCGGCGGCAGCCGTGAAGTCGACGCCCGCTTCGTCTTCCTCGGCGCCGGCGGCGCGGCCCTGCCGCTGCTGCAGTTGTCCGGCATCCCGGAAAGCAAAGGTTTCGGCGGCTTCCCTGTCAGCGGCCAGTGGCTGCGTTGCGACAACCCGGAAATCGTCAAGCAGCACCAGGCCAAGGTCTACAGCCAGGCCGCTGTCGGCGCCCCGCCGATGTCGGTACCGCACCTGGACACCCGCGTCGTGGACGGCAAGACTTCACTGCTGTTCGGCCCGTATGCCGGTTTCACTACCAAGTTCCTCAAGCACGGCTCGCTGATGGACCTGCCGCTGTCGGTGCGCATGGGCAACATCGGCCCGATGCTGGCTGTGGCCCGCGACAACATGGACCTGACCAAGTATCTGGTCAGCGAAGTGATGCAGTCGATGGAGCAGCGTCTGGAAGCCCTGCGTCGTTTCTATCCGCAGGCCAAGGCCGAAGACTGGCGCCTGGAAGTGGCTGGTCAGCGCGTGCAGATCATCAAGAAAGACCCGAAAAAAGGCGGCGTACTGCAGTTCGGTACCGAGCTGGTCTCGGCCCAGGACGGCAGCCTGGCAGCACTGCTCGGCGCATCGCCGGGTGCCTCGGTGACCGTGTCGATCATGCTGGAACTGATCGAGCGCTGCTTCCCCGAGCAGGCCAAGGGTGCCTGGGCTGCCAAGCTCAAGGAAATCTTCCCGGCTCGCGAGAAGACCCTGGCAACCGATGCTGCGCTGTACCACAAGATCAGTGCCGATAACGACGCGGCCCTGGACCTGGCAGAAAGCAGCCCGGCGGCCAAGCACTACGCCTAAGCCGGCCTGAAACGCAAAAACGCCCCTCGGGGCGTTTTTTTGTGCCTGGGCGTTTGTCAGCCTGTGCCGGCCCTTTCGCGGGTAAACCCGCTCCTACAAAGACCGCATATCCTTTGTAGGAGCGGGTTTACCCGCGCAAGGGCCGGCACAGGTTACCAATCAGCCACGGGCTTTATCGATGATCTCGATGTACTCAGGGGCATTGCGCTGGTCGGCAATCTGCTCGACGAAGGTCTTGCCGTGCTCGTCCTTGCCGTCCAGGTCCAGGCCAGCTTCGACAAAGAAGCCTACAAAGCGCTCGAAGTCGTCCACGCGCAGGCCACGGTAGGCCTTGACCAGCTTGTGCAGCGACGGCGAAGTCACACCATCGGCCGGCTCGAACTGAAGGAACGACTTGATGTAGTCGTCGCTGATTTCGTCACCGATTACCTGTTTCTTGTCTTTACGCATTGCCGACTCCAACTGGACCATCACGGAATTTCGAAGGCCGGCAGTTTACCCCCCGCAGGCTGCGTGCCTCAACGCGTACGTACCGTCCCGGTGTGCAGGTCGGCCCAGATGTGGCCGTTGCCGTAAGTCAGAAACTGCACGTACAAGGTTTCGTTACGCAGCAGGTCCATGACCACCCGGTAGTTGCTGATCGGGTAATTCAGGCTCAAGGTGCGGGTTTTAGCGTCATACACAGGCTTTTTCAGGCTTTTGGCCGCTTCACCATCGAACGTCAGCAGCACCTGGGCAATGGTCGCCCCCTTGCTCAGCGGCTTGCCCTTCAGGCGCACCTGCAACGACGATGTGATCGGGATCGGCTGCTGATCGGACTGGCGCTGAGCCCCTACGACCACGGAATAGTCAGTCACTTGCAGCAATTGCTGGCTGGTCGGCGCTTCCTGGCGCAGGGACTGGTCATCAGGAGGCAGGAACTGGCTGTGCAGCGGTGCGGCAGCGAGCGGCAGGCTGACCGCCAGCAGGAGGGGAAGAATCGCACGCATGTGAGGCTCCTTGTATGAAGGAGCACTCTAGCACGCCGGGTACAGCCGATATCAATCGAACTGCGCGCGCATCCAGGCCTGGTAATCGGCCACACCAGCTTCACCCTCGCGCGGCGCCCAGTGTGCGTGTTCGCCCTCGCCCACCGGTCGGTATGGCCCAGCCTTGCACTCGAACAGCATACTGTCCGGCTCCAGCACCACCAAACCATGGTAGGTACCAGGCGCCAGATCCACACCCAGACAGTCGCCCCCGGCCTGCAGCACCCGCTTGTCAGTCACCGCGCCTTGTTCATCGAAAATCAACAGGCCAAAGCGCCCCTTGAGCGCTATCAAGGTTTCAGCCTTGTCGGCGCTCAAATGGCGATGCGGCGGAATGTAGGTGCTCGGTTGCAGCCCGACCGCCATGCGGTGGCAGGGCTCTTCCATTTCGTGAAAGTTATGGTGCTGCCGCCCACGCGGGTTGCCAGCAGCCTTTTCGGCCAGCCCGGCGAACAGCGATTGGTCGATGAACGCAGGCTGGCGCACGGTTACAGCCCCTTTACGGCGAAGATGCCGTTAGCGTTGCGCCAGTAACCTTTGTAGTCCATGCCGTAACCGAAGATATAGCGATCAACACAAGGCAGGCCCACGTAGTTGGCCTTGAGATCAGGGCTTGCCTTGCGGTCGTGGTCCTTGTCGATCAGCACAGCGGTGTACACCGAGCGGGCGCCGGCATGCTTGCAAAACTCGATGATGGCGCTGAGGGTGTGCCCTTCGTCGAGGATATCGTCGACGATCAACACGTCACGGTCGATGAACGACACTTCCGGCTTGGCCTTCCAGAAAAGCTCGCCGCCGCTGGTCTGATTGCGGTAGCGGGTAGCGTGCAGGTACGAGGCTTCCAGCGGGAACTGCAGGTGGGTCAGCAGTTTGCCGGAGAAGATCAGGCCGCCGTTCATCACGCAGAACACAACCGGGTTCTTGTCATGCA
Organism: Pseudomonas sp. FYR_5; assembly: GCF_043106315.1. Lineage (NCBI taxonomy): Bacteria > Pseudomonadati > Pseudomonadota > Gammaproteobacteria > Pseudomonadales > Pseudomonadaceae > Pseudomonas > Pseudomonas sp. FYR_5. The sequence continues at coordinate 20,083 of NZ_JBICMK010000122.1, read as the reverse complement.
GGTCCTTGCAGATCTGCTCGCCAACTTTGGCGATGGCCGCTTCGACTTCGGCTTCGGTGTACAGGCAGTCAGCTTCACGCATGACTTGACGGATATGCTCGAGATCGGCGGACATGGCGCTCTCCGGGGGGGCATTTTGGAAAAGCGGGCAAAGGTACGCATCCGCTCGTCACAGATCAAGCATTTATGGACTAACGTCCAGAATGACCAGACGACAGCACAGGCTGAATAGATTAATCTAGCGCGGTTTTTTTGCCCGCCTTTCGGAGCCCCCCTATGCCCACTCGTGAGATCCGCCATCCGCTGATCCGCCACAAGCTCGGCCTGATGCGCCGTGCCGATATCAGCACCAAAAATTTTCGCGAACTCGCCCAGGAAGTCGGCGCGCTCCTGACGTATGAAGCCACCCAGGACCTGCCCCTCGAAACCTACGAGATCGACGGCTGGTGTGGCAAGGTCTCGGTTGAAAAAATCGCCGGCAAGAAGATCACTGTAGTACCGATCCTGCGCGCCGGCATCGGCATGCTCGACGGCGTGCTCAGCCTGATCCCGGGTGCCAAGGTCAGCGCCGTCGGCGTTGCCCGTAACGAAGAAACCCTCGAAGCCCACACCTACCTGGAAAAGCTCGCGCCGGACATCAACCAGCGCCTGGCCCTGATCATCGATCCGATGCTGGCCACCGGCGGCTCGATGGTTGCCACCATCGACCTGCTGAAAAAGGCCGGCTGTAAAGAGATTCGCGCCATGGTCCTGGTCGCCGCGCCAGAAGGCATCGAGGTGGTGGAAAAAGCCCACCCGGACGTGAAGATCTACACCGCCTCGATCGACCAGCGCCTGAACGAACACGGCTACATCGTGCCTGGCCTGGGCGATGCCGGTGACAAGATCTTCGGCACCAAGCAAAAGGACGCCTGACCATGCAGGACGGCTTCAACGACCCGCTCTGGCGCCAGGTCGTTTCGGGCGCGCAGATGCTCTTCGTGGCATTCGGCGCGCTGGTGCTGATGCCCCTGATCACCGGCCTCGACCCGAACGTCGCGCTGTTCACCGCCGGCATCGGCACGCTGCTATTCCAGCTGGTCACCGGTCGTCAGGTACCGGTGTTCCTGGCCTCGAGCTTTGCCTTCATCACGCCGATCATCCTCGCCAAAGGCCAGTTCGGCCTTGCCGAGACCATGGGTGGCGTAATGGCTGCCGGCTTCGTGTACACCTTCATGGGGCTGATGGTCAAAGTCAAAGGCACCGGTTTCATCGACCGCATGCTGCCGCCGGTGGTGATCGGCCCGGTGATCATCTCCATCGGCCTGGCCATGGCACCGATCGCCGCCAACATGGCGATGGGCAAAGGTGGGGACGGTACAGCGCTGATGCCGTACAAGACGGCCATGCTGATCTCGATGCCTGCGCTGCTGACAACCCTGATCGTTGCCGTATTTGGCAAGGGCATTTTCCGCCTGGTTCCCATCATTTCCGGTGTGTTGGTGGGCTTTGCCCTGTCGTTCGCCTTTGGCGTGGTCGACACCGCCAGGATCGCTGCCGCACCGTGGCTGGAAATCCCCAATTTCACCGCCCCTGCGTTCAACTGGCAGGCCATTCTGTTCATCGTCCCGGTTGCGCTGGCGCCGGCGATCGAGCATATCGGCGGGGTGATCGCAGTGGGCAGCGTGACCGGCCGTGACTACCTGAAAAAGCCTGGCCTGCATCGGACGTTGCTGGGCGACGGCCTGGCTACCACTGCAGCCGGCCTGTTCGGCGGCCCGCCCAACACCACCTACGCCGAAGTGACCGGCGCGGTGATGCTGACCAAGAACTACAACCCGAAGATCATGACCTGGGCGGCGGTCTTCGCCATTACCCTGGCGTTCATCGGCAAGTTCGGCGCGCTGCTGCAAAGCATCCCGGTGCCGGTGATGGGCGGCATCTTGTGCCTGCTGTTCGGCTCGATTGCAGCGGTGGGCATGAACACCATGATCCGCCACCAGATCGACCTGGCCGAAGCACGCAACCTGGTGATCGTCTCGGTGACACTGGTGTTCGGTATCGGCGGTGTGCTGATCGGCAGCGGTGACGGCCCGGATGACTGGGGCCTGAAGGGCATCGCCCTGTGCGCCATTGTAGCTATTGCCCTGAACCTGATTCTGCCGGGCAATGATGGCTGGAAGCACAAGAAGCTGGATGTATAACCGGTCGGAAGGGGCCGCAACACGGCCCCTTCGATTCAGGCCTTTTCACACATATCAGCCAACACCCTGACCCACTCCGGGTGATCATTCAGGCACGGCACCAGCACCAGTTCCTGGCCACCAGCCTCGACAAACTGCTCGCTGCCACGCATGCCAATCTCTTCCAGTGTCTCGATGCAATCCGCCACAAACGCCGGGCACATCACCAGCAGCTTCTTCACACCGGCCTTGGCCAGCTCATCCAACCGCGTCTCGGTGTAGGGTTCGATCCACTTGTCCCGCCCCAGCCGCGACTGGAACGATACCGACCATTTGCCATCAGGAATGCCCATGCTCTGCGCAAAGGCCTTGGCCGTAGCCAGGCATTGCCCGCGATAGCAAACCGAACGTACTTCGGCGGGTGCACCGTGGCAGCAATCGGCAGCACGCAGGTCGTGCTTGACCCCCTTCGGAAACAGCTTCTTCAGGTGCCGTTCCGGCAAGCCATGGAAGCTCAGTAGCAGGTGGTCGTAACCCTGCTCCAGGTACGGCCGGGCGCTGGCTGCCAGCGCCTCGATGTACGCCGGGTGCTCGTAGAACGGCTGCAGCACGCGCATCTGCAACGGTAACTGGCGCTCGCTGACCGTCTGTTTCGCCTGCTCGACCACAGTGGTTACCGTACTGTCGGCGAACTGCGGATAAAGCGGTGCCAAAGTCACCTTGCGCACACCTTGGGCGGCCAGCCGCGCCAACACCTCAGGCAAGGCCGGCTGGCCGTAGCGCATGGCAATTTCCACCGGGCCATGGGGCCAGTGCTCGACCATCGCTGCCTGCAGGCGACGGGTCAGCACAACCAGAGGCGAGCCCTCCTCCCACCAGATCGAAGCGTAGGCGTGTGCCGACTGCTCCGGGCGCTTGACCAGGATCAGTGACACCAGCAAGCGCCGCACCGGCCACGGCAGGTCGACCACGTATGGGTCCATGAGGAACTGGTTGAGGTAGCGGCGCACATCGGCCACCGAGGTGGAGGCCGGGGAACCCAGGTTGACCAGCAGCAGGGCGTGATCGGTCATGCAGCGTCCTATGTCAGAGGCGACTGGACAGGTTGTCCAGCGCCGATTGCAGATCGTTGAAGCGGAAGGTGAAGCCGGCTTCCAGCAAGCGTACCGGGCGCGCCCGCTGGCCTCCCAGCAGCAAGGTCGACATCTCGCCAAGGCCCGCCTTGAGCAACAATGCCGGCACTGGCAACAGCGCCGGCCGATGCAGGGCGCGGCCCAGTCGCCTGGCAAACTCACGGTTGCGCACAGGCTCCGGGGCACAGGCATTATAAGGACCGCTGGCATCCTTGTGCTGCAAGAGAAAATCAATCAGGGCGACCTGGTCATCTATATGAACCCAGGGCATCCACTGCCGCCCGTTGCCCAAAGGCCCGCCCAGCCCCAGCTTGAAAGGCATGCGCAGGCGCGACAAAAAGCCGCCGTCGCTGGCCAGCACCAGGCCGGTACGTACCAGTACCACGCGGATCCCCTGTGCTTGCGAACGCTGGGCGGTCTCTTCCCAGGCAATACACAACTGGCTGGCGAAATCTGCGCGCACTGGGGGTGAAGCTTCGGTCAGTTCACGCTCGCCACCGTCTCCGTACCAACCTACCGCAGAGCCGGAGATCAACACGTGCGGGCGCTGCTCACGGGTGCCCAGCCAAGCCAGTAATTGCTCGGTAAGAGTGACACGGCTGGCCCACAACAAGTTGCGCCGGGCGGCTGTCCAGGGCCTGTCGGCAATTGGCGCACCCGCAAGGTTGACCACCGCATCAAGATGATCGTTGGCCTCCAGCTGCTCCAGGCGCGCGATACCACGTACGCCGCTACCGCAGATTTTCGCCACCTGTTCAGGACGCCTGCTCCAAACCGTAAGCCGATGCCCTTGGCCCAGCCAGTACTGGCACAGATGCTTGCCAATCAAACCGGTGCCACCTGTCAGCAATATATGCATGGCTGTGTCCTCGCAGAATGCGGCGGTGGTCTATTTTTAACATCAAGGCACTTTTTTGACCCGACGCTCTCGTATAAACATAGGCCAACCTGCCCGCCAACACGGAATAACCTTATACAGAATTCTTGCATTGTACAGGTTTGCCTGACAGCGTAGTCTGCTCACAGCAAGGTTTGAAGAGGCCATCATGACAGTACCTATCGCCATCATCGGGGCCGGCATTGCCGGTTTGTCAGCCGCCCAGGCCTTGCAGAAGGCCGGGCAATCCGTGCACTTGTTCGACAAAGGCCACGGCAGTGGCGGGCGCATGGCCAGCAAGCGCAGCGAGGCCGGCGCGCTCGACCTGGGCGCACAGTACTTTACTGCCCGTGACCGACGTTTTGTCGATCAGGTGCAGCAATGGGTGGCTGCCGGCTGGGCCGAGCAGTGGAAGCCTCAACTGTACAACTACCGTGATGACGAACTCACGCCCTCCCCCGATGAGCAAACGCGCTGGGTAGGCGTGCCACGCATGAGCGCCATCACCCGAGGCTTGCTCAAGGACGTCACCGTCAACTTCGGCTGCCGCATAGCGGAAGTGTTTCGCGGCAAGCAGTACTGGCACCTGCAGGACACCGAAGGTTGCAGCCACGGCCCCTACAGCCGTGTGGTCATCGCCGTCCCGGCACCGCAGGCCACGCCACTTCTGGCCGCTACACCAAAGCTGGCTGCGGTGGCCGCTGGGGTGCAAATGGAACCTACCTGGGCCGTCGCCCTCGCCTTCGAGGCACCACTGGATACACCGATGCAAGGCTGCTTCGTGCAGGACAGCCCGCTGGGCTGGCTGGCCCGCAATCGCAGCAAGCCTGGCCGCGACGAGCACCTGGACACCTGGGTACTCCACGCCACGTCAGACTGGAGCCGGCAGCACATCGACCTGCCGAAGGAAGAAGTCATCGAGCAGTTGTGGGGCGAATTCGCCGAACTGGTCGGCTGCGTGGTACCGCCGCCTACCTTCGCCCTCGCCCACCGCTGGCTCTATGCCCGCCCCAGCAGCAACCATGAGTGGGGGGCATTGGCCGATGCTGACCAGGGCTTGTACGCCTGTGGGGACTGGTGCCTGTCCGGGCGTGTCGAGGGCGCATGGCTCAGTGGCCAGGAAGCAGCGCGGCGCTTGCTCGAACACCTTGAGTGATGCAGAACTGTACAAAAATACTAGTTTGCATAACTTCAGCGCTGTGCTGAAATAAACCTGTACAAGTTTTTAGTCGCGTACAGGTTTATTTTCGGAGGCAGCCATGCACGACCCTTCAGCCCACAGCAAGCCGCGTATCGCCATCAGCGCCTGCCTGACCGGGCACAGCGTGCGCTATAACGGCGGCCACAAGGCCTCCGACCTGTGCCGTAAACAGCTGGAGCATCACTTCGACTGGTTACCCGTGTGTCCGGAAGTGGCAATCGGCCTGGGCGTTCCGCGCGACCCGATTCGGCTGGTCGGCAACCCCGAGCAGCCCGAAGTGGTCGGCACCCGTGACCCCGGCAAAGACCTGACCGACCCGCTGCGCACCTATGGCGAGCAGATGGCCGACGAACTTGACGACATCTGTGGCTACATCTTCATGCAGAAGTCTCCTTCTTGCGGCCTGGAACGGGTAAAGGTTTATCAGGACAATGGCCACCCGGCCGTGCATGGCGGCCGTGGCGTCTATGCCCAGGCTTTCTGCGCATTGCGTCCGGACCTGCCAGTTGAAGAAGAAGGCCGCCTGCATGACCCTGTGCTGCGCGAGAATTTCATAAGCCGCGTTTACGCCTACGCCGACTGGCAGCGCCTGCTGGCCGAGGGCCTGAACCGTGGCGCTCTGGTGCGCTTCCATTCGCGCTACAAGTATTTGCTGATGGCCAACAACCCTCAGGCCTATCGCACCCTCGGCCGCCTGCTTGGCAGCATGAGCAAGGATGACGAACCACAGAGCATCGGCCAGCGCTATTTCAGCCAGCTGATGCAGGCCCTGCGCCGCTGCGCCAGCCGCGGCACCCACAGCAACGTGCTGCAGCACCTGAGCGGTTACTTCAAGGATGCCCTGACGCAGCAGGACAAGGCCGAGTTGCAGGCAGTCATCGGCCAATACCAACAAGGCGTGGTACCACTGGTAGTGCCACTGACCTTGCTCAAACACCATTTGCGCAAGCACCCAGACCCCTACCTGCAGCAACAAGCCTACCTGCAGCCTCACCCCGAGAGCCTGGGCTTGCGCAATGCGGTCTGAGGACTTGCTGCCCATCGGCGAACTGGCCCGTCGCACTGGCGTGAACCCGGTCACCCTGCGCGCCTGGGAACGCCGTTATGGGTTGCTCAAACCACAGCGCACCGCCAAGGGGCATCGCCTGTACCCACTTGAGCAGGTCGAACGCGTCGAGGCCGTCCTGGCCTGGCTGCAGCGTGGCGCGTCGGTCGGCCAAGTCCGCGAGTTGCTCGACAAACCCACCAGCACCCCACCGAAGGGTGACTGGCAAGCCCGGCAATTCCAGCTGATCGAAGCCATCGCCTGCCTTTCACAGCGCGCCCTCGACCAGCAACTCAACCAGGCCATGGCGCTGTACCCGGCAGTCACCCTGTGCGAGCAATTGCTGCTGCCGCTACTCGACATGCTCGACCTGCGCTGGCGCAATTACTTCAACGCTCGGCTGGAGCAGGTGTTTTTTCACAGTTGGCTGCGCAGCAAGCTCGGTGCCCGCGTGTACCACGACAACCAGCTGCTGCAAGGTCCTGCAGTATTGCTGGCCGAAGACAGCGAACGCACCTTCAGCCCAGGCCTATGGTTGTGCGCCTGGCTGCTTACCAGCAACGGCTTCCCGGTGGAGGTGCTCGAGCAGCCCGTCGCAGGCTCGCAGTTGCTAAGCGCCGTCAACGCGCTGAAACCACGCGCCTTGCTCCTGCACCTGGGGCCACGCATCGACGACAAGGCGTTGCAGCGCACCCTGCAAGGCTTGCCGGTCCCCAAACTACTGGGCGGTACCACGCTAGCGCTGCATGAAGCCCGCTTGAAGGCTTTTGAGCTGCCCGACCTTTTCCTGTTCGACACCCCGCAGGCGGCATTGCGCGCGCTTCAAGCCCTTGATCGACAGCCTGTAGAGATAAATCCCCCATGCACCTGACCTGGCTGCGCAGCGACCTGCGTATCGATGACAACACTGCACTCAGCGCCTCCACCGAGCGCGGCCCGACCATCGCCCTGTGGCTGGTCAGCCCCGGACAATGGCAAGCCCATGATGATGCCGACTGCAAAGTCGACTTCTGGCTGCGTAACCTGCATGACCTGCGCCAATCACTGGAAAAGCTGAACATACCCCTGCTGATCCGTAGAATTGAGACTTGGGACCAGGCGCCACAGGCGGTGCTCGATGTCTGCCGCCAACATCAGGTGCAAAGCGTGCACTGGAACGAGGAGTACGGCATCAATGAGCAGCGCCGGGATGATGCCACCCGGGCACTGCTGGAAAAGTCGGGCATCCAGGCGCACAGTTACCTCGACCAGCTGTTCTTCCGTCCGGGCACCCTACTGACTCGCAGTGGCGATTACTTCCAGGTGTTCAGCCAGTTCAAGAGAACCTGCCTGGAGCATCTGCACCGCAGCCTGCCGGCCCTGGCACGACGGGTGAAGCGCCAGGCACCGTTGAACATCGACAGCGACCCGGTCCCGCAATATGTAGAGGGCTTCGGAAAAACCACGCACGCACTGCGCGACCACTGGCCAGCCGGTGAAGCTGAGGCACAGTCCCGTCTGTCACGCTTCCTCGACGAAACCATCGACGACTACCACCACTTGCGCGACATACCTGCCAAGCCCGGCACCAGCCAGCTTTCCCCCTACCTGGCCGCCGGCGTGATTTCGCCCCGCCAATGCTTGCACGGTGCACTGGCCGGCAACCGGGGCGAGTTCGACAGTGGTAGCACGGGCGTGCAGACCTGGATCAACGAGCTACTCTGGCGCGAGTTCTACAAGCACATCCTCAGCGGTTATCCACAGGTCTCGCGCCATCGTGCCTTCCGCGCCCAGACCGAAGCCCTGCCCTGGCGTGACGCTCCGGCAGACCTGGAGGCCTGGGAGCAGGGCCGCACCGGCTTCCCGATCATCGATGCCGCCATGCGCCAACTGCTGCACACCGGGTGGATGCACAACCGCTTGCGCATGGTCGTGGCCATGTTCCTCAGCAAGAACCTGCTGATTGACTGGCGCAAAGGCGAGCGGCACTTCATGCGCCACCTGATAGACGGCGACCTGGCCGCCAACAACGGGGGTTGGCAGTGGAGTGCGTCCACCGGCACCGACGCGGTGCCCTATTTCCGCATCTTCAATCCGGTTTCACAGTCGCAGCGCTTCGATCCACAGGGGCAGTTCATTCGGCACTGGGTACCGGAACTACGGGAGCTCGATGAAAAAGCCATCCATCACCCCATTAAATCGACGGACCTTTTCGGTAATACTTCGTACCTAAGTCCAATCGTAGATCTCAGCAGCAGTCGCCAGCGGGCCCTGGAAGCATTCAAAGGGCTGCCACGCCGGCAGAATCAGGGGATAACGTCTTGATTAACTCGCGTAGTTTTTGGGTTACAGGCGCAAGCAACGGACTTGGCTTGGCTTTGGTGGAGCGGATGCTCGATGAAGGACATCGCGTTGCCGCGAGTGGCAAGGATAGCGATGCACTGGATGATTTGGGGTCACGCTACGGCAGCCAATTGTTGCGTTTGCCGTGGCAGTTGCATGAAGAACAACACGTCACCGATGCGTGCCAACAGATTTGCCATGCCTGGTGTTCGCTGGACGGGCTGATCCTCAACACCGGCACCACCGATTACCTGCCAGACAATGTCAGTGACAGTGAGCTGATCGAAGCGATCGTCACCACCAACCAGCTGGCCGCAGAGCATTGCCTGAGCAAAGCGCTGCCGTTGCTGGCAAAGGGGAAGTCGCCCCAGGTGATGGCGCTTTTCAATCGCTATTCGGCATTGCAACTGTTTGCACCGACACAGGTGACTGCGGGCTGGAACAACTTGCCGCAATGGCTGCGTGAGCAGCGCAAGGCCCTTGAGGAGCAAGGGGTAGCACTGACCATTGTTGGGCCACAATCGCTGAAGGTAACGGTAACGTCGGCACAGGCGATACCGGAGGCGTGGACGCCCGGCAGTGCCGCTGAGGAGTTATTGCGGCGGTGGCCTCAGCGAGAGCCGGAACTGATTCTGGAGACTCTGGACGTCAGTAGCCTGTGGCCGCTGACGCGCTAACACCTGAAATCAGCACTACCGTCTTCGCGGGCATTGCCCGCGAAGGGGTGAATGCTGGTGAACTCAGAGCGCCATTCGGTAATGCAGGCTGTAGCTTTCTACGCCATCATTGGGCTCTTTGATGCCGGCGTTCGAGTAGTGAATCGCCCGCACCCCAATCTCATGCCCGCCGGCAAAGCGCAAACCAAAGCCGATGCGGTCCTCGAACTGGAAAGCCGAACCCAGCTCGTTGCTTTCCAGCTCGGTGCTGGAGAATGCCGCCACCCCGATCCCCGCTTCGATGTAAGGCTTCACCGACTCCCCGGCAAATTCATAGACGAACACTGGTGCGAAGGACAGGCTGTGATTGCTCGCGGTCTCGTCGCCATCCCAGTAGGTGTAGGCCCCATCCCAATAGCCGGTCAGCCGGCCAACGCTGGTCTGCCACCAGCTCGCGTCCCAGTTCGATTGCAACCCCAGACGATATACCATGGTCGAATCACCGGTCTGCCCCACCGAAAACGAAGCGTCGGCAGCTTGTGCCGACATCGCTTGACCCATAACAAAGGCAGCAGCCGCTGCCAAGCCGAGCAGTTTCCTCATAAGAAACATCCTTCCTGATGCTGTTGTTAGTGTCCGCCTCATCTCAGGCAAAGCGGTAGAAAGCAGAAGTGGAACGATAGTTCAGCCGTTCTTCACGTTTTTTTCACAACGCAAAGCTTTGCACATCGTCGGACTTATGCCACAGCACAGGTAGGATTTTTCTTAAGGTTTCGGGATCAGCGCTTGTCCAGAAGCGTGCAGCGCCGGCTGGGCCTTCGGCCAACAGATCATTGCCACCCAGCAGTCGTCGCAATTGACGCGCCACGGCCGCACCGGTGTCGATAATCGCCACGTCGTCCGGCACCATGCCGGACAGCAATGGGCGAAGGAAAGGGTAATGGGTGCAGCCGAGGATCAGCGTATCGCACCCTGCTGCCAGCAGCGGCTGCACGTAACCTTGCAGCATCTGGCGCAACGCCGGACTTGCAAGGTCACCGGTTTCGATCAGCTCGACCAGCCCCGGGCAAGGCTGGGTAATAACCTGTACGTCGTTGGCGAAGCGGTCGAGCAAGGCTGCGAACTTGGCACTCTGCAGGGTACCGGTAGTAGCCAGCACACCGACCACGCCCGAGCGGGTGGCGGCCGCAGCAGGCTTCACGGCCGGCTCCATGCCCACCAACGGCCAGGTCGGATACAGCTCACGCAGGTCGGCCACTGCCGCAACCGTGGCGGTGTTGCAGGCCAACACCATGGCCTTTGCGCCTTGTTCATGGAAGAACCCGGCAATGTGCCGGCAGCGCTCGCGGATATAGTCCGCCGACTTCTCACCGTAGGGTATATGCCCGCAGTCGGCCACATACAGCAACGTCTCGTTGGGCAGCAAGCGCTGGATCTCGGCCAGCACCGACAAACCGCCAACCCCCGAGTCCATGACGCCGACCGGCGCCGAGCGCTCAGCCATCGCGCTTGCCACAGACCGTGCAAGCCGGGTCGCGCTTGACACGAAGCTCGCGGATACGGGTGCCGAGGGCATCGATCAACAGCAAGCGGCCGACCAACGGCTCACCGAAGCCAGCCAGCAGCTTCATCGCCTCCAGCGCCTGCAGGCTACCCACCAGCCCCACCAGAGGGCCAATGACGCCAGCTTCGCTGCACGTCAGTTCAGCTTCGCTACCATGCCCGTACAGGCAGTGGTAGCACGGGCTGTAGTCGCGCCGCGGGTCGAACACCGACAGTTGACCTTCCAGACGGATGGCCGCACCGCTGACCAGCGGCTTGCCAGCGGCGAAACAGGCAGCGTTGACCGCCTCGCGGGTTGAGAAATTGTCGGAGCAGTCCAGCACCAGGTCGACCACCGCCACCGCAGCCGCCAGCGAGTCCTCGTCCAGTGCCTGGCGGTGAGCAACCAGGCTGACTTCCGGGTTGATTGCCTGCAAGCGCTGCAAGGCCGAGTCGACCTTGCTCATGCCGACGCTGGCACTGTCGTGGATTACCTGGCGTTGCAGGTTGGTCAGGTCGACGGTGTCGAAGTCGGCCAGGTGCAGCTCACCCACTCCGGCCGCGGCCAGGTAAAGGGCCACTGGCGAGCCCAAGCCACCCAGCCCGACAATCAGCGCTTTGCTCTGCTTGAGCCGCAGTTGGCCATCGATGTCGATCTGAGCCAGCAGCACCTGGCGGCTGTAACGCAGCAGTTCCTGATCACTCAGCATGGCAGTCGCCCCAGGGTAATGCGTTCATGGCCGCCCAGGTCCGTGCGGCTGGCCACCTCGATAAAGCCATGTTCAGCCAGCAGAGCGCGTACCGCTGCCGCCTGATCGTAGCCATGTTCCAGCAGTAGCCAGCCACCTGGCAACAGGTGCGCTGGGGCCTGGGTGGCGATCACACGAAGGTCGTCCAGGCCATCGGCACCGGCCACCAGGGCACTGCTGGGTTCGAAGCGCACGTCGCCGGCCACAAGGTGCGGGTCTTCAGCGGCGATGTAGGGCGGGTTGCTGACAATGAGGTCAAAACGCTCCCCGGCCAGGCTGTCGAACCAGTGGCTTAGCCTTACCCGAGCGTTGGCCAGGCCTAACCGCTGGCGGTTGCGCTCGGCGAGGGCGGCAGCCTCCTCCACCCGGTCAACCGCTGTCACCTGCCAGGCCGGGCGCTCGCTGGCCAGCGCCAGAGCGATGGCACCCGTACCGGTACCCAGGTCGAGAACCTTGGCTGGCGAAGCGGGTTGCAGCTCAAGGGCCGTCTCGACCAGCAGCTCGGTATCCGGCCGCGGGATCAGGGTATGCGGGGCAACCTCCAGGTCGATCTTCCAGAAGCCCTGCAGCCCAAGGATATAGGCCACTGGCTCGCCGCCCCGGCGGCGCTTCAGGTAGCCGGCATAGGTCTCGGCATCTTCGCTGCTGACAATACGCTCGGGCCAGGTATGCAGGTAGCTGCGCGATTTACCGATGGCCGCAGCCAGCAGCAGTTCGGCATCCAGGCGCTCAGTGGGCGATTCGGGCAACTGCGCGTTGCGCAACAGGCTGGCGATGACAGTCATCAGTCCCCCAAGGCGGCCAGTTGATCGGCCTGGTATTCGGCCAGCAGCGGTTCGATCACCGCGTCTACGCCACCGCTGAGGATGTCGTCCAGCGAATACAAGGTCAGGTTGATGCGGTGATCGGTCACCCGGCCCTGTGGGTAATTGTAGGTGCGGATGCGCTCGGAGCGGTCACCGGAACCCACCAACAGCTTGCGCTCACTGGCAATGGCGTTCTGCGCGGCACTGGTCTGCATGTCGTTCAGCTTGGCCGACAGCCAGGACATGGCACGGGCGCGGTTCTTGTGCTGCGAGCGCTCCTCCTGGCATTCGACCACGATACCGGTGGGCAAGTGGGTGATGCGGATCGCCGAGTCGGTCTTGTTGACGTGCTGGCCGCCGGCACCGGAGGCACGGTAGGTATCCACGCGCAGGTCGGCCGGGTTGATTTCGATGGCAGCCTGCTCGTCCGGCTCGGGTAGCACCGCCACCGTGCATGCGGAAGTGTGGACACGGCCTTGGGACTCGGTCTCGGGCACACGCTGAACCCGGTGCGCACCGGACTCGAACTTGAGCTTGCCGTAGACGTTCTCGCCCTCGACGCGGGCAATGATTTCCTTGTAGCCGCCGTGCTCGCCTTCGTTCTCGGACAAGATCTCCAGGCGCCAGCCGCGCTTTTCGGCGTAGCGCGAGTACATGCGGAACAGGTCACCAGAGAAGATGGCTGCCTCGTCGCCACCCGTACCGGCGCGGATTTCGAGAAACACGTTGCGGCCGTCGTTGGGGTCTTTGGGCAGCAGCATGCGCTGCAGTTGCGCCTCCAGCGTCAGCAGTTGCTCCTTGGCTTCACGCACCTCTTCCACGGCCATTTCACGCAGGTCCGGGTCACTGTCCTTGAGCAGCGCCTGGGCGCCTTCGAGGTCGTCCTGGACTTTACGCCACTCTTTATAGGCAGCGTAAACCGGCTCGACCTCGGCATACTCACGTGAGTAGGCGCGAAAACGCGTCTGGTCGGAAATAACCTCGGCGTCACCGAGCAGGGCGGTGAGTTCTTCAAAACGGTCCTGGAGGATTTCCAGTTTGTTCAGCAGCGACGCTTTCATTGCGGGGATTTGTCCGTGGAGCCCTCGTTGAGGGCAAAGAGTTCCTGGGCCATGGCCAGCGCATCGAGGCGGCCCTCGGCCGAGAGCTTTTTCAGCTGCACGCTGGGCGCATGCAGGAGTTTGTTGGTCAGGCCCCGGGCCAGTTGGGCCAGCACGTCTTCGGGGTTGCCGCCATTGGCCAGCAGGCGCAGGGCCTTTTGCAGTTCTTCGTCGCGAAGGCGCTCACTTTGCTGGCGATAGGCCCTGAGCACGTCCACCGCAGCCAGTTCGCGCAGGCGCAGCATGAAGTCTTCGGCGCCCACGGATACCAGCTCTTCGGCCGCCTGAGCCGCACCCTGGCGGCTCTTGAGGTTTTCTGCCACTACATCGTGCAGGTCGTCGACGGTGTACAGGTAGACATCATCCAGCTCGCCGACTTCGGTTTCGATATCGCGAGGTACAGCGATGTCGACCATGAAAATCGGCTTGTGTCGGCGCTGTTTCAGTGCACTCTCGACCGCGCCCTTGCCCAGAATCGGCAACTGACTGGCGGTGGAACTGATCACGATGTCACTGTTGGCCAGTTCCTGTGGAATGTCTGCCAGCAGCACGGCATGCGCACCGAACTGCTCGGCCAGGATGCTGGCGCGCTCCAGGGTGCGGTTGGCCACCACGATACGGCGTACGCCCTGCTCGTGCAGGTGGCGGGCGACCAGGGTGATGGTTTCGCCGGCACCGATCAGCAGGGCCTGGCTGCGGCCCAGGTCGGCGAAAATCTGCTTGGCCAGGCTGACCGCGGCGAACGCAACCGAAACCGGGTTTTCACCGATGGCCGTATCGGTACGCACCTGCTTGGCGGCGCTGAAGGTGGCCTGGAACAGGCGCCCAAGCAACGGCCCGACGGTACCGGCTTCGCGGGCCACGGCGTAGGCGGACTTCATCTGGCCCAGGATCTGAGGCTCGCCCAGAACCAGCGAGTCCAGGCCCGAAGCCACACGCATCATGTGCTTCACGGCGTCGTGCTCTTCATGCACGTAGGCGCTGGCGCGCAGCTCGTCGAGGCTGAGGCGGTGATAGTCGGCCAGCCACTGCAGCACGGCGTCGGCGGACAGGTGGTCCTGCTCTATATAAAGCTCACTGCGGTTGCAGGTCGACAGGATCGCCGCCTCGCGGCTGGACGTCAGTCGGCAGAGCTGCTGCAGGGCGTCTACCAGCTGCTCTGGGGTAAACGCCACGCGCTCGCGTACGTCTACCGAGGCAGTCTTATGGTTGATACCAAGTGCAAGAAAGGCCATGCAAGGTCGCTGGTTGTGACGGGAAGCCGATAATTGTCCTCTTTCGCAGGTTTCAGGACAACCACCGTTCGCTATTGTGCTGATAGTCCTGCGGCTATCGCCGCTCGCGGCCGAGCATCAGCGTCGATTTCAGGTTTCACTCCCGCTTTTGATCTTCGCGACTTCAGGAGGCCGGAGAGAGGGGACCCCGGAGCGCAGCGCAGGGGGCGGATGATGGGAGCGCAGCGTTTTTTGGTGGGCTTGCCCCGTGACAACGGACGCCAAGAAGCTGGCTACAGAGCTAACTGCCTTAAGCCTTTTGCGAAAAGGTGAGTCAGCGTCGCCATCGCAAATGACGGTTCGCCGAGTCAAAACAGACCACTTCGCTTCTTGCTTCTTGCTTCTTGCTTCTTGCTTCTTGCTTCTTGCTTCTTGGATGTGAGCATCCACATCAAGTAGGTATTCATTCGCGAAGGTGGCGCGTAGTCACCTTTCCGCCCTTCCGGCGGGTTACTTTGGTCGTGGCCAAAGTAACCAAAACCGTCGGCTCCCATCATCCGGCCCCTACGCTGCGCTCCGGGGTCCCCTCGCTCCGGACTTGCTCACGGGAGGACCGCGCTGCAGGCCCCATCCTGGGGCCCAGCGCTTGACGGGCATCCATGCCCGTCACCTCCCTCCGCAAGCCCTGCGCTCGGCCTCCTGAAGTCGCAATCTGCGTCGCCTGAACTATCGCGCGCTTAGAAGCAAAAGCAAGAGCAAGAGCAAGAGCAAGAGCAAGAGCAAGAGCAAGAGCAAGAGCAAGAGCAAGAGCAAGAGCAAGAGCAAATTGGAAAAACCGTAATGCATGGTTCATTCAATAAAGACACGATCGATAGCCTGCTGGTCGCGAAATTGGCCGGCCAGTTTCAATATCGTCCAGGCCAACTAAGCCGACCAAAGCGAGAAAACTCCTAAATATTTCCAGAGGACTTATCCACTAGCTTGTAGTCCATTTCCCAAATATATGCCCAGCTGTTGCCCTCCCCCCTTTCCGCGCCTAGCCTTGCCAATCACTGACGGGGTAAGTCCCGTCGTCACATCAATATTCCGTACCCACATTCTTGCCAAGGAGCGGTAAACATGGCTTTTGACGCGTATTTGCAAATCAGCGATATCCCAGGCGAAGCCTTGGACGAAAAGTACAGCAAGTGGATTGAAGTGACCGGTTATGACTTCGGTGTAAGCCAAAGCACCTCCGCCACCGCAAGCTCCGCCGGCGGCGCCAGCTCTGGCCGCACCGCAGCCAGCAACTTCACCTTCACTAAGTTTCTCGACAGCGCCAGTTGCAAACTGATGGAGGCCAGTTGTGCAGGCCAGCATTTCAAGGAAGTGAAACTCGCGCTGTGCCGCGCGGGCGGCGACAAGCTCAAGTATTACGAAATCATTCTCGAAGAAGTGATCATCGCCGACTACACCCAGAGCGCCGCCGATGGCGTGCCGATCGAGGTGGTTCAGCTCGACTACGGCCGAATCAAGACCACCTATACCCAGCAAAAACGCACCGACGGCTCCGGCGGCGGCAACATTGCTGGCGGGTGGGACCGGATCGGTAACAAGAAGTACGCATGAGGGGTCGCCATGTCTGAAGCCCGTGCGTTCATCAACCCCCGGATGCAAAACTACCACACGCTCAAGGCCGGTCTCGCGCTGACCCGGCACTCGGCCAGCAAGTTTGACATCCTCAATTCGCACATTTTCAACAGCGTGGTCAGAGGCGGCGAACTGGTGATCGTCGGTGACTGGTCCACGCCTTCCTGCACCAGTCAGGAGGCGTATCTGATGTCGAAAGCTGCCGTGACCCATATGGGGCTGATGCGCAGCGGGCAAGGTGCCGATGAGTTTTTTCTGGAGAACTTCGAACTGTTGAAGAGCTTGCTCGCCCACGCGTCAATGGGTGCAGGCGTGGTTAGCGATGGCTGGAGCAAGCATCTGAAAGCAATTGAGGGCACATTGCTGGAAATCGAGAAATTGCACAGGGAGCATCTGGGCTCAGGGACGCTCAATGCCCGCGACCAGTTTTATGCCAAGCGTGCGGCACTGTTCTCGAAACTTGACGAACAGTTGGGCCAGCTGGCGGGGTTCGGCGCTGGATTGCGCAACAAGGGATCGATCAAGAGGACACTGGCCATTTCTACGAAAAGCTATTTGCACACAGGTGAAATTGCGGGGTATGCGGATAAGGTTGCCGGGGTGGGCAAGGCTGCCAACCTGATCAAAAAAGGAACCTATATTGGCATAGCGCTTGACGTAGCAGCGACGGGGCTAGAGATTCGCCAGGCTTGTATTCTGGGCAGAGAAAGCGAATGCCAGCGAGCTGCATATGTAAACTCTGCATCATTAGCTGGAGGTCTGGCTGGTAGCGCTGTAGGCGGTTACCTAGGAGGGAGTATTGTTGCACCCGCAGTATGTGCGGCACTAGGAGTAGGGACTGCCGGACTAGGGGCACTCACCTGCGCGGTCATCGGTGGCGCTGCCGGGGCGAAGTTAGCCGGTGATTTCGCAGGAGAAAAAGGCGAGGTATTAGGTGACTTTTTGTATCACGAGCTCTCAAAATGACTAACATAGAGCCAGGACTGATCGCGCTGATCCTGATTACAGCAATGCTAATTGCCGCTAGCGCGCAAATTATTATTTCACACAAATACACCGCGCATTTTGAATCTTTCCTGCCCACCTCTCGCCTCGTATCTGACAACATCAAAAATTACCAGCACGCCGGACTCTTGGGCAAAACAATAAGAACCGGTCAGATTGCAACACTGTTGGCCCTACCCAAAATCTTCATTTACAGGGGTTACGCTGATATTGAGGAAATAAAAAATTTCCCCCTCCGCGAAAAGCGCATTTTGCTAACCCTATGGGTTATTCACATCACCTTGTTCATTGCACTGATGCTGTCGCATTATCTATGACTTCATGCCGATACGACTTGCCCCGAATCGAAACCTGACGTGGTAACGTAACGAGGGGATATTTCCTACAAAAGCCTGTACCGCTGGCCGCGATAATTAGTGTAGAAGAGCTAAATACGTCCATGGATCTTCCTTGACAGGCCGTGTCGCCGGGGGAGGGATAGCAGCAAGCTACGGTGGTACTATTGCCACTAGGGAAACTCCGAACAAGTTGCTCATCAGTCGGAAATGGGCGGCTTAGGGATGCCGAAAAGCCCGCTTTTCAGTCGCTGATTATTGGATAACCAAGGCAAAGCCTTGGTTATCTGGACTCACGGGCGCACCTCTCCCGCAGCAGGCAATAATTGCCGGCGCACCATCCACAGATTCGACAGGGCAAACAGCGTGGTCAGTTGCGCCGTGTTCTTGGCCAAGCCGCGAAAACGAGTCTTTACATAGCCGGACTGGCGTTTGATCACCCGGAACGGGTGCTCCACCTTCGCACGCACTTGCGCCTTGGCCTTTTCGATCTTGCGCTTGGCTTGGTAGAGCACGCTGCGTTTGCTCAAGTGTTTGTAGGTGCTGCGGCGGGCAGCGACCTGCCATATCACCTGCCGTCCCTCGTGTTCTGGCCGCTTTTCCACGCCTGTGTAACCCGCATCCGCACACACGACATTCTCTTCGCCATGCAATAGCTGAGCGACCTCCGTCACGTCAGCTACGTTCGCGGCAGTGCCATGAACGTGATGCACCAGACCCGATTCAGCATCCGCGCCGATGTGGGCCTTCATGCCGAAATGGTGAGTCGGCCACAGGAACTGCCCCCGTAGCCGCTCGCAGAACCGTACGTGACACTCTCGCGTCATACGGCTCCCGTTATCCAACCTGTTGCTCGGTTACTTGCCAGTGATAAAACAGTCGAGGGGCAGCCTTATGCACCGTGTCCAACCATTTAGATATACGCCGCTTGCGCCCGTGAAGTATTTTGTACTTACGACCGGCCCAACGCTTGAGCGCGCTATCGATATGTCGAAAGATACCAAGCATGGCCGTCCGATAGAACGCGCCATAGTACTGCCACCAACCTTGTATCACTGGGTTGTAAAGCCGAGCCACAGCAGCCAGCGTCACATGAGTTTGGCGGCTGACCCGCCACTCGCGCACTGCTCGCCGCATCCGCTTCAACGCTTGCGCACTGACTCCCGGAAGGAAGCTGGTGAAAAGCTTGTTCTGCTGGCCGATTGCCTTCCTAGGTCTAAAAGTGAAACCAAGGAAGGTAAAGCTCACATGCGGATACCCTGCGCGTCGATTGCTGTCCTTGCAGTACACGATTTTCGATTTCTCGGGATGCATCGTGAGGCCACAAACCGCTAGACGTGAAGCGATTGAACGCATCACGTGTTCTGCTTGCCTCTGGCTACGACAATGCACTACCGCATCATCGGCATACCGGGCAAAAGGACAGTTTGGGCTATTTCGTTGCATCCATGCGTCAAAGGCGTAATGCATGAACAGATTCATCAACATGGGACTGATCACGCCGCCTTGCGGGGTGCCACGTTCGCGTTGAATGCGAACGCCATCTGCTGCCTAGAATGGAGCAACCAGCCATCGTTCGATGTACAGCAGTATCCAATCCTCTTTGATATGGGTTCGCACCGCTTTCATCAGCAGTTCATGATCAATGTGATCGAAAGCCGCCTTGATATCAAACTCCACCACCCAGTCGTATCGCCAGCAGCGTTCGCGTGTGATCGCTATGGCCTGTTTGGCTGAACGTCCTGGTCGGTATCCATATGAGTCCGGATGGAAAAGCGCATCCAGCTTTGGCTCGATGAGGAGTTTGACTACAGTTTGTGCGATACGGTCGCTGACCGTCGGCACTCCCAACCTGCGTATACCCCCCGATGCCTTCGGTATCTCAACAGCCTTGACCGGCGGCGGGAAATAAGACCCCGACGACATTCGATTCCATAGCTTGTAAAGATTCTTCGGCAGGTTCCGCTCAAAATCGGCAATGGTCTCATCGTCGATTCCAGCAGTTCCCCGGTTGGTTCTGACCTGCTGATAGGCCTCCCATATCACGCGCTTCGCTATGTTGTAAGGTTTGTTCGAACTCACACCGCTCATCCCCTGAGGTTGGCGGCGTTCGTTGACAGGATAACGCCTCCCCTTCGCTCCAGCTTCATTACAAAGCCTTCATCACTACTACAGGAGGCTCCGCCCCTTATTCCAGCATTGGTATTCTTCCTCATGGTTTTAGCCATTTGTCATTTTCCTTTGCATCTGGAACAAGGTTCTCACGTTCCGTACCCAAGCCTGTATGAAGATCATGCCGCCTTTACA
>NZ_JBICMK010000121.1:0-1163 GCF_043106315.1 Pseudomonas sp. FYR_5 | reverse complement strand
TTCATTGGGCTTGAAGCCATCGCTGCATGCTGCGGCAAGACAACTGGACGACCTTCCCGTCAGCCTGGCAGCTCTGTACGACAAGATCAGTCGAACCGAACCTGCCCTGTTGCGTGCTTTGGTGACAGGCTGCGCGCAGCGCTTGGCGCCGACAATCCATGAGTTGGGCTGCTCAGCCATGCTTCCTGATTGGCAAGTTCGGGTGGTCGATGGCAGCCACTTGGCCTCTACCGAAAAGCGTCTTGGCGCGCTGCGCCAAGAGCGCGGAGCGGCTCGCCCCGGGTTTTCGGTGGTGGTTTACGACCCCGACCTGGATCAGGTAATTGACCTCCAGCCGTGCGAGGACGCCTACGCAAGCGAACGAGTTTGTGTTTTGCCGTTGCTGGCTGAAGCAAAGACCAATCAGGTTTGGATCGCTGACCGTCTCTACTGCACGCTGCCTGTAATGGAGGCGTGCGAACAGGTGAAGACATCATTTGTCATTCGCCAGCAGGCCAAGCATCCACGCTTGATCCAGGAAGGTGAGTGGCAAGCACCGATGCCCGTCGCCACAGGCACTGTGCGCGAGCAATCCATCGAAGTAAAAGGCGGGCACCGCTGGCGACGTGTCGAGTTAACGCTTCATTCACCAAACGACTCAGGTGATAACAGCTTGATGTTCTGGAGCAACCTGCCCGAGAGCATCAGTGCGCAACAGATCGCAGACTTCTATCGGCGCCGCTGGAGTATTGAAGGGATGTTCCAGCGGTTGGAAGCAATTCTGGAAAGTGAAATTGAAACCCTCGGCAGTCCGCGAGCCGCCTTGCTTGGATTCACCACTGCCGTGCTGGCATACAACGTTCTGGCCTTGCTCAAGCGAAGTGTTGAACAGGCTCACCGCGATGCCTTGCCCGAGAATTGGGAAGCCTCGATCTATCACTTGGCGGTGCAGATCAGAGGGGGTTACGAAGGCATGCAGATTGCCCTGCCATCCGAGTACATGCCCGTTGTTCCGATGGAAAACCTGGCTCAGCGCCTGCTGGAGCTGGCCAGAAACATCCAGCCCAGACAGGTTGCGAAAAGCCCACGAGGCCCCAAGGTGCTCAAAGCGAAGGCCTGGGTGCAAGGGACGGCTGTACATGCTCATGTTTCGACGGATCGGGTCATCAAAGCCGCCAAAACCA
>NZ_JBICMK010000120.1:0-6509 GCF_043106315.1 Pseudomonas sp. FYR_5 | reverse complement strand
ACGGTGGTTCGGCACAGCCGTTGTAGGAGCGGGTTTACCCGCGAACACCGGCAGAGCCGGTGTCACCCCCAGCGGAAGTCTCGAGCTTCAGCGGTTGAAGCGCTCCACCAGCGAATACTGGCTGCCCGCCGTGCTGGTCAGTTCTTCGCTCAGCAGTGCCGAGTGCTGCGCCTGTTCGGCGGTCTGGTCGGCCAGTTCGGCAATGGTGCTGATGTTGCGGCTGATCTCGTCAGCCACAGCGGTCTGCTCCTCGGTTGCAGCTGCAATCTGCGTGGCCATGTCGGTAATATTGGCCACCGCTTCGCTGATGCCTACCAGCGCCTCGTCAGCCTGCATAACCCGATCAACACCTTCCTGTGCCTGGCGGTGGCCGGTTTCCATGGTCAGTACTGCGTTGCTGGCGGTCTGTTGCAGCTTGGCGATCAAACCGTGAATCTGCCCGGTGGATTCGGCGGTGCGCTGGGCCAACTGACGCACTTCATCAGCCACCACGGCAAAACCACGGCCCATTTCACCGGCGCGCGCCGCTTCAATGGCTGCGTTCAGCGCCAGCAGGTTGGTCTGGTCGGCGATGCCCTTGATCACGTCGACCACGCCTCCAATCTCGTCGCTGTCTTTGGCCAGTTGCGTAACCGTCTGGCCGGTCTCGCCCACAGCCGCCGACAGACGTTCGATGGCCTCGCGGGTTTCTCCGGCAATCTGCCGGCCCTGGCTGGTCAGGCGGTTGGCTTCCTGGGTGGCATCGGCGGTGCGCTGCACATGGTTGGCCACTTCCTGAG
Source organism: Pseudomonas sp. FYR_5 (assembly GCF_043106315.1). Classification (NCBI taxonomy): domain Bacteria; kingdom Pseudomonadati; phylum Pseudomonadota; class Gammaproteobacteria; order Pseudomonadales; family Pseudomonadaceae; genus Pseudomonas; species Pseudomonas sp. FYR_5. The sequence continues at coordinate 5,730 of NZ_JBICMK010000120.1, read as the reverse complement.
TGGTGGCAGCCATCTGGTTTACCGCAGCGGCGACTTGCTCGGTCTCCACCCGCTGGCGCTCCAGCCCCGAAGAGCTCTTGTGCGCCAAGGCATCGGACTGGCGTGCCTGGTCGCTCAGGTGTTCGGCACTGTCTTGTAGGCGCGTCAGGCAGGTTTTCATGCGTGCGTCCTGGCTGAGCATCGCCATTTCCAGGCGCGCCTGCACGCCACGGCTGTCGGTGTACATCTGCGCGATCAGTGGGTCGGAAGTGGTTTGCTCGGCCAGTCGCAGCAGGCGCTTGAGGCCGCGTTGCTGCCAGCTCAGACCAAGCAGGCCCAGTGGTACCGAAAGCCCTGCGGCCAAGGCAAAGCCCCAGGAATGACCCAGCCAGTTGCCGATCAGGAAGCCCATCTGGCTGATCAGGATGAACGGTAGCCAGTCCTGCAGCACCGGCAGCCACTTGTCGCGGCGCGGTACCGGCGGCTTGCCCTGGTTGATGCGCTGGTACAGGGCCTCGGCGCGGCGGATCTGCTCGGCGGTGGGCTTGACCCGCACCGACTCGAAGCCGACGACCTGGTTGTTATCGAAGATGGGGGTGACATAGGCGTTGACCCAGTAATGGTCACCGGACTTGCAGCGGTTCTTGACGATACCCATCCACGGCTGGCCCTGCTTGAGGGTTTGCCACATATGGGCAAACACGGCAGGCGGTACGTCGGGGTGGCGCACCAGGTTGTGCGGTGCGCCAGTCAGCTCCTCGCGGGTGAAACCACTGATTTCGATAAAGGCATCGTTGCAGTAGGTGACCACACCCTTGGCGTTGGTGGTGGAGATCAACCGCTGCTGGGCAGGGAAAGTCCGTTCTCTCTGGGTAATCGGCTGGTTGTTACGCATGGGTGATAGTCCGCAGGGCTTTCGACAGGTATCGGCAAGCCGCTGGTTTTATTGAATGGATATTTGGTTCATTGATTGCCATCAATGACGGGTGAGTCAGATGATGACCGAATGGGTGGCCAAGGGCCAGCCCTGTCGCGCGGGACTAGGACGCTTGCGGCTGTGGGGGCATCGGCGCCCATGTAACCAAGCGCCGCCCGCGCGGCGCTCGGTTTAGAGAACGGCACAAATCTTGTGCCAGGCTATCCGTCTCAGTCAGCGATCATCTGGCGCAACACATAATGCAGAATTCCCCCCGCCTTGAAGTACTCCACCTCGTTCAGGGTATCAATCCGGCATAGCACCTCGATCTGTTCCTGCTGGCCATCCTCGCGGGTAATGCGCAAGGACAGGCTCATGCCGGGGCGGATATGTGCGCCGTCCAGCCCCAGTACGTCGATCTGCTCCTTGCCGGTCAGCCCCAGCTGTTTGCGGTTGTGCCCGGCCTTGAATTGCAGCGGCAACACGCCCATGCCTACCAGGTTGGAGCGGTGAATACGCTCGAAGCTTTCTGCCAGCACGGCCTTGACCCCCAGCAGGTTGGTGCCCTTGGCTGCCCAGTCGCGGCTCGAGCCGGTGCCGTACTCCTGGCCGGCAATCACCAGCAGCGGGGTGCCTTCCTGCTGGTAACGCATGGCTGCGTCGTAGATCGACAGCTTCTCGCCAGTGGGCACATGCAAGGTGTTGCCGCCTTCTTCACCTGGGAGCATTTCGTTGCGGATACGGATGTTGGCGAAGGTGCCGCGCATCATCACTTCATGGTTGCCACGCCGCGAACCGTAGGAGTTGAAATCGCGTGGCTCCACACCCTGTTCTCGCAGGTAGCGCCCGGCCGGGCTGTCGGTCTTGATGTTGCCGGCGGGGGAAATGTGGTCAGTGGTCACGGAGTCGCCCAACAGCGCCAGCACCCGTGCGCCGTGAATATTGGCAATTTGTGGTGGCGGCCCGCCGATGCCGTCGAAAAACGGTGGGTGCTGGATGTAGGTGGAGTCAGCCTGCCACACGTAAGTGGCGGCCTGTGGCACCTCGATGGCCTGCCACTGCGCATCACCGGCAAACACTTCGGCGTATTCCTTGTGGAACATCGCCGTATCGACCTTGGCCACAGCCTCGGCAATTTCCTGCTGACTCGGCCAGATATCACGCAGGTAGACCGGTTGGCCGTCCTTGCCTGAGCCTAGCGGGTCGCGTGTCAGGTCCAGGCGCACGCTGCCGGCCAGGGCGTAGGCCACCACCAGCGGGGGCGAGGCCAGCCAGTTGGTCTTGACCAGTGGGTGCACGCGGCCCTCGAAGTTGCGGTTGCCCGATAGCACCGAGGCCACGGTGAGGTCGGCGCTGCCAATGGCTTTTTCGATCGCCTCGTCCAGCGGGCCGGAGTTGCCGATGCAGGTGGTGCAGCCATAGCCGACCAGATCAAAACCGAGTTGGTCGAGGTAAGGCGTGAGCCCGGCTGCCTTGAAGTAGTCGGTGACGACTTTGGAGCCCGGCGCCAGCGAACTCTTGACCCAAGGTTTGCGTTGCAGGCCCTTTTCCAGTGCTTTTTTCGCCACCAGCCCGGCAGCCATCATCACGCTGGGGTTGGACGTGTTGGTACATGAGGTGATCGCGGCAATCACCACGGCCCCATCGCGCAGGGTATGGGTCTGGCCCTGATGGCTGTAGTCGATTGCGCCGGTCTGGTCGGCGTTGCCCACCGCCACACCGCCGCCGCCCTCGCTTTCCAGGCGGCCAACTTCTTTGGTCAGCGGTTTGGGCTGCAGCTCGATGAAGTGGTCGAAGGCTTGGCTGACCTGGCCCAGTGCTACGCGGTCCTGCGGCCGTTTGGGCCCGGCCAGGCTGGCTTCGACCTCGTCCATGTCCAGTGCCAGCGTGTCGCTGAATGACGGCTCATGGCCGGGCAGGCGCCACATGCCCTGCGCCTTGCAGTACTGCTCCACCAGCTGCACGGTCGCTTCGGGGCGGCCCGAAAGGCGCAGATAGTCCAGGGTGACCTGGTCGACCGGGAAGAAACCACAGGTGGCGCCGTATTCCGGTGCCATGTTGGCGATGGTCGCGCGGTCGGCCAGGGGCAGCTCGGCCAGGCCGTCGCCATAGAATTCAACGAACTTGCCCACCACGCCTTTCTTGCGCAGCATTTGCGTCACGGTCAGCACCAGGTCAGTGGCAGTGATGCCCTCCCGCAGCTTGCCGGTCAGCTTGAAGCCGATCACTTCGGGGATCAGCATCGATACCGGCTGGCCGAGCATGGCCGCTTCCGCTTCGATGCCGCCGACACCCCAGCCGAGTACGCCCAGGCCGTTGATCATGGTGGTGTGCGAGTCTGTGCCTACCAAGGTATCGGGGAAGGCATAGGTGCGGCCATCAGCCTCACGGGTCCACACCGTGCGGCCCAGGTATTCCAGGTTGACCTGGTGGCAAATGCCAGTGCCCGGGGGGACCACGCGGAAATTGTCGAAGGCGCTCTGGCCCCAGCGCAGAAAGGCATAGCGCTCACCATTGCGCTGCATTTCGATGTCGACGTTTTCGGCGAAGGCGTGCGGCGTGCCGTAGCGGTCGACCATTACCGAGTGGTCGATCACCAGGTCGACCGGTGACAGCGGGTTGATCCGTTGCGGGTCGCCGCCAGCCTTGGCCATGGCGGCGCGCATGGCCGCCAGGTCGACCACGGCGGGTACGCCGGTGAAGTCCTGCATCAGCACCCGCGCCGGGCGGTACTGGATCTCGCGGTCGGAGCGCCGTTCGCCCAGCCAGTGGGCAATGGCGCGCAAGTCGTCGCCGGTGACGGTCGCACCATCCTCCCAGCGCAGCAGATTTTCCAGCAGCACTTTCAGCGACATGGGCAGACGCTGCAGGTCACCCAGCTGGCGGGCGGCCTCGGTGAGGCTGAAGTAATGGTAGGTCTGGTCGCCGACCTTGAGGGGCTTGAGGGTGTTCAGGCTATCGAGCGAGGGCATTGCCAACTCCTTCTGCACCGGTGCCCGGCAAATATTCACGGTTTGCCGGCAGCACCGCTCTATATCGGTCCGCACGGCACGGACCTGGCTGAATGGTCAGGTTAGACCGGTTTACGCTACCTGACCCTTTTCTGGACCGGCGGGGCGTGTCGCAGGTTCCGAACTTCCTTTATCATCGCCGCCCTGCCGGCGCCTGTGGTGCGCCAGCCGTAGTGGAGTGAGAGATGAATACCCTGTTCATGCATTGCCGGCCCGGTTTCGAGGGCGAGGTTTGCGCCGAAATCAGCGAACATGCCGCCCGCCTGGGCATTGCCGGCTATGCCAAAGGCAAGCCGCAAAGTGCCAGCGCCGAGTTTGTCTGTAGCGAGGAGGGCGGTGCCGAGCGCTTGATGGGGGAGCTGCGCTTCAACCAGCTGATTTTCCCGCGGCAGTGGGCACGTGGCGGTTACGTCGAACTGCCGGAAAGTGACCGCATCAGCGTACTGCTGGCGCAGTTGGCCGATCTCCCGGTGTTCGGTAGCTTGTGGCTTGAGGTGCTGGACAGCAACGAAGGCAAGGAATTGTCTACCTTTTGCCGAAAGTTCGAAGTGCCGTTGCGCAAGGCCCTGGAGAAGGCCGGCCGCCTGGTCGACGACCCTGGCCGCCCACGTTTGCTACTGACCTTCATCAGCGGCCGGCGGGTATTTGTCGGCGTTGCATCGGCCAGCAACAGCGCGTTGTGGCCCATGGGCATCCCGCGCCTGAAGTTCCCTCGCGAGGCACCTAGCCGTTCGACACTCAAGCTGGAAGAAGCCTGGCACCAATTCATTCCGCGTGAGCAGTGGGAGCAGCGCCTGGGTGATGACATGACCGGTGTCGACCTGGGAGCCTCGCCGGGCGGCTGGACCTACCAGCTGGTGCGCCGTGGCATGCTGGTGACAGCCATTGACAACGGGCCGATGGCCGAAAGCCTGATGGATACCGGCCTGGTCCAGCACTTGATGGCCGATGGGTTTACCTGGCAGCCGAAGCAGCCGGTAGACTGGATGGTGTGCGATATCGTCGAGAAGCCGGCGCGTACCACCTCGCTGATCGAAACCTGGCTGGGTGAGGGGTTGTGCCGCGAGGCAGTGGTCAACCTGAAGTTGCCGATGAAGCAGCGTTATGCCGAAGTACGGCGCCTGCTCGACCGCATGGAGGCAACATTCAAGGCACGCAAGATCAGGGTGTCGATTGCCTGCAAGCAGCTTTACCACGACCGCGAGGAAGTGACGTGCCACCTGCGGCGGCTCGATCTGAAGCCACGCTGAGGCCAGCACGTCGTTCTGCTTCTGCTTCTGCTTCTGCTTCTGCTGTTGCTGTTGCTGTTGCTTCTAAGCGCGCGATAGTTCAGGCGACGCAGATTGCGACTTCAGGAGGCCGAGTGCAGGGTTTGCGAAGGGAGGTGACGGGCATGGATGCCCGTCAAGCGCTGGGCCCCAGGATGGGGCCTGCAGCGCGGTCCTCCCGGGAGCAAGCCCGGAGCGAGGGGACCCCGGAGCGCAGCGCAGGGGCCGGATGATGGGAGCCGACGGTTTTTGGTTCCTTTTTGCCACGACAAAAAGGGACCCGCCGTAAGGGCGGAAAGGTGACTATGCGCCACCTTCGCGAATGAATACCTACTTGATGTGGATGCTCACATCCAAGAAGCAAGAAGCAAGAAGCAAGAAGCAAGAAGCAAGAAGCAAGAAGCAAGAAGCAAGAAGCAAGAAGCAAGAAGCAAGAAGCAAAGAGCGAACTCGTCTGTTTTGACTCGGCGAACCGTCCATTTGCGATGGCGACGCTGACTCACCTTTTCGCCCTTACGGCGAGTCACTTTTTGTCAAACGCGACAAAAAGTAACCA
>NZ_JBICMK010000011.1:0-31681 GCF_043106315.1 Pseudomonas sp. FYR_5 | reverse complement strand
AGCCAGATCAAAAGCCACATCAACAGCCAGATCAAAAGCCAGATCAACAGCCAGATCAAAAGCCAGATCAACAGCTACATCAACAGCAGAGGGTTGGCTGTGCTGATCTTCGTCATTCCAACGCAGCGCCATTTCGCCTATTGTCGATGCTCCCTCCCCAAAACCATTGGCAAACCCATGGAGAACGTCATCGTCATCACCGGCGGCAGCCGCGGCATCGGCGCCGCCACTGCGCTGCTGGCCGCCCGCCAGGGCTACCGCATCTGCATCAACTATCACGCCGATGACCAGGCCGCCGAAACCATCCTCAGCCAGGTCCGCGCCCTGGGCGCCGAGGCCATCGCGGTGCGCGCCGACGTCAGCGTCGAGGATGAAATCATCCAACTGTTCCTGCGCGTCGACGATGAGCTCGGCCCGGTCACCGCACTGGTCAACAACGCCGGCACCATCGGCCAGCAGAGCAGGGTCGAGGACATGTCCGAGTTCCGGCTGCTGAACGTCATGAAGACCAACGTCGTCGGCCCCATGCTCTGCGCCAAGCACGCCCTGCGGCGCATGGCGCGCCAGCATGGCGGGCAAGGCGGATCCATCGTCAACGTATCATCGGTAGCCGCACGCCTGGGTTCGCCCAATGAATATGTCGACTATGCCGCCTCCAAGGGCGCGCTCGACACCTTCACCATCGGCCTGGCCAAAGAAGTGGCAGGCGAGGGCGTGCGCGTCAATGGCGTACGACCGGGCTATATCCATACCGGTTTCCATGCGCTTTCTGGTGATCCGGACCGCGTCAGCAAGCTTGAATCTGGCTTGCCCATGGGCCGAGGGGGGCATCCCGAGGAAGTGGCCGAGGCCATCCTCTGGTTGCTTTCGGACAAAGCCTCCTATGCCACCGGCAGCTTCATCGACCTGGGCGGCGGGCGCTGAGCGCGCCCGTCAAGTCTCCAGCAACTCGCGAACCCGCTCCGCCAGTGCTTCCAGTTCGAACGGTTTGGTCAACACCAGCGTACCTTGCAGCGGTTGGCCGTCGCTGAGCGCCGCGCTCTCATCGTAGCCGGTGATCAACAGCACCTTGAGGTCCGGGTAGCGCTCACGGCAGCGTTCGGCTACCTGGCGGCCATTCAGGCCGCCAGGCAGGCCGACATCGCTCAGCAGCAAGTCTGGCCGTTCGCCACTTTGCAGGTGGGCGAGAGCAGTCGGACCGTTCTCGAAGGCGTCCACCCGATAGCCCAGCTCTTCCAGCACTTCGCCGATCACCAGGCGCAAGGCGGTCTGGTCTTCAACCAACAGAATGCGTTTTGCAGTCTCGCCACTTCTTCGCGAAGGCACGCGCTGCGGTTTGCTGATTGGCGTCTGGGCTGGCGCGTGGTGGCGGGGTAACAGCAGTTCGATACGGGTCCCCTCGCCAGGCACCGAAAGCACCCGTAATTGCCCGCCCGACTGACGCACGAAGCCATAAGTCATGGACAGCCCCAGGCCGGTGCCCTGGCCCATCGGCTTGGTGGTGAAGAACGGCTCGACTGCGCGCTCGACGACGTCAGCCGACATGCCGCTACCGTTGTCGACGATGCTCAGGCGCACGTACTCCCTGGCCGGCAGTTCCAGTGCCAGGGCCTGCTCGTCGTCAAGCTGCAGGTTGTCGCCAATGATCTCGATCACACCACCGGCAGGCATGGCATCACGCGCGTTGATGCATAGGTTGAGCAGGGCGCTTTCCAGTTGTGGAGGGTCGATGAAGGTCGGCCACAGCTGGCTGGCGAAGCGGCTGCTCAGGGTAATCGCCGGGCCGATGGTGCGGCGCAGAAGGTCTTCCATGTCGGCCACCAAGGTGGCCACTTGCGTGGAGCAGGGTTGCAGGGTCTGCTGGCGGGAGAACGCCAGCAGCCGATGCACCAGCGACGAGGCCCGCTGCGCCGCGCTGTTGGACAGCTCCAGCAAGGGCGCCAGGGCGTCGAAGCGTGACTGGTCCAGGCGTTGCCGCATCAGCTCCTGGGCGCCAAGGATGCCACCCAGCAAATTGTTGAAGTCGTGGGCAATGCCGCCACTGAGCTGGCCTACGGCCTCCATCTTCTGTGCCTGGCGCAGCGCCGCTTCGGCCTTGGCCAAGCGTTCCTGCTCCTGCACTCGCTCACTGATGTCATAGGCGAACAGAAACGCGCCCTGTACCTCGCCTTCTGAATCGCGCAAGGCGTTGAAGCGCAGCTCATAATGGCGCAGCACGGGGGGCTTGCCAAAGGTGCCGATCTCGATGAACTGCTCGCCAGCCAGGGCGCGCTGCCACATCGGCAGAATTGGCGTCTGGTCGGCGGTGCCATCCTCGAACAACCCGGGCAGGTAGTCGCCGATTTCGGGTGTCCTCCCGTACAGCAGGTGGAAGTCATGCTTGGCCTGGCGATTGACAGCCAGCCAGCGCAGGTCCCTGTCGACCACATGCACATTGACCACACTGTGATCGACCAGCTCGGCAAACAAGCGGCGCTCCGCCAGTGCGGCAGTCACCCGTTGTTCGAGCTCTTCGTTAAGGCGCTGAAGGGCCTGCTCTGCACGCCGGCGTTCGGTGACATCCTTGAACAATACCGCCACCTGGCGTTTCTCGGCAGGTTCTATGCGAAAAGTGGTCACCGACAGCACGCGGCCGGTGGCAACCAGCTCTTGCTCGAAGTGCAGTGGTTCGCCGGTGCGAAGTACAGCGCCATAGCGGGCCACCCAGTCATCCGCCTCATCGGGCACCATCTCGCGCAGTTTTTGCCCGACCACGTTGGGGATGCCGGCGTGTTTGGCATAGGCGGCGTTGGCCAGCACGTGCACGTAATCACTCAGCGGGCCATGGGGGCCGTCGAAGAACTCGATGATGCAGAAGCCTTCGTCCATGGTGTCGAACAGTGAGCGATAGAAGTCCTGGCCGTGCCCCTGGAGGCTTGCAAGCCGTTGCTCCAGCAGCGTGTTCTGTCGCTGGAGGTCTTCGACTTGTTGGCGCAGTGAGTTCAGATCACGAGAAGGCATGCCTGCGTCCGGCAACTGAAAAATCCAGACTTTAACGTGTTCACCTGCAGGCGAATAGCCGCTCAGTGCGACTGGGCAGTGCTCCCCAGCAACCGTTCAAGCACTTGGGCAAGTGCTTGCAGATCGAAGGGCTTGGCCAGCAGCTCGGTGCGCGTGTCGGGCGCCTCGCTATCAGAACGAGCGAATGATCCGCCCGAGGGTTTCCATGGCCTGTTCGGCACCGTCATGCCAAGGGCTGCCGTAATTCAGGCGGATGCAATTGCCGAAGCGTCGGGTGGGCGAAAAGATTGGCCCTGGCGCGATGCTGATGCCTTGGGCCAGGGCCATGTGGAACAGCTTGAGGGCATCCATCTGCTCGGGCAGTTCCAGCCACAGGAAGTAACCGCCGGAGGGCTGGCTGACCCGTGTCTGCGCCGGGAAGTGGCGGGCGATGGCTGCCAGCATGTTGGCCTGCTGGCCCTCCAGGGCGTAGCGCAGCTTGCGCAGGTGGCGGTCGTAGCCGCCGTGTTGCAGGTAGTCGGCGATGGCTGCCTGGGCCGGCATGGAGGCACAAAGGGAGGTCATCAGCTTCAAACGCTCGATCTTCTGCGCAAAGCGCCCAGCGGCCACCCAGCCAATGCGATAGCCCGGCGCCAGGCTTTTGGCGAACGAGCCGCAGTGCATGACCAGGCCCTGGGTATCGAAGGCCTTGGCGGGTTTGGGCGCCTGTTGCGAGTAGTACAGCTCGGCGTACACGTCGTCTTCGATCAATGGCACCTGATGGCGCGCCAGCAACTCCACCAGTGCCTGTTTCTTGGCCTCCGGCATGCTTGCACCTACAGGATTCTGGAAGTTGGTCATGCACCATACGGCTTTTACCGGGTGCTTCTCCAGGGTCTGCGCCAGCACCCCGAGGTCCATGCCCTCGCGCGGGTGCACGGGGATTTCCACGGCCTTGAGCTTGAGCCGCTCCAGCACCTGCAGGCAGGCATAGAAGGCGGGGGCCTCGATGGCTACCAGGTCGCCCGGCTGGGTCACTGCCTGCAGGCACAGGTTCAGGGCCTCCAGTGCGCCGTTGGTGATCAGCAGCTCTTCCATCGGCAGCATCAACCCACCGACCATATAGCGCAGGGCTATCTGCCGGCGCAGCTGAGGGTTGCCCGGGGACAGATCGGTCACCACCATGCGTGGGTCCATGCTGCGGCTGGCGCTGGCCAGTGAGCGCGACAGGCGTTGCAGCGGGAACAGTTCAGGGCTGGGGAAGGCAGAACCGAAGGCAATGGTGTTGGGGTCCTTGATCGAGTCGAGGATCGAAAATACCAAGGCGCTAACGTCGACATCGGTAGACTCGCTCACCGGCTGCAGCGCCTGCGGCTCGCTGAACTGGCGCGGAACGTGGGCGTTGACGAAATACCCGGAGCGCGGCCGGGCCCGGATCAGCCCGCGCCGTTCCAGCAGGTAATAGGCCTGGAACACGGTGGACGGGCTGACCCCGTGGGTCTGGCTGGCGTAGCGCACGGACGGCACGCGCTGGCCGGGGCCCAGCACCCCGGAGCGGATCAGTTCGGCAATGTCATCGGCGAAGCGTTCGTAGCGTTTCATTCTGGCCTTCTGTCGAAGCCTGGCAGGCAAGGTGGCGTGAGTGTAAGGGATCAGCGGTTCATCGGGGCGACGAAGCGACTGTGCGCCACGCTGCGGATAGCGGGGTCGTCACGCTCGCTGATTTCAAAGCTCAGCGTCTGCGAGCTGCTGGTCGGGCGCTCGGCGAGCATCGCCACCGACACCGGCAGTTCGCTCATTTCGCCAGCAGGGATGACCAGTGCGCTATTGCCCTGCAGGGTGAAACCGTCAGCGTCCAGCAGGCGCAATTGATAGTGCTGGGTACGTTCGGTCTTGTTGATGACCTTCAGCAGGTAAATGTTCTCGATCTGGCCTTGGGCGTTTTCGCGGAACAGGCCGCGGTCCTTGATCACATCCAGCGATACCATCGGGCGCAGTTGCAGGGCCATCACCAGTGCCCCGATCATGACCAGCAGCGCGGCAGCGTAGCCCAGCAGGCGCGGGCGCAGCCAGTGAGTGGTACCGCCTTGCAGGCTGTGCTCGGACTTGTAGCCAATCAGGCCGCGGGCATACCCCATCTTGTCCATTACCCCGTCACAGGCGTCGATGCACGCGGCACAGCCGATGCAAGCCATCTGCAAACCATCACGAATGTCGATGCCGGTGGGACACACCTGCACGCACAGCGTGCAATCGATGCAGTCGCCCAGTCCCTGGGCACCGACATCACTGCCTTTCTTACGCGGACCACGGGCCTCGCCACGGCGCGGGTCGTAAGCGACCGCCAGGGTGTCCTTGTCGAACATCACGCTCTGGAAGCGCGCATATGGGCACATGTGCAGGCACACCGCTTCACGCAGCAGGCCGGCATTGATGTAGGTAGCGGCCGTGAAGAACAGCACCCAGAACAGTGCCACACCGCCCAGTTGCAAGGTGAGCAATTCTGCGGCCAGTGGCCGGATCGGGGTGAAGTAGCCGACGAAGGTCAGCCCCGTGAGCACGCCAATGGCCAACCACAGGCTGTGCTTGAGCGTGCGGCGGGCCAGTTTGTTCAGGCTCCAGGGCGCCGCGGCCAGCTTGATGCGCTGGTTGCGGTCGCCCTCGGTAACCTTTTCGCACCACATGAACAGCCAGGTCCAGGTACTTTGCGGGCAACTGTAACCGCACCAGACACGCCCGGCGTAGACGGTGATGGCGAACAGGCCAAAGGCACAGATGATCAGCAGCGCCGACAGCAGGATGAAGTCCTGTGGCCAGAAGGTGGCGCCGAAGATATGGAACTTGCTGTTTCCCAGGTCCCACAGTACGGCCTGGCGGCCGTTCCAGTTCAGCCAGGCCGTGCCGAAGAACAGCACGAACAGGGCGCCGGCAAAGCCGATGCGCAGGTTACGGTAAAACCCGGTAAAGCTGCGGGTATGGATACCGCTGTCGGTGCGTCGTGCTTGGATGCTGGCTGGGGCGGTGGCGATCTCTGTAAAAGGGATTCTATCGTTCATGGTTCGGTGCTCATCAGGCCTCGATCAGGCATGAGCACTATGGCGCTGAAGCTGTTATCAGCACAGGTTCAGATTTTACGATAAAAACCATATCAGATTTGCCGCGTAGCCCCGCCAGGCCTCATATCACCGAGCCTGGCGCGCTGGCCTTCAGATGCCTGCGGCTATCCACCGCACCCGCCACGGTCAGTGCATCGGCCTCGGTTTCGGTAATGGGCACGCGTTGGCCGGCCAGAATGGCCACCGACATGCGCAACTGCTCGTCGGTGATGATCTCGATGTCCGGGCCTTCGCCCTCGATGCGCAGGTCTTCGCCGATCAGTGTGCAGCGGCGGGTGGTTTCGTCGATTTCAATGGGCATGGTGGGGTCCTCCTGGGGTGGTTACAGGGTGGACCGCGGTCAGGGGCCAGTTGCTGCATCAGCAGGCTGAGCGGCACTTTGCATTGCGTGCAGAGGTCAACCTGAAAACACATGCTCAGGCAGGGGAGCACCGCGATGGATGTCATCTGGCAAGCAATCCAGGCCGAATTCGCCGATGTCACCGATGAGCGCGAGGTCACGCAAATCCTTGTGCGCTTGCTGATGGCTGCTGTGCTTGGCGCAATACTGGGCTTCGAGCGTGAACACAAGGGCAAGTCTGCCGGGGTGCGTACCCACATGCTGGTCTCGCTGGGCGCCGCCCTGTTCATGCTGTCACCCAGCATGGCAGGGGCCGATGACCAGGCGCTAAGCCGGGTGATCCAAGGCATCGTTGCCGGTATCGGGTTTCTCGGTGCGGGTACCATTCTGAAGGGTAACGGCCAGGACACCAGCCATGTGAAAGGCCTGACGACCGCTGCCGGGCTATGGATGACGGCTGCCATCGGTACGGCGGCCGGCATGGGACGCGAAGCCACGGCGCTGATCAGCACGGTACTGGCCCTGCTGGTACTGGGCACGATGCCGTTGATGGTGGAAAAGGTCGAAGGGCAGGATGAGGAGAAGCAGGAGGAGGAAGAGGGCAGGAAGCACTGAGGGGAGCCGAAGCTCCCCTCAAAGCGTTGTTGCCTGCTCTTTTTTTATTATTGGGACCGGCCTTTTGTTGTTTTTGTCGGCTTGTCCTGGTGCTGCGGGCGACCCCCATGCGGGGTCAAGAGCAAACGTATTTTTTTGAGCGCTGACCTGCTGTCATCATCGCTGATCCGAACCTGGCTGCCGCTACCTTGAGGTAGTTTTATTGTTCTGTGCCAGCCCGCGGGGCGAACCCCTGAAAAGCGTGTCGACTCCAAAAAAATCTGCTTGCTACGCCTCTGCCGTGTTGTTCTTGTTATGTCAGAGCCGTTACCTGTTGTTTTTATTGGGTATCGCGTTTTTTTTGTTGTTGTACCAGAGATATAGCAGGGTGCGTGCCAACTTTTGAAAACCCTTTAAAATCAATGAGTTAAGAATTTTGGTCGACACCACCCAGCCTGAAATTCTGCCGATTTGTTTCCCTGTTACCCGATTTTTTGCTGTGAAATGTGCGGGAGGTAACACTTCACCCACACCGATGTGACACCCGTGTGACCTATTTAGCGCTACACGCCCGCGCTACCCGCGACCTATTGTCGCGGCCCAGCACGCTGCTGATGCGCTGGCCGGCGGCTATCAGCCGGCCCAGGTCGATGCCGGTCTCAATGCCAAGCCCTTGCAGCAGGTACACAACGTCCTCGCTGGCGATATTGCCGGTAGCACCCTTGGCGTAAGGGCAGCCGCCCAACCCGGCTACCGAGCTGTCGAACACGCTGATGCCTTCAAGCAGGCTGGCATAGACGTTGGCCAGGGCCTGGCCGTAAGTGTCATGGAAGTGTCCGGCCAACTGCTCGCGCGGCACCTGGGCCGACACCACCTCGAACAGGCGCCTGGTGTCACCTGCAGTACCGGTGCCGATGGTGTCACCCAGCGAAACCTCATAGCAGCCCATGTCGTGCAGGGCGCGGGCCACCGGGGCCACCTGCTCGGCGCTGACCTTGCCCTCATAAGGGCAGCCGAGCACGCATGACACATACCCGCGCACGCGCACGCCGTGGCTGCGCGCAGCGTCCATGATGGGTTCGAAGCGCTTGAGGCTCTCGCTGATCGAGCAATTGATGTTGCGTTGCGAGAACGCTTCGGAGGCTGCAGCGAATACCGCTACTTCCTTGACCCCCGCAGCCAGGGCGTCCTCGAAACCGCGCAGGTTCGGCGCCAGCGCGGCATACGTCACACCGGGGCGCTGCTGGATGCCGGCGAATACCTCGGCAGAGCCGGCCATCTGTGGCACCCACTTGGGGGACACGAAACTGCCCACTTCTATATAGGCCAGGCCTGCTTCGGTGAGGTCGTTGACCAGGCGCACCTTGTCGGCGACGCTGATGGGCTGGGCTTCGTTCTGCAGGCCGTCGCGGGGGCCGACTTCGACCAGGCGGACGTGTTTAGGCAAGGACATGGCGGATTTCCTGTGGCGTTCAGCGGTGGTCTTTGTTGTTCAGGGTGGCGGCCAGGGCTTGTTCGCAGCGCTCCTGGGCGGTATCCAGTTCCAGTTGCATCTGGTGAATGTCCAGCATCTGCTGCTCCAGCTGGGCGCGGCGCTCGGCGATCTTCGCCAGCATGCTGTTGAGCTGTTTGAGGTTGCCGCTGGTGGGGTCGTACAGTTCGATCAGCTCGCGGCACTCGGCCAGGGAAAAGCCGATGCGCTTGCCGCGCAGGATGAGCTTCAGGCTGACCTTGTCGCGCGGTGAGTAGATGCGTTCCAGGCCACGACGCTCAGGGCTGAGCAGGCCCTGTTCTTCGTAGAAGCGGATAGCGCGGGTGGTGATGTCCAGCTCGCGGGACAGGTCGGAGATGCTGTAGGTCTGAGTGCTCATGCTCGGGCTCGGCGTGGGGTATGCGGATATCCTGAGGGCAGGTTGACGTATACGTCAAGAAGAGGCCGGTATGGATTATTCAGACAACCCCGATCTGCGATACCCATTGGGCGTCTGCCCACTCAAGCGCTTGAACCACCGGGCGAAGTAGGTCGGGTCGGTAAACCCCAGGCTGTCCGACAACTGCCCGATGCTCATCCGCGTGTAGATCAGGTTGCGTCGCGCCTCCAGCAACAACCGCTGGTGCACCACCTGCAACGCAGTCTGGCCGCTCAGCGTCCGGCACAGCTGGTTCAGTTGCAAGCTCGGAACATTCAGCCGCGCGGCATAGTCTTCAACCGACAGATGCTCGCGGTAATGCGCTTCGACCAGGCGCAAGTACTGCCCCAGCAACAGGCGGTCACGTTCATCGCGGTTACGCGGCGCCAGCCCTAGCTGCTGGCGGCGGCTGATCCACACCATCAGCGCGGTCACCAACGCTTCGAGCATCGCCGCGCGAGCCGGGGCATTGCCCTGGTACTCCCGCTGCAAGGTGTCGACCAGGCTGCGCAGGTGCACGCGGTCATGGCCCAGGGGGTAACACGCTGGCTGGGCCAGCACCGTCAGTGGCGCGCCCAGGCGCTGTTCCAGGTTCGCTACAAGGGCGGTACCAAAGGTCAGTACATAGCCCTGGATGTCGGCGCTGAAGCGAAAACCATGCACGGTCATCGGCGGCACTACCTGGATCGCCGCTTCGCCGATGGCACTGCGCATCCCCTCGATCTCCACCTGTGCCTGACCCCGCTGTACATACAGCAGCTGGAACAGCTCGGCATGCTGGTGCGGCTTGATCTCCCAGTGATGCAGGCGGCTGCGCGCCGGGATCGATTCGCAATGCAGCAGGTCGGTACCGGGCCAGGCCTGATTTTCGCCATACAGCTTGAACAACGGGACGCCGGGGAGGGTGGATTTCATCTGGGCTGACCTGTCCGTTAATCGAACGCTTTTCGTAAAAGTGCAGGTTTTTTATGGAATAGCACACTTAAGAAGCGTTTTCTGCCAGTAAAAATGCAATGGCAAACCCTAACAGCAGATGCCGCCCCGCTGCCAGTTCCGGGCCGGTATCGTCCGAACAGAGACAACAACAATGAAAACTCAGGTTGCAATTATTGGTGCAGGTCCGTCTGGCCTGCTGCTGGGCCAGCTGCTGCACAAGGCCGGTATCGATAACATCATCGTCGAACGCCAGACCGCCGAGTACGTACTAGGCCGCATCCGCGCCGGGGTGCTGGAGCAAGGCACGGTCGACCTGCTGCGCGAGGCCGGCGTGGCCGAGCGCATGGACCGTGAAGGCCTGGTGCACGAGGGTGTCGAACTGCTGGTTGGCGGGCGCCGCCAACGTCTGGATCTCAAAGCCCTGACCGGCGGCAAGACGGTGATGGTCTACGGGCAGACCGAAGTCACCCGTGACCTGATGCAGGCCCGCGAAGCCAGTGGTGCGCCGATCATTTATTCAGCCGCCAACGTTCAGCCGCATGAACTGAAAGGCGAGAAGCCTTACCTGACCTTCGAAAAGGATGGCCGGGTGCAGCGGGTTGACTGCGACTATATCGCCGGCTGCGATGGCTTTCACGGCATCTCGCGGCAGAGCATCCCGGAGGGCGTGCTGAAGCAGTATGAGCGGGTTTACCCGTTTGGCTGGCTGGGCCTGCTGTCGGACACACCACCGGTCAATCACGAGCTGATCTACGCCCACCATGAGCGCGGTTTTGCGTTGTGTAGCCAACGCTCGCAAACACGCAGCCGCTACTACCTGCAGGTACCTTTGCAGGATCGGGTCGAGGAGTGGTCTGACGAGCGTTTCTGGGACGAACTGAAAGCCCGTTTACCCGCCGAGGTAGCGGCGGACCTGGTCACAGGCCCCGCGTTGGAAAAAAGTATTGCGCCGCTGCGTAGCCTGGTGGTCGAACCCATGCAGTATGGTCACCTGTTCCTGGTGGGGGACGCGGCGCACATCGTCCCCCCCACCGGTGCCAAAGGCCTTAACCTGGCGGCCTCGGACGTCAACTACCTGTACCGCATTCTGGTCAAGGTGTACCACGAAGGGCGCGTCGACCTGCTGGCGCAATACTCGCCGCTGGCACTGCGCCGCGTCTGGAAGGGCGAGCGCTTCAGTTGGTTCATGACCCAACTGCTGCATGACTTCGGCAGTCACAAGGATGCCTGGGACCAGAAGATGCAGGAAGCTGACCGCGAGTACTTCCTGACCTCGCCGGCGGGGCTGGTGAACATTGCCGAGAACTATGTGGGGCTGCCGTTCGAAGAAGTGACCTGATCTGTCATTGCGCAAACCTGGCAATCACGCAGAGAGCAAGGGCTGCATTGGTCAGCGAATGGCTTGCCGGTAATTACACCAAGGCTTGAAGTCAAGACTGCGTATGACCGACAGTGCTTCGCTGAATAGGTGATGGCAGGATGCATGACGATGAAATATCCCACCCCGCTGATCGGCGCTCTGTGCCTGCTGGTTACCAGTAACTGGGCCGGTGCCGACCAGGTATTACCCGCACCACCGGAACTGGCCTCCGGCTACCGTAGCGGTTTGCAGCCGGTGCACGCCAGCCGGCACATGGTCGCCGCAGCCAACCCGCTGGCCAGTGAAGCGGGGCGGGCGATGCTGCGTGCCGGCGGCAGTGCGATTGACGCCGCCATTGCCATGCAAATGGTACTGACGCTGGTCGAGCCACAGTCCAGTGGGATCGGCGGCGGGGCGTTCATCCTGTACTGGGATGGCAAGCGCGTGCAGGCATTCGACGGGCGTGAGGCTGCACCTGCGGCGGTGACGGAAGCGCTGTTCCTGCATGCCGATGGCACCCCCATGCCGTTCCGGGCGGCCCAGATCGGTGGGCGTTCGGTGGGCGTGCCCGGGGTGCTGCGTGCCCTGAAACAGGCCCACGAGCAGCACGGCAAGTTGCCCTGGCACGCCCTGTTCGCCCCGGCCATCGCCTTGGCACGCAACGGCTTCGCGGTTTCCGAGCGCCTGCACACGCTAGTGGCCGGGGACCCCTACATTGCCCGCTCACCCGCAATGGCCCGTTACTTCCTGGATGAACAGGGCAGGCCGCTGGCAGTGGGTACGCTCCTGCGCAACCCTGAGTTGGCACAGACCTTGGAGCAGATCGCCGCACAGGGGCCCGAGGTGTTCTACAGCGGTGAAATTGCCGAAGCCATCGTCGCCAAGGTGCGTGGCCATGCCAATGCCGGGTATCTGTCGTTGCAGGACTTGCAGCGCTACCAGGCCAAGGAGCGCGAGCCGTTGTGCGGTCCCTACAAGGCCTGGCGGATCTGCGGCATGCCGCCGCCCTCATCGGGTGGGGTGACCGTCCTGCAGACCTTGGGCCTGCTCGAAGCCGTGCAGCGCACCGCGCCGCAACGCGACCTGGCAGCGTTGCGACCGCTGACTACCTCGTCTCCGGCCCGCCTGGAAGCCCCGCCGTTGGCCGTGCACCTGATCGCCGAGGCCGAGCGCCTGGCCTACGCCGACCGCGCTCAGTACCTGGCCGACAGCGACTACGTGCCGGTCCCGGTCAAGGCCCTGACCGATGCTGCTTACCTGGCCAGCCGCGCGGCGCTGATCGGCGAGCACAGCATGAAGCGCGCCCGCCCGGGCCGCCCGCAAGGAGCGGAGCTGGCGCTTGCGCCCGACCGCTCGCCACCGCGCATCTCCACCTCTCACCTCAGCGCGGTGGATGACAGCGGCCAGGCCCTGGCCATGACCACCTCGGTGGAGGCCGCATTTGGCTCGCACCTGATGGTCAAGGGCTTCCTGCTCAACAATCAGCTGACCGACTTCTCGTTCATCCCCCACGAGCACGGCAAGCCGGTGGCCAATCGGGTGCAGCCGGGCAAACGCCCGCTGTCGGCCATGGCGCCGACGTTGGTGTTCTCGCGTGCCACTGGCGAGTTTGTCGCGAGCCTCGGTTCGCCGGGCGGCTCGCAGATCATCGGTTACGTGAACAAGGCACTGGTCGGCCTGCTGGATTGGCAGCTCGACCCGCAGCAGGCAGCCGGCCTGCCCAACTTCGGCAGCCGCAATGCCGGCACTGAAGTGGAAGCAGGGCTGAGCAGCCCGGCGCTGATCCGCCAGTTGGCAGCGTGGGGGCATGAGGTGACACCGATGACCATGACCAGCGGCATGCAGATCATCCAGCGCAGCGGCGAGGGTTGGTCAGGCGGTGCCGATCCTCGGCGGGAAGGAGTGGCCCTCGGTGACTAGCCGTGATAGAACGCAGACTTGCCATTCAGTAGTTGAATACCCAGATGTCTATCAGCGTGAAATCGAATAGGGCCCTGTTCGACCTCGACCTGCTACGCGCCATTGTCGTGGTGGCCGACTGCGGCAGCTTCACCACCGCTGCCGCGCGGCTGCATTCGACCCAGTCGACGATCAGCCAGAAGGTGCGCCGCCTGGAAGACATGGTCGGCCACCGCCTGTTGGTGCGGGGCAACCGTGACGTGCTGCCGACCGACGCCGGGCAGACTTTGCTCGGCTATGCCCGGCACATGCTGGCCCTGAACGATCAGATGCTTGAAGCCCTGGCCGGGGCGATGGTGGGCACCACGGTACGGCTTGGCGTGCCCGAGGACTTCGTGGGCGGGCGTACCACCAATGCGCTGTCGGCATTCAGCCGGCTGCACCCACAAGTGAAGCTCGAAGTGACCAGTGGCTTGTGCCGTGACCTGAGCCAGGCCTACGACAATGGCGAGCTTGACCTGGTGCTGCTCAAGCAGCGGCGCAACAGCCGTGAGGGCGTGGCCTGCTGGCCAGAGCGTCTGCAGTGGATCGACAGTGCACACACGCCCGCCTTCGAGCTGGACCCGATCCCGTTGGTCACCTTTCCGCCACGCGGCCTGTACCGCGAGGACATGATCAGCGCCATCGAAGGCATGGGCCGGCGCTGGCGTATCAGCTTTACCAGCTCGAGCCTCAGTGGCATCCAGGCTGCGGTCGCCGATGGCATGGGTATCAGCCTGCTGCCGCCCAGGGCGGCCACCGGCGAGCACAGGGTGTTGGGGGCCGGGCAAGGGCTGCCGGAGGTCGACAGCTATGAGATCGTCATCGTGCACCGGCCGACGGCGGATGTGATGGTCAAGGCGTTGGCCGAGGTGATGACACAGTTGCTGGCGGGCGGTGGGATCTGACGATCTGGGGGCGATGCGCTTGCACATGACCCAAAGCCCACACACACTTTCGACCAACCCGATTCAATGTCAGGCAACCCGTCGGATGCGCCTTTTGCCAGCGCGGCCTCGGGTGTGGCTGAACAGGTCTTTCGGGTCGTCCTCAACCCACGGCACCAGGTCGATCTTGGTGCCCATCCCGCGTTTTTCGGCTTGCTGTAGTACGTACCGTAGTACGGTGTAGTCTTCCAGGGCGAAGCCCACCGAATCGAATACAGTGACCTGGCTGTCGCTTTGACGGCCTTCGGTTTCACCGCGCAGCACGCGCCACAGGTCGACCACCGGGAAGTCCGTCGGCAGTTGCTGGATCTCACCTTCGATACGGGTTTGCGGCTCGTACTCGACGAACACTCGGGCGTTGCGCAGTACATCAGCGTGCAGCTCGGTCTTGCCTGGGCAGTCACCCCCCACGGCGTTCAGGTGCATACCGGGCTCCAGCATGTCGGGGGTAATGATGGTGGCGTAGGCCTTGTCGGCCGTCACCGTGGTGATGATGTCCACGCCTTTCACTGCCTCGGCTACCGAGCTGGCCCGGCGGATGGTCAAGCCGCTGTATTCCTTGAGGTTGGCGATAAGCTTGGCGGTGGCCAGCGGGTCGGTGTCGTAGGCGACGACTTCTTCGATGCCCAGGTGCGTGTGGAAGGCCAGGGCCTGGAATTCGCTTTGTGCGCCGTTGCCGATCAGCGCCATCTTGCGCGCGTTCGGGCGGGCCAGTGCCTGGGCAGCCATCAGAGAAGTCGCTGCGGTGCGCAGGGCGGTGGCGATGGTCAGTTCGGACAGCAGCACCGGGTAACCGGTGTCGACATCGGCCAGCACACCGAAGGCCATCACCGTATGCAGGTCGCGTGCAGTGTTGGCCGGGTGGCCGTTGACGTATTTGAAGGCATAGCGGCTTTTGTCGGCGACCGGCATCAGTTCGATCACGCCCACTTCCGAGTGGCTGGCAACGCGCGCGGACTTGTCAAACGCCTGCCAGCGTTTGAAATCGTCCCGCAGGGCAGCGGCAAGCTCGCCAATAAACGGCGCTACGCCAATGTCATGCACCAAGTCCGACATGGTTGGAACATCAATGAAATACGTCATGCTCTTGCACCTTGTTGTTGTGCGCTTGCCCCAGCAACGCGGGGTAAGCGCTTGAGATTATCGAAGTGAAGCCGCATGAACATTTTGATTACAGACTGCGTCAATCGGAAGCATGCAGGTTGTCAGTTTCGTCAGGCTTCTGGACAATTTGCTAACCCAATGTAGCAATCTGATTATTTGGCAGGCTTATGGACACGATCGATCGGGAACTGATTGCACTGTTGCGGGACAACGCGCGTACCCCTGTGCTGACCCTGGCGAAGAAGCTGAAGGTGGCCAGGGCAACGGTGCATAACCGCATCACCCGGCTCGAAGAGCAGGGTGTGATCATCGGTTACACGGTACGTTTGCGCTCCGATGCGCTGGACCAGGGCGTGCGGGCAATCACCAGCATCGGCATCAGCGGCCACCATGCCGCAGAGGTCAAGCACGCGCTGCGCGGGCATCCCAATGTGGTGGCCATCCACACCACCAATGGCCGCTGGGACCTGATGGCAGAGCTGCGCGCCGACACCCTCGAGGCGTTCGACCGGGCGCTGAACGCCATCCGCTCGATCCCGCATATCGAGAATACCGAGACCAGCATCCTGCTTTCGACTTACAAGATGTGACCGCTGAGCCAGGCCTTGGCAGGTGTATTGCGCAAAATACACCTGCCAACCTGCTGTGGGACTGCGCCGTGGCGGCACTTCAAGGTTGGCGCTCAGCCACCGCCCGCAACGTACGCAGCGTGACCACCGCTGTATCCACCATGAACCGGTTGGCCAGCCAACTCGGCACATCCCCGGCAGGGGCGGCCTGCAACTGGTAGGTCACCTCGGTCACCCGTTCACCCAGCGGCTTCATCCGCCACTTGCCACTCAGGTGCCGTACCCGGATCAGTCCGTCAACCTTGGGGATCCTGTCGGGCTCGGCGCTCAGGTGACGCACCAGGGTACCGTCGGCCAGGCGTTCGCTGGTCACTTTCAGCACGATGTCCCGCGGCCTCGTCGGCCATGGTGGGTTGGTGGTCAGGTACACCCAGGTGCTGTCACCTTCCACATCCAGCAGTCGCATCTGGTCACAGGCATACAGCCACTTGCAGGCTACGCGCAGGTTATCCTGCAGGCCAGTGAGCGTGCGCACGCTGGCTTTCATGGTACTGACACCACGAAACTGCTGGTAGGGCGTGGCGCTTGGGTCCTTCAGGTACACGCGAATGCCTTCGCGGTCGTAGGCCAGGTCCCAGCCATCGGTGGCCAGGGCAGAGGTGCACAGCAGCAAGGTCGCGATCAGCAGGCAGCGGTTCATGGCCGTACCCTGCAGGGGTGGGTGTTTTCAGTATGCGCGGCAAACAGAAAGCCCGCCAGGTTGGCGGGCTTGCGGGCGTCAGCCTGGGCTTAGCGCTTAGGGTTCAGCGTCAGGTGTACGTGACGGTTCACGTCCTTGTACAGCAGGTAGCTGAAGTTGCCAGGTCCGCCGGCGTAGCAGGCCTGCGGGCAGAAGGCGCGCAGCCACATGAAGTCGCCGGCTTCCACTTCGACCCAGTCCTGGTTCAGGCGGTACACCGCCTTGCCTTCCAGCACGTACAGGCCGTGCTCCATCACGTGGGTTTCTGCGAACGGAATCACACCGCCCGGCTGGAAGGTGACGATGTTCACGTGCATGTCGTGGCGCATGTCGGCCATGTCGACAAAGCGGGTGGTTTTCCAGCGGCCTTCGGTGCCCGGCATCTCGATGACGGTGGCGTTGTCGCGGTGGGTGACGAAGGACTCCGGTACATCCAGGCCTTCAACCTTCTGGTAGTGCTTGCGCAGCCAGTGGAAGGTGACGTTGGACTTGCTGTTGTTGCGCAGGCTCCACTCGGCGCCCGGGGCCAGGAAGGCGTAGCCGCCAGGTACCAGGGTGTGGTGTTTGCCTTCGACGGTGATGTCCAGTTCGCCTTCGACGATGAACACCACGGCTTCCGCATCAGCGTCCAGCTCAGGGCGCTCGCTGCCGCCTTCCGGGGCCAGTTCGACGATGTACTGGGAGAACGTTTCGGCAAAACCGGTCAGCGGGCGCGCGATGACCCACATGCGCATCTTGTCCCAAAAGGGCAGGTGGCTGGTGACGATGTCACGCATCACGCCTTTAGGGATGACGGCATAGGCTTCGGTGAACATGGCACGGTCAGTCAGCAGCTCGGTTTGAGCCGGGTGCCCACCGTGTGGGGCGAAGTACGAATGGTTCGACATGGACGATCTCGACTTGTTGTTCTCTCCCCATGCCTTGAACCGCACCGGCCGGTGCGGCGCAGGGGATGTGGTCACAGGATAGGGTCGAGCATGTGCTATCCACAAATTAAATGTTGGAATACTCAGTATTTGATTGCTGAATGCCGACCTGACGCCCAGCGTGCGGCTCGGGCAGCTGGCTGCCGCGGCCATGCATCATGCTTACCCGACCAACAGCGTGCTTCCCTGCATGGCCGCGCTAACGGATAATCCCCCGCATTCCAATAAACAGCCTGTGAGTGGGTATGAGTGATTCCGTAGTCGGCCTCGGCCAGCCTGAAACCGAAGGGGTGCGCAAAACGCGCAAGAACAACCCTGAGAAAACGCGCGAGGACATCCTCCAGGCCGCCATCAACGAGTTCGTTCAGCAAGGGCTGGCCGGTGCCCGCGTCGACGCCATCGCCGAACGCACCGCCACTTCCAAGCGCATGATCTACTACTACTTCGGCAGCAAGGAGCAGTTGTATTGCGAGTGCCTGGTGAAGTTGTACGGGGATATACGCAAGACCGAGCAGAGCCTGGACCTGGAGTCGTTGCCGGCTGAGCAGGCGATCCGCCGGCTGGTGGAGTTTACTTTCGATCACCACGACCGCAACGTCGACTTCGTGCGCATCATCTGCACCGAAAACATCCACTATGGCGAGTACGTCAAGCAGTCGCCGGCCATTCGCGAAATGAGCAGCCTGGTGTTGGAGGCCTTGGGCAACACCCTGCGTCGCGGCGTGCAGGAAGGCGTATTCCGCGCCGGCATCGAGGTTATCGACCTGCACATGCTGATGAGCTCGTTCTGCTTCTACCGGGTGTCGAACCGCCATACCTTTGGCGAGATCTTCCAGATCGACCTGTCTGATGAGCAGGTAAAGCTGCGCCACAAAGCCATGATCTGTGATGCGGTGTTGCGGTATATCCAGCTCGAACCTCGTACCTGAGATTGCTCGAGCGCCTGGGCTGACTCAAAGAGCCTCGGTCACTCGCCCAGCCGTTGCTCGCGCGACGGCGGGTAGCCGAAATACGCCGCATAGCATTTGCTGAAGTGCGACACCGAGACAAACCCGCAGGCCACTGCCACTTCCATCACCGACAGGTCGGAATACTGCAGCAGCCGGCGGCTCTTGGTGATGCGCAGCTCCATGTAATAGCGCCGGGGCGACGTGCCCAACTGGGCCTGGAACAGGCGGTCGATCTGCCGCCGCGAGCGCCCGCTATAGGCGGCCAACTGGTCGAGGCTGAGGGTTTCCTCCAGGTTATTTTCCATCAGCTCGACAATGGTGCGCAGGTGCAGGCTCATGGACTTCTTCGCCCCTGGACCCACCTGGCGGTAGCGCGCTCCGGAAAATGACAGGATTTCCTCGACCCCTTCGGCCAGGCCATCACCGTACAGCCGGCGCACCAGGCCCAGCATCAGCTCCATGGCGCCATTGGGGCTGGCGGCGCTGAGGCGGTCACGGTCGAGGGTGAAGCTGGCCGGGGTGATGCGGGTTTGCGGGCTGCGTTCGGACAGGCTGGCGCGTTGCTCGGGGTGGATGCTGCAACCGTAGTCGTCCAGCACCCCGGCGCGGCCAAGGAACCAGGCGCCGTTCCACAAGCCGCCCAAGGCCATGCCGTGGGCCGCGCAATCGTCCAGCAGGCGATCGAGTTCCGGGTACTTCAGGGGGGTGCGCAAGCCGCCACAGACCACCAACAGGTCCAGCTCCTTCAGCGCCGCGGCGGACAGCTCGGTGGCCACCAGTTCCAGCCCCAGGTCGCTGAGCACCCGGTCGCCGTCCAGCGACAGCGGGGTGAACTGGAAGCTGTCGGCACGTAGCAGGTTGGCCGTGACCAGCACGTCCATGGCCACAGTGAAGCTGGCCATCGAGAAGTGTTCGAGCAGGATAAAGTCGACCCGATAGGGCGCCTGGACATTGGCGCTGCTGGTTTTGAGCCGTAGCATGTTGCTGGTGCTGGTCTTTTTGCTGAACTGGCGTGGCGTGGGCACTCTGGACTCCGCTTCCTGGCTGGCCCGCAGAGTGTGGACGGTGCCCGGAGGAAAGACAATCTCCCTGGTGGCTGTGTCGTATTACAGGTCGTGTTCAGGCAAACCAGCCTGTCCTGATGCTTTACCGCTATGCTGACCTCCCGTCATTGAGGATGCCCCTGATGAGATATGCCGCTGTCGTGTTGCTTAGCCTATTGCCGTTGCTGGCCAACGCCCTGGAGCAGGGCGACAAGCTCGCCCCGTTCACGCTGCTCGACCAGTACGACCAGGCCTACAGCCTTGCTGCCGACACGCAGATTCTGCTGGTGGCGCGCGATATGGACGGTGCCAAGCTGGTCAAGGCGGCACTGGCCGAGCAGCCCAAGGGCTACCTGGAAGCACGCGCCGCTGTATTCGTGGCCGACATTCAGCGCATGCCTGCGCTGATCAGCAAACTGTTCGCGGTCCCGGCCATGCGCGATTACAGCTACCGGGTGCTGCTCGACCGTGATGGGCGAGTGGCCAGCCGTTACCCCGGGCAGGAGGGCCAGGTGCAGTGGTTGCAACTGCAGCAGGGTGTGCTGGTCAGCCAACGGGCGTTCACCGATGCAGCGGCGTTGAAGGCTGCACTGGAGAATGCACCACGGCAATGAGGCCCTATCGCCGCGCCTGCAAAGAGGCGCGGTGAGTCAAATCAATCTGAACCCTCAGCGCTTGCAGCAACCCAACCCAATACATGCCATTGGGAGAGCGCTCATGGAAATCGGTACGATCTGGATCATCATCGCGGCCTTGGTCATCCTGCTGGAGATCTGGGTCATCTGGCACATCATCGGCAGTGAACGGCGCGCTGAGCGCAAGATGCTGTGGATCGTCTTCGTGGTCTACGCGCCATTCCCCGGTTTGCTGTTCTGGGCCTGGCGCGGGCCGCGAGCGGTGAAGGGCAGGGCGGTGTTGCAGGAAAAATGACGGTTTGCGGCCTCGGGTGCGGGGGCGCCTGAGGCCGTCGAGGTTCATTTGGGCAGGATGTTGAAACGCATGGCAGGGCCCAGCCCGTCCACCATCAGGCAGCCGTAGAACTTCACGGTAGAGAGTACGCGCAATTCCTTGAGCGCGTCATGGATGTAGTCGCGGACCAGCTTTTCAGCTTCCCGCTTGCGGTCAGCGAGTGTAGGGCCTTTGAGCGTGAGCACGCCAAGCAGTGTGGTTTCAATGTGCTCGACGGTGTCCAGGCCGAGCTTTTCCCGTAGGTGCAGACGCGCCTGTGCCGCATCGGTTTCGTCGTCTGGAGCGTTGTGCGGCTTGATGGTATAGGCCAGCTGAAAATCAAATTTGCTCATGGGTTTTTCCTTGTTGGTTAAAGGCCTCCATGCCGGGCTTTGCAATCTTGGCTCTGTACGAAAAGCCTTGATACTTGTTCATGGTGCGTTGAAAACAGCCTCGGAATGCTCATGTACTCCAGTACAGTCGGGCGCGACCCCGGCCGTTCCTCGGCTGTTTTCGCCTTGCCTGACCTGCATCTCAAGACTTTTCGTACAGAGCCTACGGCCTTACAGCCTCCGCGCAAACACACGCGTGGTTCTGACATGACGATGCTTTGTACGAATTCTCCTACTTTATGCTTGACCTCGAGTTAACTTGAGGTCCGATACTCCGACGCTCTTCCAACCGAGCGAGGGCTTGTCGTGACCCCATCAAGCGCATTCCAGCTAAGCAACCCCGAAGGCCTCTACGACCCCAGTGGCAACGCCTACTCCCATGTCGCCGAAGTGCGCGCTGACAGCCGTCTGCTGTTCATCGCCGGTCAGGGTGGGGAGGATAGCCAGGGCCAGTTGTCACCCTTGTTCGCCGAACAGGCCCGTCAGGCGTTGGCCAACCTGGAACTGGCCCTGGCGTCGAAAGGTGCCAGCCTGGCCCAGGTGTTCAAGCTGACCCTGCTGGTTGTCGAGCACTCCGAAGCGCGCCTGCAGCAATGGGTGGCCGAGGCCGACAGGGCCTGGGGGCGGCACATGAAACCGACCTGCACGCTGATACCGGTGCCCCGGCTGGCGCTGGATGGCATGCTGGTGGAAGTCGAAGCCGTAGCCGCCGTCTTGCTCAAAACCTGAAAAGCCGGCGCGGCGGCCCGCAGGCGCGGGTTTACCCGCGAACACCGGCGTAGCCGGTGCCATCCTGCACGGTGGATTCTTCCTTGTATATCGGTGCCGGTCCTGACTAAATGCCGCTATAACAACAATCCCGCTCAGAGGTGACCACACCATGAGTACAGGCACGACAACGCTTACTGACCGCAAGACCAGCGCCTGGCTTTGGCCTGCCCTTTTCAGTCTGGTGGCGTTTGCCGCCAACTCGGTGTTCTGCCGGCTTGCGTTGAAAGACGGGGCTATCGACCCGGTATCCTTCACCGTGGTACGCCTGGCCAGTGGTGCGCTGTTTCTGTGGGTGCTGATTCGCCTGCGCAAACCGGTGCAAACCATGGGCGGCAGTTGGTGGGGCGGCCTGGCCCTGTTCCTGTACGCGTTCCTGTTTTCTGCGGCGTACCTGCAACTGGGCGCAGGTGCAGGGGCGTTGTTGCTGTTCGGTGCTGTACAGATCACCATGTTCGGTTTTGCCTGGTACAGGGGCGAATACATCACGGTACGCATGCTTCTGGGCATGCTGATCGCCTTTGCCGGCCTGCTGGTGCTGCTGTTGCCCGGTGCTTCGGCGCCGCCCTTGGCCAGTGCCTTGCTGATGGCCCTGTCCGGCGTGGCCTGGGGGGTGTATACGCTACTGGGCAAAGGCTCGCCCAGGCCGCTGGCCGACACTGCCGGCAATTTTGCCCGCAGCCTGCCTTGCCTGGTGCTGCTGCTACCGATGCTGTTGCTGGGCGCCGGCCCGCACCTCACGCCGCTTGGCTTGTTGTATGCCTTGGGCTCCGGTGTGCTGGCTTCTGGCGCAGGCTATGCCGTGTGGTATGGCGTGGTCAGGCAGGTCAGTGCACAACAGGCGGCGACCCTGCAGCTGAGTGTGCCGGTGATTGCCGCACTGGGCGGGGTTGCCCTGATCGGCGAGCCGCTGTCGTTGCGCTTGTTGATCGCCTGTGCGGTGGTGTTGGGCGGCATTGCCCTGGCGCTGGCACCACGCCGTTAAAAGAAGTTGCGCTGGGCCTTGAGGGTGACCACGCTGTCGCAATAGGTGTTGATACCTGAGTACGCATCGCAGCCGTCACCACTCAAACTCGAATTGCTGTAGATCAGGTTCAGGTCGATGCCCAGCCAGGGCCGCGACAATTCCAGTGACCAATCGGAAAAGGTATTTACCTGGCTGCCATCACCAATGGTGAACGGCGTGCCCAGGCGGTGGTGGGCGAGTTTGACGGTGAAGTCGACGTCGAACATCGGCAGATGGCCGAAGTCGGCGAACAGCGTGCCCGTGCGGTTGTCGGGGTTGTCGCGCAGCGCCCCGCCGAAGCGGCTGCCCAGCACCGAAATACCCCCATACAGGGCGTAGCTGTCGGGGCCTGCGATATTTGGCTGACTGTAATGGATCAACCCTACCTCGTAGCCCAGGCTGCTGTCGAAATGGTGCTTGTAGCCCAGGTAACTGTCCAGGCGCAGGGTCGAGTTGTGGGTGACGCCCATGCTGGGGGCGTACTGGCCCAGATACCAGCCATTGGGGTGGCTAAGGTCGAGCCCACCATGGAATGCGCCGACGGCGCTGGGTGAGATAAGCCCTTGCGCCATGCTGCGCGAGGGAGTGGTACCGAGTGTAAAGTCGAAATCACCCAGTTGGCGTTTCATCTGCTGGGCTAGCGATACGGAGCTGAAAAGCAGCGCAGCACTCAGCAACAGAAGGGGCCTGATCATGGTCTCCGTCCTGGAAGGCTTGCGGTTGAGCGGTAGAGGATACCTGCGCAAGTGGAGGGAGGGAACCGCCGGCTAGCCCGTTCAGCCTTTGGTCGAAGGTTCAGCGTCGGCAGCTTCGGTCACGACAGGCAGGTTACCGGCACGCAGGATCACCCGCCGTTGCTGCTCGTAATTGTCCAGCGACAGGCCGCGGCGCTGTAAGGCTTCCAGTTGCAACTGGCGGGTTTCCTCGGCGGTGTACGGGCGCAGTTCAGGGTGGCTGGCACAGCCGCTGATCACGGCGATGGCGAAAACGACAAGGATGGCGGCAAGCTGGCGGGCCAGGGCATTCATCGGTTAGCTCCAGGGCAATCTAGTAGGCAGCGAGGGGATGGAGCTAGGTTATGCGGCCACAGCGTTCGGTAGAAATTGCCCTGCTCGATAGTGACTATCGACGGTTCCGAGGAAGCCCACCTACATCGCATCCTGGACGCACAGGGCCCATCCACTTTCCGTTGCTTTATCAGTGCGTACGCGTAGCCCGCACTTCGCTTGCCGTGCACCCATACTGCTGGCGAAACGCCCGGGTGAACTGCGCCTGGTCGGCAAAACCCCAGCGAAATGCCAATTCGCCGATGGCCGAGTGGCAATGCGGGTCGCGCAGTTGCCGGTGCACGGCCTCCAGGCGTTGACGGCGTACCCACTCGCCAAGGGTGTAGGGCGTGATCGCGAACAGCTTGTGAAGGTAACGCAGCGACAGCCCACAGGCGCTGGCGATGGTTTGTGGCGACAGCTCGGGGTCACCCAGGTTTTGCTGCACGTACTGCTCGACCCGCGTCAGGTGCAGGGTGCTGAGGTTGCTGCCTTCGCTGCCCAGCACGCGCTCATCCTGTTGCAAGGCCAGCACCAGGGTGGCAGATGCCTGTTCAAGCAGTAGATGCCGGGCTGCCGGGGGGCTGGTGTCGAAATGGCGGGCACACAGGTCGAGTTGCTCGACGAAGATGCGCCCCAGGCCCTGACGGGCATCGAAGCAATGCCGGGTATAGCGCTTGTGTCCCAGCAGGTTGGCTTTGAGCGCACGCTCAGGCAGCTTGAGCACCCACAAGTCGTTCTGCGTGCCGTAGTGGAAGCGGTAGGGTGCATCGCCGCGCTCGACGATGAAACCGCCCGGGCTGCAACTGATCTGGTGGCCGTCCTGTTCGAAGTGCACCTCGCTGCGATGCGGCACGGTCACCAGGTAGAACGCTTCATGGTCCTGGCCGATGTGCGCTTTGCTGCGCGAGTAACCCAGCTGGCTGGAGCGCAGGCGCGACAGGCTGAGCGGTGTGCTCGGCGTACTCCAGCGCTGCAGGTGGCCATCGAACGGCTGTCCGGCAGCAAATTCAAGGCTCAGCGGAAAATAGGTGTCACTGATGGCTTCGGCCCAGCGTACCTGGCGCTCTGGCTGTGGCCAGCCGTGGGTCGAGAGTTCTGTGGGCATGGGGTGGGTCCTTTTTCAAAGAGGGCAGCATTGAAAAAAGGAACTGCAGGCAAGCTACTCAAGCAGCTCTTGTTATTGTACGAACCGCCCGGCAGCGCAAAACTGCCGGGCGGTTATCTGGCCCATGATCGGCGCGCGCCGACCGCAAGATCAACCCCCGCGTGTCACCCGGTAGGTGGCCGAAGGCTCCAGGCGCGCCTGCCAGCCGGGTGGCAGGACAATATTGGTGGTGTCTTCCTCGATCACGCAGGGGCCATGCACGGTCTGCCCAGGCAACAGGTGGTTGCCGTTGAACACCGGTGTGGGCTGCGATTCACCGTCGGCACTGAACAGCATCGGGCGGACGGATTGCGCGCTGGGGGCGGGGGGTTCGGCCGGCCCCTGCAGCTCGGGTTGCGGCGGGCGTGGCAGGTGGCCGATCACCGAGCATTCCAGGTTCACCAGTTCCACCGGGCTGGCGGGTTCGCTGTACGAGTACAGGGTCTGGTGGCGGCTGTGGAAGCGGCTGATCAGCGCGGCCAGCCCTGCCTCGTCCAGGCTGTGCTGCTGCAGGTCCACACTGCACTCATGAATCTGCCCCAGGTAGCGCATCTCCAGGGTGTAGTGGCAGCTGCTGGCCTGGTCGCCAAAGCCGTCTACGCGCAGGTTGGCCAGGCCTTGCTGACGCAGTTCGGCGAGGGCCTGGTTGAGTTGCGCCAGGTCGACGTGCCCGGCGTCCAGGCGCATCGACAGGCTGGTGAGCTGGTCGTAGCGCACGTCGGACAGGATCTGGCCGAACGCACACAAGCCCGAGGCCACCTTGGGGATCAGCACGGTGTGCATGCCGATTTCTTCGGCCAGGCGCACCACGTGCATGCCCGCCGCACCGCCTGCGCCGATCAAGGCGAAGTCACGCGGGTCGTGACCGCGCTCGATCGATACGCGGCGGATGCCGTTGACCATGTTCAGGTTGACCAGGGTGGTGATGCCGAATGCCGCGCGTTCCACACTGATGCCCAACGGTTCGGCGACCTTGCTCCGGATGGCGTCCAGCGCGGCCTGGCGGTTCAGGCGGATACTGCCGCCCAGCAGTGCGCCGTCGGGCAGGTAGCCAAGAGCCAGGTTGGCGTCGGTGACCGTGGGTTCGCGGCCACCCTTGCCGTAGCACACCGGCCCAGGCATGGCGCCGGCGCTGCGCGGTCCGACCTGGAGCATGCCAAACTCGTCCAGATGGGCGATGGAGCCACCGCCGGCACCCAGGGTCTCCACCTGGATCATCGGCACGCCGATGCGCTGGCGCAGGAAGTCCACGTCCTTGCTGAAGTTGGTGCGTCCGGCATTGGTCAGGGTGATGTCGAACGAGGTGCCGCCCATGTCCACGGTAATGACGTTGTCGATTCCGAACGGCCTCGCGACCGCCAGCCCGGCTTGTGGCGCTGAGGCCGGACCAGAGTTGATCGCGTTGACGGCGCGCTCACGCATCAGGTGCCCGGGCGCCAGCCCGCCATTGGACTGGAAGTAGCGTACCGGCTGCTGTGCGCCAAGCTCCTGGAACAGGCTGTCGATACGCGCCACGTAACGTGCCATTACCGGGCTGAGGTAGGCGTTGACCACCGTGGTGGAGGTGCGGGTGTACTCGCGGATCTGCGGGAACACCTCGCAGCCGGTGCAGACGAACACCTCGGGCAGGGCAGCCCGTACCAGTTCGGCGGCCCGCTGTTCGTGGCTGGGGTTGCGCACCGACCACAGGAAGGAAATGGCCACGGCCTGCACGCCTTCGGCACGGAAGTAGTCGATGGCGGCATGGATGGCGGCTTCGTCCAGCGGGCTGTGCTCACGACCATCGCCAAGGATTCGGCCACCGATCGGGCGGCGCAGGTGGCGTGGGGCAAGCATGTGTGCCGGCGGGTAGTGGGCGTCGTAGCGGTGGCCTTCTTCTTTGTGGCCCAGGCGGATTTCCAGGCTGTCCTCGTGCCCCTCGGTGCACAGCAGGCCCACTTTGACCCCGGTGCGCTCGATCAGCGCGTTGAGGGCCACGGTGGTGCCGTTGATGCACAGGTCACAGTTGGCGATCAGTTCGGCCGGGCTGCGCCCGGTGGCGTCGGCGATCTGTGCCAGGCCGGCGCGAATGGCCAGGGTGCCGTCCTGCGGCGTGGAGGGGGCCTTGAACAGTTGCACGCCGCCGTCGCGATCGGCCAGGATGAAATCGGTGAAAGTGCCGCCGGCGTCTACGCCCAGGCGATATTGGTTACGCATGCGTGTTCTCCGGTTAGCGCGGGGCGCGGGCAAGGCGGGTGGCTGTTTCGTCCAGTTGGCCATCGGCATCGAGGACCACGCCATATTCCAGGGCTGCGCCTTGTGGCGAGACCAGGCCGTTGCGCACGTCCTCCAGTACTGCTGCGACCCGACGGCGCAGCGGGTCGCCGTAGCCACCACCCCCTGGGTTGATGTTGATGATGCGTTCGCCGGGCTGCAGGGTGAGCATGGGGTTCTGTGTGTAGTGGTCTTCGCGGCCATCGGCGTGGCGATGGATCAGCCGGCCCAGTTTGGGCTCGAGCAGGGCATTGCGAGCCCCGGCGGCACCGGCGGTGGGCAACTGGCGGCCCTCGCCGAAGCCAACCACGGTCATGGCGTGGCCCAGCGGCTCGATCTCCAGGCGGGTGCCCGAACCCCCGCGCAACTCACCGGCGCCACCACTGTCGGCCATCAGGCTGTAGCGGTGGATCAGCACCGGATACGCGTGTTCGAGCAGCTCGATGTCACCGCTCATCAGCGCCCCGAAGCAGCACAGCGGGCCGCAGGCGTGCCAGCCATCCATCACCTTGTTGGCACCGGCTCCGGAAATGATCGAGGCCAGCACCATCGTCACGTACTCGCTATTGCCGTTGCGCGGGTCGCGGCCGGCAATGTTGATGCCGCTGGTATGCCCCCAGGAGGCCGTTACCCGCTGTGGCGAGGCCTGTTCCAGCGCAGTGCGCACGGCATCGGCGAGGGTTTCCATCGGCGTAGTGGTGCAATTGACGTGGGGCGCGGGTTCCTCGGCATTGCACAGCGTGCCCCTGGGGCCGACATCGACCGTCACGCAGCGATACAGGCCTTCGTTGTAAGGCGGCGCCACCTGGGCGAACATCATCAGCCCCAGGTACACTCCGGATACGGAGTTGCCCTCATAGGAATTGATGAAGTACGGCACCTGCGGCGGGCTCTCGATGCGTACATGGGCCTGGTCGCCACGGATCTGCACATGGGCGGTGATGGCCAGTTCACCCAGGCCGTGGCCGGCATCTTCGAGCACGGCGGTGCCGCTGTAGTCTCCATCCGGCACATCGCGCAACAGCGCCCGCATGTGTCGGTCGGCCATGTTCTTCAGTTCGGCGATGCAGGCACGCACCTGTGCCACGCCGTATTTGTCGAGCAGCTCCAGCAAGTGCCGCTCGCCGACCTTGCAGGCGCCATACTGGGCATTGAGGTCACCTTCCTGATAAGGGCGGGCGCGCATGTTGGTGAGCATGAAGTTGATCACGTCCTCACGACGCTTGCCCTTTTCCCACAGCTTGACCGGTGGAATGCGCAGGCCCTCGGCATAGATCTCCTTGGCATCGGGGTTGTAGCCCGCCGGCACCGGGCCGCCGATGTCGGTCAGGTGGCCCTTGCATACGGTCCAGAACACCAGCTCGCCTTGGTAATACACCGGTTTGTACATGCAGCAGTCGAGAATATGGCTGCCCTTGTAGGCGGGGTCGTTGTGGTAGATCACGTCGCCTTCGGCGATGTCGTCGCCGAAGAACTCGGCCACGCATTTCATGGCCGGGATCAGCGAGCCCAGGTGGATGGGAATGTCCTGGCCCTGCAGGATCATTTCCGGCAAGTGGTCGAACAGCGAGTTGGAATAGTCGTGGGCCAGGTTGAACACACTGGAGCGCCCGGTCTTTTCCAGGGTCAGGGTCATTTCGCGTTGCGCTGTCTCCAGCGCACCCCGGACAACCGCAAGGGTGATCGGATCTACTGTCTGCATAGGTCACCAACGTTTGTTCTTGTGCTTTGGGTGCGTGCCGCGGCGGGGCGGCGTGTGGTGACAGGCTACGGGGCAGGGCGGGGGGAAGGCTTGTCGCTCGGTGTACTGATTGTTGTGTCTGGGCGCACTCTTGGGGTTGAGCTGCAAACCTGGGCGTAAAGCAGCCCCGGCTATCGTGCAGGAAAATTGATCTTGAGCCGTTTCGACACGGCAGTGACCTATCATTTTTAGCAGTTGCTCAATCTGCTTCAGTGCGTAAACCTTCGAAATGAACAGACCGGAGCCAGAACATGACCAACTCGATGAACACAATGCGCTTTTTCATGCAGCACGAAAGGGTTCATGTCGCGTTGTCCGACAGTATTGCTGTGGTGTACCTGAGAGCTCAATCATGTGCTCTGGCAGAAACTAGGCTAACGAAAAAAACAACCCAGTCAGCGTTACTGGCTGCGGACTTAGGGGACTCAGTGGTACGAGTGAACACTCAGGCGCAGACAGAGTCGGTTACCTACAATGTGTATGGCTTACACAGCCACGGTGAGATTCCTCCGCAGCGTCCTGCATTCAATGGGCACTTGCTGGTGAGTCACCTGTATTTACTCGGTAATGGCTACCGTGCCTATAATTCTGTCTTGATGCGCTTTCAGAGTCCAGACAGCCTAAGTCCCTTTACTGTGGGTGGTTTGAACTGTTACGCCTACTGTACGGGTGATCCGATCAATTACGCTGATCCCAGTGGGCATGGCCCCATATTGAGGTCGCCCAGCCCCACGGGGAGAATGTCGCCTGGCTGGAGTGCCGCTGGTGGGAATCGGAGAAGGCTGTCGTCAGCGAGCGAAGAAAGCATAGTGCTTGAGGTACTGAATAGCCAACCTGGCTGGAGTGCCGCTGGTGGAAAGCGGAGAAGACTGTCGTCAGCGAGCGAAGAAAGAATAGTGCAGGAGGCACTGAATAGCCAACCGGGTTGGACTACCCCTGGCTCCCCCGTACAAAGCGGCCAGGCATCAAACTCTGCTCAAGGTCTGCAGGTGGCTGGTGCAAGTTCTGCTGTTTCACGGGGCGCGCAATCAGCGGTGCCAGCAGTAGGCGTACTGGGAGATCCGAGTGAATACCGACGTCTGCCTATGGATGCCGGTGATGTTGCCATACTCGAAGAATATAACTCTGCAGCAATTAGGTGCATCTCGGGTTTTGATGTTGATACATCTAGAGAAGTGCGCGCCATTGCAATAGATGTTTTGGCTAACGGCGGGAATTTGTATAGTACTCTTATGAATAGCCCATGGTTCCTCAGTCGCAAGGAGGCCCAAAATGTCCGGCGTGGTTTAATGAAAGTCCTTGAAAATCGGAAATGAAGATGAAGGCTGGCCGTCAAAATTAAACTATCTTGTTTGTTGGGGAGGAATTATACCTTCGGCAAAGCGGCTGCGACACAACTATTGTCCCAACATCTGTCGCACCAGCCATTGCCCGGCCGGTCCCAATGCACGCCGACTCGACCAGGCCACATCCATATCCACCCGCCTGGGGTAACCCGCTATCTGCAACTCCACCAGCTCGTTGCCAAACCGTTTTACCAGCGCCCTGGGCAGTTCGGCCCAGCCAAACCCGCGTACGGCGAACTCCAGCAGGGTAAGGTAATCCGGTGCCGACCACGCTTGGCCACGGCCATGGTGCAGGCTGGGGGCATAGGTCTTGATATACAGCTGTCGTGCGTTCTCCAGATGCTGTGCCTGTACTTGCGGCAGGCTTGCCAGCGGATGCTCGCTGGCGACATACACGCCGAACTCTGCCTGCTCCGGCAAACGCGCCACGGCCACGTCGGCGGGGTAGCCGGGCTGCGTGGCAAGGATGCCGACATGGGCCAGGCCCTGCTGGATCATCTCGATTACATCAGCGTCCTCCGCCGGGCCGCAGCGTAGCTCGGTATGGGGGTAGTGCTGGGCGAAACGAGTCATCACCGCCCCCTGGAACGTTACGCTGTAGCTGTCCGACATCACCACAGATACCAGCGCCTCGACATTTTGCGCCAGTCGCACTGCCAGCGCATCGAGCTGGGCGCTGGCATCGAGAATCGCCTCGACATGGCTCAGCACCTGCCTGCCCGCCTCATTGAGCGTGGGGTGGCGGCCACTGCGATCAAACAGCGGGCAGCCGATGTCGGCCTCGAAATTGGCGATGGCGATGCTGACGGTGGACTGGCTTTTGTGCAGCTTGCGCGCCGCCGCAGAAAACGAACCTAGCGATGCGGCTTCGGTAAAGGCGACGAGAGCTTCGGGAGAGTAACGCATGGTATTGATAAAACCGATGGTTGCTATATCGCGAGTATCAGTTCTATCGAAGAGAATGGGAAGCACGACTCACGCAATGGATGGAATTTGCAATGAAAAACGTGTCTTTCACCGAACGTCTGGTCCACGCCGTTGGCTATGAAGTTTTCGCGGTACTGCTGTGTGCGCCGCTACTGTCCTGGGTCATGGGCAAGTCGCTGGCAACGGCGGGCGCGCTGGCGGTGACCCTGTCGGTAATCGCCATGCTGTGGAACATGGTCTACAACGCACTGGTCGATCGCTGGGTGCAAACCGAACGCATCAACTGGAAGGCCAGTACGCGTTTCGTGCACGGTCTTGGCTTCGAAGCCGGCCTGGTGGTGTGGTGCCTGCCGGTGGCGGCTTGGATGCTGGAGATTTCGCTGCTGCAGGCGTTCATGGTGGAGCTGGGCTTCTTCGTGATCATCCTGCCCTACACCGTGGTGTACAACTGGGCGTTCGACAAAGCCCGGCACCTGCTGGTGCAGCGGCGCTTGGCATGATTCTGTCACCCGACGCGGTTCACTGATCGGGGGTGGTCACAGGTCGGTGGTTGGGCACAGGCCGTCGTAGGAGCGGGTTCACCCGCGAAAGGGCCGGCCCTGCTGGCCAATTTCCACCCGCCGTTCACCGTCGCTGCCGCCACCGTATTCGCGGGT